>NZ_JBSHBL010000115.1:0-27687 GCF_053611985.1 Streptomyces sp. NPDC054770
CCGTCACCGCCGCACTCGCCGACGGCACCCGGGTCGGTGACACGGAGACCCTCGCCTGGGTGGTCGGGGACGACGCCGATCCGTCGACGGTGACACCGGGGACGGGTGGGTGAGTTCGGCGCGGCCGAACAGCAGCGCGTAGCCGGAGGGGAGTTGGCGCAGGATGCGGGTGATCAGGTCGGGACCGGCGCAGGCGGCGACGGCGGAGAAGACGGATCCGGTGTCCCAGCGGGTGGTGGCCTGGGAGGCGCCGGTGCGGGCGGCGAGGTCCTTGACGAACGCCCAGCCGGTGAGGGGCTGGGAGTCGGGGATCTGGGCGGTGAGGATGCGTGCGGCCTCGAAGGGCAGGCGGGCGGCCAGTTCGGTGCGTTCGTCGCCGGTCAGCTGGCGTCCCAGTCCTGCGAGGACCAGGCGGACGGCTTCCTCGGCCTTCTCGCGGGTGGGGTAGGCGCCGTCGTAGCGGACCTTCTCCAGCATCTGCTCGTATGCCCTGTCGTAGGGCTGCGGGAACGGTGCGAGTCGGTCGGACATCACTGCGGTGGTTGCCTTTCTGTCACCAGGGTCGTGGTGCCGGTGTGCGGTCACCGGTGGGTGGGTGGTCAGGTGGGCTGGGGGCGGCCGAAGAGCAGGTCGTAACCCGCGGGGAGCTGGAGCAGGATCTGGCCCAGCAGATCGTCGCCGGCGGCGTCGGCGACCGTGGACAGGACGGCGCTGACGTCCCAGACCGCGGTCTGCTCGGTGGCGCCCTCGATCCAGGCCGCGGTCGCGCGGACGAACCGCTCCGGGGGCAGCGGCTCGGCGCTCTGCAACGGGTTGAGGAGGATCAGGGCGAAGCCTTCCGGCAGCCGCGCAGCCAGCTGGGCGCGTACCTCGCCGACCAGGTGTGCGCCCAGCAGGGCAAGCACCACACGGGCTGCGCGTTCGGCTTCCTGCTCCGTGCCGTACTCGCCGCGTTCCTTCACATGGGCGAGGAACGCTTCCCGTCGCACCGTCATGTCGGCCGCCACCCTTCCTCGGTCCAGGGGCGCGGAGGACGGGCAGGAGAGGCGAACAGATACCCGTCCTCCGCCGCCGTTCAGCCCTCATCGGGGCCGGTTCAGCCGGAGATTTCCTTGCGGCCGGGCCCGACGCCGATGGCGATCTTGCGGGGCTTGGCGCGCTCGGCGATCGGGATGCGCAGGGTGAGCACGCCCGCGTCGTAGTCGGCCTGGATGTGCTCGGTGTCCAGCGTGTCGGCCAGCACCAGCTGGCGGGAGAAGACGCCCAGCGGCCGCTCCGACAGTTCCATCTGTACGTCGTCGGCCTTCGCCACGGGCCGGCGCTCGGCCTTGACGGTCAGCATGTTCCGTTCGACGTCGATCTCGATCGCGTCCGCGCTGACGCCGGGTACGTCGAAGGCCACCACGTACCGGTCACCCTCGCGGTAGGCGTCCATGGGCATCGGCGACGGACGCGACCAGGTGCCGGGCACCATCAGCTGCTGGGCCAGCCGGTCGAGCTCACGGAAGGGGTCAGTGCGCATCAACATCGGAAAACACCTCCAGAAGGTTCAGGCAGTGGCTGCCAATGCGCCTCACTGAAACCGTTGTACCATGTCATCCAATGGATGACAAACACGGTGTCGTCTGAAGGATGACAACTGAGGGAGGCGCCCGTGACCCCGGCCGACCAGCCGGCTTCACCCAGCACCGATGCGAACAGTCCGGCGTCGTTCCTCGCCGCCGCGGCAGCCCTGGAGGCCATCGACGACGCCCTGCGCGCCGCCCGGCAGCAGGTCCAGGGCGCTCCCGGGGCTCACGAGGTCGGCACCGACGAGGCCCTGGCCTCCCTCCTCCTGCTGCGGCAGGTGCGCGAGCGGCTCGCCGGCTGGGAGACCGGCCTGATCGAAACCGCCCGCGACGCGGGAGCCAGCTGGGCCGACCTCGCCCACCCGCTCGGCGTCGCCAGCCGCCAGGCCGCCGAACGCCGCTACCTGCGCGGCCGTCCCGGCCCCGCCGGAACCACCGGCGAACAACGCGTCCAGGCCACCCGCGAACGTCGCGCCGCCGACCGCACCGCCGCCGTCTGGGCCCGCCGCAACGCCGCCGACCTGCGCCGCATCGCCGGCCAGATAACCGCCCTCACCGACCTACCGGACGCTGCTCGTCTCCCCCTCAGCCAACTCCACGCCGCCCTCGCCCACGACGACCCCGCCGACCTCATCCAGCCGCTCCACGCCACCCGCCCCCACCTCGCCACCACCCACCCCGACCTCGCCGCACAACTCGACACCATCACACCCTGCTGAGCCCGCACGAGGAGCCGGCGAGCGGGGATCGCCATGGTTCGGCCTGACCGACGTCATGCACGCGGACGTTCCGGGAGAGTCGGCATTCCACCGTGCCTGCGGCAACAGCCGTAGAGGGCTGGGACCGCCAGCGATGGGCGACCAGAGTCGATCACGAGACCGCTGGTGACCGGCGCCGGCTCGGCCGAGCTCCACGGCCACGGCCGGATCTTGAAGAGGTAGCCGCTCACTCGCAGTGAGCCCGGCCCGCGCGCAGCCGGTCGGGCCCACCGGCGAAGGGTCGGGGCCCTTGACCGAGGCATTCGCGCAGGTCAGCAGCCATCAGCCACTCATCGCGGCAGGTCAGCGACTTCACTGGTCTCTTCCGGGACACTGATCATGGCGGAGCCACCTGTTTCAGAACGCACCATCCGCGGCAGTCACTCAGCGTGGTACGGGCAGCGATACCTTTCGTGCCTCCGCCGCCCGTAGCGGGAGTACTCCTTGGGGAGAATCCGGGGAGTACCACCGCCACTGGGGAGCGTGTGGGGAGGATCGGCTGCACAACGCAGCACGGACCTGATAGACGCTGAAAGATCCATCTACGCAGATCAGAGGTACAATACTTCAAGTTTCCGCAGGTCAGGGGCTCCGGGTGGACGACTTGACGACGTAGGTCCCGAGGTCGTCGGCCTCGACGATCCCGGGCACGGAGCCGCCGGTCCGCAGTGGCTCGACATAGCGGGTTGCGACTACCTCTCTCAGGATCTTCCAAGGCTCCACATGCTCGCCTCCCTGTCTCCCGAGCAGTCCGTCAAGCGCGGTGCGGCCCTTGCTTCCGGCCTCGGGCATGAAGTGAGCACAGTAACCAAGCGTGACAGCCGGGAGAGCCGGGGCTCAGGGATGAACCGGGCCGCTGGGGCCGCGGTCGAGGCGAATCGACTGCATGATCGCGAACGTCGTGGTCCTGGTGAAGACCTCGATGTCGGCGCCGCCCAGCACGCCGGTGTATTTCGCGATGACGGGGGCGGCCGCCTGTTCGGTGACGGCGTCGAGGTGGGCCTGGACTGCGGCCCAGACGTTGTCTCCGTAGTGGCTGAAGATCGGTCCCGGGTTCACGGAGGCCAGCGCCTCGCGTGAGCTGGCCTCGATGTCGGCGATGTACTGCTGGTGCAACGCGACGTCCTGGCGGGTCGCCACCCGGCCCAGGTGCCCGCTGATCAGATGCGTCCATGGGTAGTCCAGCGCGATGGCCGGGGCGCCGGTGTACCCGATGACGTCGTCGCTGAGGTTGAGGTTGTAGATGGGGATCCAGCCGGCGTTGACCACGTCGATGAACATCAGGGTGTCGTGGTCGGGGAAGTGGATGTAGATGTTGTCCGGGGAGTGGTTGGGCCCGTGCCAGGCCAGTTCGACCCGTTCGCCGCCGACTTCCAGGGTGTGGTTCTCGGAGAAGGTCACGTCGGGAGCGGGACGGGCGGGGTCGTCGTCGCGCAGCAGCAGTCGGCGGGTCTCCTCGTGGCCGATGCGGACGATGTTCCCGTCGAACAGGGAGGAGGCTCCCAGGTGGTCCGCGTGGTGGTGCGAGTAGACCATGTGGGTGACCTGGTTGGTCAGGCCGTTGGCACTGGTGATCTCGTCCACGGCGCGCCGGATGTTGTGGCCGATGCTCGGGGGCGCGTCGAAGACGACGACGCCGTCAGGGGTGGTGAGGAACGCTGACATGTAGACGTTGTCGGTGACCGCGTAGAGGTTTCGCTGGACCTGCCACACGTGGTACCCGTGCTCGTTGAGAGCGGGCCCTTTCGCTATCGCCGGGACGGGGGCGTACTCGGGGAGGTCTGGGGCGCCGTCAGCGCCGGTGTCCGGTGGTGTCACTGGTTTCTCCCTGTGTCTTCGGCGCACGTCGCTGTCGGCCGTGCCGTGCGTGTCCGCGTGTCCGCGTGTCCGTCGTGACCACACGAAGAATCGCCGCCGGGCGGAGGGAGGGTCGTCACTGGATCTCGGTGATTCACCGTACTGACGCGGGCCACACCCGGCGGACCTCGAGCAGGACCAGGCCGAGGGCCTCCATCTCGGCGAGCACGCCGTAGAGTGCCGACTGGTCGAGCCAGCCGGTCAGTACCGTGTGCGGGCCCTTGTGCTCGGGCGTCACCCCCGCGAACGCCAGCAGCGTCACGTCGCCGAGCCGCCCCTCGACCCGGATCGTGTACAGGGCGGGTGTCCACTCCATGACCCCACCGTCGCGGGCGGGCAGGCTGAACCGCATCACATGGATCCGGTGAGCGTGGGCAAGGCCTGCGCGGCGTCCCGGAACGCGATCCCTCAGGTGCCGGCCCGTGCCGACGAAGTACCGGGCCGGCCGGGAGCGCCTCCTCGCGGTACCGGGGCCGGCGAATCACCGTGATCCAGTGATTACCCGTCACCGGGCTGCCGCCTAACGTCGTTGTCCTACGGCCGGTCGCCGGGGGTGTCCGAGACCCGAGGGCGGCTGCCGGAACGTCCCCAGCGGCCGATGCCGGTCCGCAGGCAGCTGCGCGTCGGCCGACCGATCGATCGTACGGCGAAGGAGAAGCGGGATGACTTTGGACAACGAGCAGATCGTCCGTCGGGCGTACAAGGCCGCGGAGGAGATGGACATGGCGGGATGGGTCGCGGCCTTCACCGAGGACGGCACGTTCACCGACGAGTCCATCGGCGTGACCTGGAAGGGCCCGGCCGAACTGCCGCAGCAGGTCGAGAACTACCACCGGGCCTTCCCGGACATGCACCGCGAGCTGATCCGGTTCTATGCCGACGGCGATGTCGTGGTGGTGCAGCTGGCTCTGCAGGGAACGCACCTGGGCCCGCTGCACCTGCCGGGCGGGACGCTGCCGCCGACCGGCAAGCGGATGGACGCGCCGTGCTGCGACGTCTTCGAGCTGGTCGACGGCAGGATCAAGCGGTTCGACTGCTACCCCGAAGGCACGGTCATCCTCACGCAGCTGGGTGTGTTCGGCAATCTCGACGCCGCGCTCGAACACTGACCCGCACGCCTTCGCGCCGGCGGTGAGCGCGGCCGTCCCGCATGCGCTCACCGCCGCCACGGTGTCCTCGGGGCCCGTGCCGACCCGCTCCAGGTCGGGGTCGGCGCCGCTGTGTCAGGGCGTGACCACGAGTTTGCGTGGTGCTCCGCTCCTGAGCCGCTCCCAGGTCCCGCTGATGTCTTCCAACCGGGTCTGCTCCAGCTCCATGGTGATCCGGCCGGCAGCCGCGTGGCCTGCCAGTTGCGCGTAGGCGGCCCGGCGCGCCTCGGCGGGCGTGGCGAACAGGCCGTGGCCCATGAGCGTGATCAGCCTGTTGCGGAGGACGGCGCCGGGGATCGTGGACGTGGCCCCCGCGGAGCTTCCGACCTGGATGTATCTGGCGCCGGGCCTGGCGTGGTTCATCGCGTGCGGAGCGTACCCGCCCCACAGGAAGTCGACGATCACGTCGTAGCCGCCGGGCGCCGCGGCGGCCAGCCCGGCATCGACTGCCTGCTGGTCCGCGAGGTCGACGACCGCGTCGGCGCCACGGTCGGTGAGGCGCCCGAGATCCTTTCCCCGGGCCGCCCCGACGACGAGGCCGGCGCCGAGGGCGCGGGCCGACTGCAGGGTCAGCCCGCCCGCCGAGCCGCCTGCCCCCAGCACCAGGACGCTCTCACCGGGCTGGAGGCGGGCGCGGTGGTCGAGCGCCAGCCATCCGGACATGCCGGCTACCCCGAGCGCGGCGGCCGACGTCGGGTCGAGGCCGTCCGGAACCGGGAAGGCGTCCGCATCCGGGACGGGTACCAGCTCGGCCAGGGCGCCGTACGGAGACGGCGGGGCCGTCACGTAGCGGCGGGTGCCGTCGGCGAGCTGTACGACCGCCTCGTAGCCGGCGACGCAAGGCGGCCGGAGCGGGCGAACCGGGAACTGGCCGTTGACGAATGCCAGGTCCAGCGGATTCAGGGACGCCGCGAGGAGGGTGCCGACCGAGAGGCCGGGACCGGGCTGTGGATCGTCGAACTGTTCGAGGGCCGGGGTGGCGCCGGGCCGGTGGACCACTGCCGCTCTCATGCGTTCCTCCCATCGATGACCGGGCAGGTTTCCGGTGGACTACACGGCCGCGCGGGCCGCGTCGGCGAGGTGCGCCGTCAGGAGCCGACCGGCCCGGTCGAGTGCCTCGGCCGCCTCGTCGAGGATCGGGTGGAAATTCTGGAAGACGTGCGGTACCTCGGGGGTCAGATCGAGAGTGACCGCGACATCGGCCGCGGCGGCCCGCTGCGCGAGGCGGACGGCGTCGTCCAGGAGGACCTCGTACGTGCCCGCCTGGATGACCAGGGGCGGCAGGCCCGCCAGATCGGCGAACACCGGGCTGATGAGGCCGAGGGCGGGGTCCTGTCCGGCCGTGTAGTCGATGACGCGCGGCCGGAGCAGTTCTCGGCTGAGCAGCGCGTCGACGCCGCTCTTGGTGTCCATCGTGGCCCCGGCCAGGGTGAGGTCGGCATACGGTGACATGAGCAAGGCAGCGGCCGGCAGGGGCAGCCCGTGATCGCGGGCGTTGACCATGGTGGCCACGGCGAGCCCGCCTCCGGCGGACTCGCCCGCGAGGAGGATGTCCGACGGCGCGGTGCCCTCCCGCAGGAGGGCTTCGTAGGCAGCGAGGGCGTCGTCGACCGCGGCCGGGTACGGGGCCTCGGGAGCGAGCCGGTAGTCGAGGGAGACGACCCTGGCCTGTGTCCGCCGGCCGATCTGCGAGGCCAGGTCGGCGGATTGGAACGCGTCCCCCAGGACGTACACGCCGCCGTGGAGGTACAGGACGACGTGGCGGGGTTCGATCCCGTCGATGGTGACATGGGCGGCCGGGACGCCGCCCAGTTCGCCTGCCGTCACGGACACGTCCGCAGGCAGCGGCCGCGCTGTCGCCCCCTCACGCAGCAGCCGGCGCTGCTCGTCGACGCTGCTGTCGGGGGAGATGGGTGAGCGTCGCAGGGCTGCCGCGAGGTTCTCTCGCTGCTCGGTACTCAACGCGGGATGTCCCTTCGGTCGTACCTGGTCAGGGGGCTCACCAGGTGGTCCGTACGCCGGCGCGTGTGCCCGTGCGGGACGGGCTGGGGCCAACTATGTGGCCGACGGGGGTGAGCAGGCGTCACTGGATCACCGTGATTCACGCGATGTGAGCACACGGATCGGCTCGCGGGCAGCGCTGCCTCTGACGCGATCCTCGCGGGCAGCGCTGCCTCTGACGCGATCCCGGCCGCGCCGAAGGAAGTGCCGCGATCGCCGGTCAGGAGGTGCCGGCGCCGTGGCTGTCGGGCTTCAGGTACGGCCGACGGACAGCAGCCTCAGTTCGCGGCCTCGTTCCACCGCTGCCGTCCGGCCGGCGGCCCCGAGCTTGGCGTAGATCCGGCGGATGTGGGTGTCGACGGTGTTCAGCGAGACCGACAGTTCCCCGGCGATCTCGCGGCGGGTGAGATTCGTCGGCAGGTAGCGCAGCACGCGCAACTCGCTTCTGCTGAGCTTCTCGACCGGCATCGTCACCGGCTGGTTCGCCCCGCCCCGCTCGGGACCGCGGAGGGCGTCGAGGATGTCGGTGACCAGGGCCGCGTGCGCGGTGCCGTGCCGCCCCACGGCTTCGAGGAGTCGGGCCGCGCCGGTCATCGCGAAGGGCAGGACCAGCCGGTCCGGCTCGGCGAGGTTCAGCGCCTGCTCGGCCGCCTCTCGGCAGGCGCGCTCGTCGCCCAGGTCGCGGCAGGCGAAGGCGTCGAGCAGATGCGTCTCGATGAGGGTGGTATGGGACAGAGCCGGGACCTCGCCACCGAGCACGGCGCGCAGTTCGCGGCGGGCGGCGGCGGGATCCTGCTCGGCCAGCAGGATCACCGCGGCCGCGTTGCGCATCTCGCCGACCGCGGCCCGGCGACCGTCGACAGCGGCCAGCGCGGCCCGCGCCTGCCCGACCATGCCGAGCCGGGCCAGAGTGGCGGTCTTCCACGCGTGCACACGGGTGGTCAGCCCGTGCTCGCTCACCATGAGCGCCTGCATCCGCTCGGCGGCGGCGAACTCCTCCAGCGCGCGGTGGCCGTGGCCGCGTGCCGCCCGACTCATCGCGGAGGTCAGGCACACCAGCAGCCGCACGCCCGGCTCGCCGTCGGCCTGCGTGGCGCGCCTGGCGCGCTCGAGCCAGTGTTCCGCGAGGTCGAACCGGCCCGTCCAGACCAGGGCGTGGGCGAGCGACGCCAGCGCCGGGGCGGTCACCGGCTCGGCCTCCCAGCCGTGCCGGGCCGCCAGCGCGACGGCCTCATCGCAGCGCTGCCGGGTCGCGGTGAAGGAGTGGCCGGCGGAGGCGAACCCGAGGTGGGCCAGGCAGGCCACCTCCAGATAGGGCCGGCCGATACGACGGGCGAGGGCGGCACCTGCCATGAGGTGCCGCTCGCTCTCGGCCAGCCGAAGCAACCACGCCTCGGTGACGCCCAGGTTCAGGAGCGCGACGGCTTTGAGGTCACTGCCGAGCTCGGTCTCGGCGCCCGTCCGGCCCTCGTCCGTGGCGAGCAGGGCCCTGGCTTGCTCGATGATGCTCTCGAAGTCCCCGCGCAGCCGCGCGCAGAGCAACTCCACGGAAGCGATGGCCACTTGAAGCCGGTGCCGGTGGGCGGCAGGCGTGGTGGCCGCGTACGCCCTGGCCTCGCGCAGATGCGCGTCGGCCTCCTTGAGACGCAGTTGGTGCTGGTGGGCGATGGCCCGCACCAGGGTCAGGTCGGGTGAATCCTCATCGGTGCGGGCGGGGAAGGCGCGCAGCAGGGCGGCGACGGTGCCGGCCTGCCCGTCGAGGGTGAGGCCGAGGGCGTGCTCGGTGAGCATGCGGGCCGCGTCGTCCCAGTCACCGGCCTCCTGGAGGTGGCCGATCGCGTCGGCGACGTGGCCACGCTCGGCAAGCCAGCGTGCGGCGAGCCGGTGCAGTCCGGCGATCTCCGCGGGCATCTTGCGGCGCAGCTCAAGCCGCAGCAGGTCGGCGAACATGCGGTGGTAGCGGAACCAGGTACGACCCGGATCCAGGGAGACGACGAATGCGTTCGCGTCCTCCAGGTCCAGCAGGATCCGTTCCGACCCCGCGCCTGCCGTCAGCAGGTCCGCGAGCTCGCCGTTGACCCGGTCCAGCACAGAGGTGCGCAGCAGCAGGCGAAGTACCTCCGGCGGCTGCCGCTCGAGCATCTCCGCCATCAAATACTCGGCGACCGTGCGATCGCTGCCGGAGAACTCGGCGACGAACCGTTCGGGGTCGGGGTGCCCGGCCAGGGACAGCACGGCGAGTCGCAGCCCGGCCGCCCAGCCCTCGGTCCGCTGGTGCAGCATCGCCGCCACGGGCTCGGGCACCGCGATTCCGGCGGCGGCGAGGAGTCGGCGGGTCTCGTGCTCGGTGAAGCGCAACTGCGCGGCGCGGATCTCGGCCAGGTCACCGGCCAACCGCAGCTTGTGCAGGCGCAGCGGCAGGTCATGGCGGGTGGCCACGATCGCGCGCACTCCCGAAGGCAGCCGCGTCAGGAACGCTGTGAGCTGCTCGGCGGCCTCGGGTGAGCTGAGCTCGTGCAGGTCGTCGATGACCAGGACGAAGGGATCGCAGGACTCCGCCAGCTCGGCGAGCACCTTGTCCATCATGGCGCTTCCGCCTGAGCCCGGTATCACCGGCGGCAACTGCGCACCGTCCTCGCCGGTGCCCGCCGAAGTCCGGATCGCGCCCAGCATGGTGAGCCAGAACAGCTGCATGTCGTGCTGGCCCGGCCGCACGGTCGTGAAGGCGACACGGAGATCCTGACCGGGCTGGTCCGCCCACGCGCGCAACAGCGACGTCTTCCCGGTGCCGGCGGGCGCCGAGATGATCGTGACCGGCTTCCGGACCGCCCGGTTCAGTGCCGCCATCAGATCGTGGCGCTGGATCGGCCCGGGCTCTGCCCGGGCCGGCGCGCGGCCCGAGCCCGCCGCGACGGGCAGGTCGATCATCGCACCCTCCCCTTGCTGTCGGGCCGGCGAACAGGGCCCCGGGGTCAAGAGAGAAGTTCGGGGCCAGGCTACCAGCCCGTGGATCACCGTCCAGGTCACAGGCGTTGAGCGTCAGCGGCAGTGCTGTTCCGACGGGTCAGGCCGCCTGGTGAGAGAGCGTGCCCTCCAACTCGCCTTCCCCGCCGGGGTGAACCTCCGTGCGGTCGGGTCCAAGGAGACCACGGAGTACCGGTACGACATCCTCGACGACCCCGGGCTGCCCCACCTGGGCGAACACACATTCATCATCCGGGACCCCGGACCCACGCTGGCCTCCCACTACGCCATGAACCCGCACTTCACTTGCGATGAAGTCGGCTACGAGCACCAGGTCGCGATATTCGACCTGGTCAGAAATTCCACCGGCCGCGTTCCGCTGGTCATGGAAGCAGAGAGGCTCGTCAAGGAGCCCGAGCAGGTGATCCGGCACTACTGCCGGGAAACCGGAATCCCGTTCCGGGCATCCGCCCTGTCCTGGGAGCCGGGTGAACAGCAGGCGTGGAGCCGGACCGGCGAATGGCACCAGGCCGTCGCCCGAAGCACCGGCTTCCACTCGGCGGAGAGCACCTATCCCGTAAGCGTCGACAACAACGCGATGCTGGCGAAATACCATTCTCACCACATGCGCTTCTATGAAATTCTGCGGTCCCACGCGTTCACCACCGAAACGCACGCACAGCCCGCCCGGGACTTCCGGTAGTCACTCCCCGAGCGTGCAGGGAAACGGCCGCAGCCATGCGTTCCACCCCGCGAACCGGTCGGCGACCGTCAGGGGGTACAGCCTGTCCGCGGGGTGGACGGTGGCCGGCAGGACGAGGAACTCGCCGCATCATGAGAGGCGAAGCGGGAGGTGCGATGAACGACGGCGCGATGAAAGAGCTCGGCCTGGCCGACTACCGGGACCTGGTCCAGTCCCTCAAGTACTGCGTGCTGATCCACGACGCCGCCACCTACGAGATCCTCTGGGCCAACCGCGCGGCCTGCGCCCTGCTCGGCTGGTCCATCGACGAGCTGAAGCCGCTGAAGGCGCCGGACATGAGCAAGAACGCCCAGCAGTACACCCGTGAGCTGGGGCACCGCTGGCTGCGCGGGGCCGTCGAGCACGGGGTCAGCGCCACCGAGTGGTGCTATCGCTCCAAGCTCGGCGAGGAGGTCCTCACCGAGGCCATCGCGATCCTGGTCGACCTCCCGTCCCGACCGGTGATCATGGTCCAGTTCCGGGACATCGCCGAGGAGAAGGCCGTCCGGCGCGACCTGTTCCGCACCGAGGGCAGGCTCCGGGCGTTCCTGGCGAGCCTCGCCGAGGGCATCGTCGTACTCGACGACGAGGGGCGGGTCATCTTCGCCAGCGAGTCGGCCGCCAGGCAGCTCGGCCCGGACCTCCCCGGGGCCGACTTCGCGGACTACTGCTGCGACGGGCCGGTACCCGCCGACGCGGGCCGCTACCGGTTCGCCGAGCCCGGCGGCGGGGGCCGCGGGGGCGGCGAACCCCGCTGGTACGCGGTCACCCGCCAGTACATCGACATCGAGAGCGACCTGCGCGGCCATCTGCTGCTCTTCTACGACATCACCGACCGGGTGCGGGAAGAGGAGGAGCACCGCCGCGACACCCAGCGCCTGGAGCATCTGGCCCGGTACAACGCCATGGGGGACATGGCGATGGCCATCGCGCACGAGGTCAGCCAGCCGATCGCCGCCGCCTACAACTTCGTGGAGGGCGCCCGCGGGCGGCTCCGGGCACAGCAGCCGGCGGGGGCCGACACCGACTCCGTCCTGTGGGGCCTGGACAACGCCCGCCGGCAGATAGAACGGGCCAGCAGGATCCTCGACAGCCTGCGGCAGTACGTGGGCCGGCTGGAGCACTCCGAGCAGCTGACCGACCTGGGGGCGATCGTCGAGGACTGCCGGTACTTCATCGAGCTGCGCGCCCAGGGCTCCGCCGTGCGCGTCGACTTCGACCTGACGGCCGAGCCCCTGCCGGTGCGCTGTGAGAACGTCCTCATCGGCCAGGTCGTGATGAACCTCGCCTTCAACGGCATCGAGGAGATGGCGACCTGGCCGCCGCAGCGGCGGCGGGTGGAGCTGGCCACCAGACGCTCGCCGGACGGGGACTGGGCCGAGCTCGTGGTACGGGACCACGGGCAGGGCCTCTCGGGCGTGGCCGGCGACCGCATCTTCGACGGGGTGTTCACCGGCAAGGCGAACGGCAGCGGAATCGGGCTGGCGCTCAGCCACCGGATCATCACCCGGCACGGCGGCCGTATCTCCGCCGCCGAGGGCGAACCGGAGGGAGCGGTGTTCTCCTTCGCACTGCCGACGGCCCGGCCGCAATAGGGGATTCCCTTACCCGGTGAAGGGAAATACCGGCCGGTCCGCGCGGAATCCCGGGTTGTCCCGGTCAGTGACGACCGCCTAGCCTTTTGCGAAGGATTCCCGCGACATTCGGGACAATCGAGGTATCGAGGCATCGAGGTATCGCCCATGGGGAACCAGCGGGAACAGGTGCGGAACACCCTCGACCGATACCTGCGGCTGTGCGACGTTCCCGTCCGGGACGGCACGGCGGGCGGACTCGGCGAGCTGTTCACCGACGACGCCGTCTGGGAGGGCGTCGGCCCGGAGTACGCCGGTGAGTTCGGCCGGATGGAAGGCAGGGCGGCCATCCTGGCGATGCTCGCCGGGTATCTGCCGCCCAGCCCGCACTTACGGGAGAACGTCCATCTGCTCTTTCCCGGGACCCTCGACCTGCGGGCCGGCACCGCTCGCGGGACCTGGCTGATGCAGCAGTTGTCCCGCTACCCGTCGGGCGCCGCCGAGCTGCGGGTGGCGCGGCTGGACGTGACGTTCCGCCTCGCTCCGGACGGGCCGCCCCGGATCTCGCTGTTCCGCACCGAGCGGGTGTTCAGCACCCCGCTGACGAAGGAGGCGGCGTGACCGGCGACGCCAGGACCATGCTCCTGACCTGCTACGCGGACACCCACGGCTACGGCTGGCACCATGTGGACCTGTTCACGCACGACCGCACGGGCCGCGAGGTCAACTGGGTGCACTGGCAGGTCGACGAGGACGGCCCGGCCGGCGCCGACCGGGCCACCGCCCGGGTCGAGCCGGAGCTGCGCCGGACCACGGAGTGGCGGCACGGGATCAGCGCCGACGGCAGCGAGTACTGGACCGCACAGGCCGCCTGGGGGTGACCGCAATGGCCGGGACGACCGGGACGACCGCGCAGAGCATCGTCTACATCGTCGACGACGACCGCGAGCTGTGCACCTCCCTGGCCTGGCTGCTGGAGTCGGTGCGGATCCAGGCGGTCTGCTTCACCGACGTCGGCTCCTTCCTGGAGTCCTACGATCCGGACCGGCCCGCCTGCATGGTCCTGGACGTGCGGATGCCCGAGGTCGGCGGCTTCCAGTTGCAGGAGATCCTCAACCGGGCCGGGTCGGCGATCCCGGTCGTGTTCGTCTCCGCGCACGGCGACATCCGGATGTCGGTGCGCGCCCTGCAGAACGGTGCGGTGGACTTCCTGGAGAAGCCCTACGACCCCCAGCACATGCTGGAGGTCGTCCAGCAGGCGCTGCGCACCGCGCAGGAGCGGTTCGCGCAGGCCTCCCGAACGCGGCGGCTGCGGGCGCGACTCGACCAGCTCAGCCCGCGTGAGCTGGAGATCCTGCGGATGGTGATCGACGGCGTGCCCAGCAAGAACATCGCGTCCCGGCTCGGGATCAGCGTCAAGACCGTCGACGTGCACCGCACCCGTATCCGCGAGAAGGCCGGCGCCGAGAGCATGGCCACCCTGGTCCGCGACGTGCTCCAGCACGGCGTCGTGCTGCCTTCGCCATGAGGGCCGGGGCCGTAAAGAAATCCTTACCCCGGTAGGAAGAACCCTGCGGACGAATTCGGTAAACCCTGATTGTCGCTGATTCTCGGACGCCTATACGCTCCCGCCCAATCCTCATCGGAGACGGGAGTCGGATATGGCTCAGGAAACTCAGGCAACTCAGGTAACTCCACAAACTCAGCAAACCCAGGAAACCGTCGACGCTATTGCGGCACAGCGGATCCGTACCGCCCTCCGCTTTTCCGCGGTGATGTGCCTCTTCTTTTTCCCGCTGCCCCTCCTCGGTCTGTTCACCTCGGCGCTGGACGGTGCCGTCGTCGGCGGGCTGACCTGGGCCTGGATCTACGCGTTCGCGCAGTTCGCGGTGGCGCTCCTGCTGGCCACCCGGTACACGGCGAGCGCCGCGCGGCTGGACGCGGCGCTCGGCGCGGCCCTCCGGCAATCACCGAAGAAAGGCTGACGGCGATGGACTCCGTCTCGGCAGTGATATTCACCGGCCTGGTGCTGGTCACCCTCGTCATCACGTATGCGGCGGCTCGGCGCAGCACATCGGCCGCGGACCACTTCGTCGCCGGCGGTCAGCTCTCCGGACGTCAGAACGGCCTCGCCATCGCGGGCGACTACATTTCCGCGGCGTCGTTCCTCGGCGTCACCGGAGCGATCGCACTCGGCGGATTCAACGGCTTCTACCTGGCCGTGTTCGTCCCCGTCGCCTATCTGCTGACGCTGCTCCTGGTCGCCGAACCGCTGCGCAACCTCGGCCGCTTCACCCTGGCCGACGTGCTGGCCGCCCGGTTCCCCGGTCGTACCGTCCGCAGCGCCATGGCCGTCAGCACCGTCGTCGTCAGCACGGTGTACCTGATCGCCCAGTTCGTGGGCGCGGCCCTGCTGGTCACCGCGCTCTTCGACATCGACTACCCGGTCGCCGTCCTCGTCATCGGCGGCCTCACCACGGTCTACACCCTGCTCGGCGGGATGCTCGCGACGAGCTGGATCCAGATCGTCAAGACCGGCCTGATGCTGGCGTGCACGGTCACCCTGTTCGTGCTGGTCCTGTACAGGTACGACTTCAACCCGCTCGGCGCGTTCGACGACGCCCTGCACACGGTGGGCCGGCAGGCGGTGGCCCCCGCCCGGACCACCGCACTGGCCGGGTTCGACCAGCTGTCCATGGTGGTCGGCCTGGTGCTCGGCGTGCTCGGGCTGCCCCATGTCATGATCCGGTTCCTCACCGTCCCGGACGCCCGGTCCGCGCGGTCCTCGGCCGTCACCGCCCTCTGGGTCTTCGCCGCCTTCTATCTGATGGTCCCGGTGCTCGGCTACGGCGCCGCCCAGCTCGTCGGCCAGGACGCGATCGCCGAGAAGCACCCCGCCGGCAACCTGGCGGTCGTCCAGCTCGCGGAGACGCTCGGCGGCAACCTGCTCCTCGCGGTGGTGGCGGCGGTCGCCTTCGTCACCATTCTCGCCGTGCTCTCCGGACTGGTGATGGCCGTCTCGGGCGCCATCGCCCACGACCTCTACGGTCAGGTCGTCAAGCGCGGCACGGCGACGCCCCGCGGCGAACTGGCCGCGGGCCGCGTCGCGACCCTCGCCACCTGCGCGGTCGGGGTGCTGATCGCGCTCGCCGCGGAACGGCAGAACATCGCCTTCCTGGCCTCGCTCGCCTTCGCCGTCGCCGCGAGCGCCAACCTTCCGGCGCTGCTGCTGACGATCTACTGGCGGCGGATGACCGCGCGGGCGGTGATCAGCGGGATGGCGGTCGGACTCGTCGTCTCCCTCGGGATCATCCTGCTCGGCCCCGCGGTGAGCGGCTCGGACGCGGTGATCGGCATCTCCAACCCCGCCCTGGTGTCGCTGCCGCTCAGCCTGCTCGTCTCGGTGCTGGCCGCACTGCTCCTCCCCGACCGCGGCGAGGCGGCCGCCACCGGGCGCTCCGTCTTCCGCTCGATGCGGCTCAAGGCCCTGACCGGAGCCGGCTGACATGACAGGAACCGACAGGACAGGAACCGGCATGACAGGGAAGGGAATCGGCATGGACGAGATCAGAATCAGATCGACCACGGTCACGGGAGCGGACGGAGTACCGCTGCACGTGCTCGACGCGGGACCCGAGGGCGCCCCGGCCGTCGTACTGCTCCACGGCTTCGCCCAGTCCGCCCGCAGCTGGCTGCCCCAGCTCGCCGCGGCCAGGTCGATCCGGGTGGTCGCCCCGGATCTGCGCGGCCACGGCGACTCCGGGAAGCCCGACGACGGCTATCCGGACGAGCGGGTGTGGGCCGACGACGTGGCGGCGGTGATCGCGGGACTGCGGCTGGAGAGTCCCGTGCTGGGCGGCTGGTCCTACGGCGGCCTGGTGGCCCTGGACTACCTCGCGGTGCACGGCGACTCGGCGCTGTCCGGGCTGGTCACCGTGGGTGCGAGCCTGCTGGCGGGGGTGCCCGGTGCGGAGCGGATGTTCGGCCCGGAGTTCGTGGCGCTGCTGCGCGAGCTGACGGACGACGACCCGGAGACGACGGTGACGGCCCGCCGCAAGCTGCTCGACGTGACGGTCGAACGCCCGCTCGCCGAGGACACGGCACAGGCCCTGCTGGACGCCGGTCTGCGGACGCCGCCCCGGGTCTGCGTCGCCCTGCTGCAACGCCCGCTGGACCGCTCCGCGACGGCGGCCGGGGTCTCGGTGCCGTGGCTGGTCGTCCAGGGCGCCCGGGACCGGGTCGTGCTGCCCGCCGCGGCGGCACACATCGCCGCCGTCCAGCCGGCCGCCGAGGTCCAGCTGTGGGAAGGCACGGGGCACTCCCCCTTCCTGGAGGAACCCGACCGGTTCAACGAGCAGTTGACGGCCTTCGTCGGGCGTTCCGCCTCCGGCGGCTAGCGGCGGTCCGGCGGCGGACCGAGGTCAGTGGCCGGTGTCGCGGCTCTCGATGCGGAAGCCGAAGGGCAGCGTGCCCGGGTCGAGGGCCGTGATTCCGCCGTCGACCGTGAGGGTCGCGCCGTTGACGAAGGAGTCGGCGGGCGACAGCAGCCAGGCGATCGCCTCGGCGACCTCGGCCGGGTCGCCGGGGCGGGCGGTGGGCACCAGTTTCGTGGCCTCCGCGTACGCCTCGTCGACCCCTCCGTCCAGTCCCTCCTCCGCCGCGAAGCGGGCCATGCGTCCGTCGGCCATCTCGGTGCGCACCCAGGTGGGGCACACGGTGTTGGCCCGCACCCCCTGGCTGCCGTAGTCGACGGCCACCGAGCGGCACAGCTGGAGCAGCGCGGCCTTGGAGGTGGCGTACGCGGCGTTGCCCCAGCCGTTGCGCAGCGCCGCGACGGAGGCGACCGCGACGACCGCGCCGCGGGCCGCCAGCAGGTGCGGGAGGGCGGCGCGCAGGGTCTGGAACGGGCCGGTGAGGTTGGTGCGCAGCACCTCGTCCCAGGTCTCGTCCGAGAGGTCGCCGACCGCGCCGCTGCGGCCGATGCCCGCGTTGAGGACGAGTCCGTCGAGCCGGCCGTGGCGGGCGACCGCGGTGTCGATCAGGTCCTGGATCGCCGCCGGGTCGGAGAGGTCGCCGGGGTGCGCCAGCGCGCCGGTCTCGTCGGCCACCCGCCGCAGCGGCTCGGGCCGCCGCCCGCCGATGACGACGTGGTGTCCGGCGGCCCGCAGCAGCCGGGCGGTGGCGGCGCCGATGCCGGTACCGCCGCCGGTCACCACGACAACTCGCTCGTCGGCCATGGCCGTCGGTACTCCTCGCGGGATCAGAAGCAGGGGATCAAGCGCTGTGCTGCACTGTGCTGCGCTGTGATCTTAGGCCGGTGGCCCTTCGCCTCCCGCGATTTCAGGCCAGGGGATTCGGCAACGGCAGATAGCGCGCGTCGGCGCCGTCCGCGCCGGTCCAGCGCAGCAGCAGGTTGGTCTTGCCGGGCAGGGTCGGGGCGGCGAGCAGCTCGGCGGCCTCGGGCAGCCCGTGCCGGCCCAGCTCCCGCCGTGCCGCGGGCCACGGATCGAACCCGGGGTGGCGCTCGGCGAGCGCGGCGGCGACCTCGGCCAGGTGGTTGACGACCAGGCAGTACACCAGCCGCTCCCAGCCGGCGGCCCGCTCCACGTCGGCCAGCAGCTTGACCCCTTCGGCGTCCCGGTACAGCGCCTGTACCGGCATGCCGTCGGCGTCGACGGCGACCAGGGTGTTCTGCAGATGCGCTTCGAGGACGACGCCGTGCTCGGCGAAGGCGGTGAGGGCCGGGGGTACGACCGCCCGCAGGTACGCCTCCCACCAGGCGCCCGGGTCCGCCGCAGCGGCCAGCGGGTCGCCGTCGAAGCCCTCCACCAGGCCGGCGGCGAGCAGCGGGGTGGCCCCCGGCAGCAGCGGTCCGCGCAGCCCGTCCCGGACCAGCACGGCGAGTTCCTCGAAGGCGAAGCGTGCGGTGCGGTAGCCGCGGTCGCCGAGCCAGCCGGCGGGGCCGTCCATCGCCGTGAACGCGGCGGTCGCGGCCGCGTTGGTACGGCGTAGCTTCCGCAGGTCGTGCGCCCAGAGGCGGCGGATGTCGTTGGTGATCCGGACGTCCAGGCTGAACTTCAGGAAGAGGTCCCGCTCCGGCTCGTACACGGTGCGGATCGCGGCCGTCGGCCAGGTCGTGAAGGCGGTCTCGCCGAGGCGCAGCAGCCGCCCGTCCGCGAATGCCGGGGCCAGGTCGCGGGCGACCAGGTCGAGCTGCCAGGGGTGGGCGGGCAGCAGCCGGTAGCCCCGCGGTACGGCGGCCGACGCGTCCAGTGCGTCCAGCGCGGCGGTGTCGCCCTCCTCCACCACCTCGTCCGCGCGCACCGCGAGCAGCACCAGCGGGAACCGGGCGTGCGCCTCGGGGGCGTACGGCAGCCAGCCGGCGACCGGGCCGCCGCCGCGTGCCTTGGGGGCGGGGTGGTAGGGATGGCCGGTGATGAGGGACTGCTCCGAACGCAGATACGGGTCGTCGGGCGCCGTCGCCCGGGCGCGTGCCGTGAGCAGCGCGGCGACCGCGTCCCGGCTGTCGATCATCTCGGTCGGCAGGTCGCCGTTGGACAGCCCGGTGTGCCGGCGCAGTACCTCGGCGACGAGTTTCACCAGCTCGGCATGGCCGATGCGGTGCCAGGTGCCGTCCGCGTACAGCTCGGGCGCGGCGGGCCGGCGTGCGCCGCGCACCCGCAGCAGCCGGCCGCCGCCGGGCAGCCGGTAGACCCGCGACGGCCCTTCCCCGGCGTCCGGGAGCGGCTGGGCCACCTCCCGCAGCAGGCAGTTGAGCAGGGGCGCGGCAGCGTACGCGTCGGCGCGTTCGCCGACGGCATCGCTGGGGGGCATGAGGTCCACGCGTTCCATTCGTTCCGTGCGTCTCGTTCCGTGCGTCTCGTTCTCTGCGTCCACAGAGTCCGATCGTGATCAGTATGTCGGTTGTCACCGGTCATCATGACTGTCGTACCCGTCCCGCGAGGAGCCCTCCCGTGCACCGTCCCTCCCCCATCGAGACCCGGCTCGCCGCCGAGCTGGCCGAGGCGCGGCCGGACCTCGTCGACCGGTACGCGGCCGAGCTGCCCGGTGCGCGGGCGGCGGTGCTGACCCGGCTGTGGCGGGCGCTGGCGCACGAGCCGCTGCCGTGGGTGGCGCGCCGGGTGCGCGGGGCGCACAGCCTGGCCCTGCGGCTGGCCGACGGACGGGCGCTGCACGGCCCGGGGGCCGATCCGTACGCCACCGACGCGTATGTGACCGCCGTACGCCTGGACGGGACGGCGTACGACGATCCGGCGCGGCTGATGACGGACCTGGGGTGGCCGCACTCGGCCGGGTTCGCGGCCGAACTCGGGCACAGTGCCGCGTCGTTGGCGCTGTCGCGGGCCGATCGGGAGGAGGTTCCCCCGAAGGAGTGGCCGGACCGGGACTGGGAGTGGGAGCAGCGGGTCGTCGACGGGCACCCCTTCCACCCCAACTGCCGTTCCCGGCCCGGTTTCTCGGCGGCGGAGCAGCTCGCGTACGGGCCGGAGCACCGGCCGGTCGTACGGCTGGAGGCGGTCCCGGTCGCGGCCGGGGACTGTCTGCTGACCGGCGGCTGGCCGGACGAACTCCGGGACGAGGGGCGGCTGTTGATTCCGGTGCACCCCTGGCAGAGCGCGCATGTCCTCAAGGGCGGCTCTGCCGGACCCTGGCGGGACGCGCATCCGCTGATGTCCCTGCGCACGCTCGCGCTCCCCGGCGGACCCCATGTGAAGACCGCGCTCACCGCCCGGCTGACCTCGTCGGTGCGGGACATCTCCGCGTACTCGGTCGGCGCGGCGATGACCTTGTCGTCGTTCGCCACGGACCTGGCGTCCCGCACCGACGGACTCCTGCACGTCACCCGCACGCTGGGCGCGGTGACCGCCGCCGACTCCCCCGATCTGGCGGCGCTGTTGCGCGAGTCGCCGGAGGCGTACGCGGCGCCCGGCGAGCGGGTCCTCCCGGTGGCCGCGCTGGCCGCCACCGGTCTCCCCCGATCGCCGTCCTGGCTGGCGGAGTTCACCCGGCTCGCCCTGACCGTGGGGCTGCGGCTGCTGGACCTGGGGGTGGCTCTGGAGGCGCACGGCCAGAACCTCCTGGTGGTGCTCTCCGGGACCGGGACCCCGCTCCGGCTGGTCTACCGCGACCTGGCCGACATCCGCCTCAGCCCCGCCCGCCTCACCCGCCACGGCATCACCGCACCCGATCTGACCGGCCGCCTGGTCACCGACGACGAAACGACTCTGCGCCGCAAGCTGTTCGGCTCCCTGGTCGCGGGCGCACTGGCGGGCACGGCGGGTTCCGGACCGGCCCTGGCGGCGGCCCTGGAGACGGCCGTACGGCAGCTGTCCGCCGGCCCCGACCTGACGGCCCTCCTCGAAGGCCCGCTGCCGGCCAAGGCGTTGACGCTGATGCGGCTGTCGCCGGAGGTGCCCGGGGACCAGTGGGCGGCCCTGCCGAACCCGCTCGCCGATTCCCGGTGACCGCCGCGGCCCGCCGGCCGCCCTCCGTTGACCTGGCGGTCACCCACGTTTCGGCGGCCGGGCCTCGTTTTGGAGCCCGGCCCCTTTGATCAATAGGATCCGCCGATGATCAGAACACATCGGCCGGCGGCAGGAGTCTGCGCCCTGCTCGCCGCCCTGGCGGCCGGGATCGCGTTCCCCGGCCAAGCGGTCGCCGACGAGACCACAGAGGCCGCCCCCAAGGTGGAACTCGTGCTGGACGTCAGCGGTTCCATGCGGACGGCGGACATAGACGGCGGGACGCGGATGGCCGCGGCCAAGCAGGCGTTCAACGAGGTGCTGGACGCGACGCCCGAGGGGGTCCAGCTCGGCATCCGCACACTGGGCGCCAACTACCGCGGCAACGACCGCAAGGAGGGCTGCAAGGACACCGCGCAGCTGTACCCGGTCGGCACGCTGGACCGCACCGAGGCGAAGACCGCCGTCGCCACGCTCTCGCCGACCGGCTGGACCCCGATCGGCCCCGCGCTGCTCAAGGCGGCCGACGACCTCCAAGGCGGCGACGGCACCCGCCGTATCGTCCTGATCAGCGACGGCGAGGACACCTGCCAGCCGCTGGACCCGTGCGAGGTGGCCCGCGAGATCGCCGCCAAGGGCGTCGGACTGACCATCGACACGCTCGGCCTGGTGCCGGACGCCAAGACCCGCGACCAGCTCAGCTGCATCGCGGACGCGACCGGCGGCACCTACACCTCCGTCCAGCACAAGGAGGAACTCACCGACCGGGTCGGCCAGTTGGTGGACCGGGCGGCGGACCCCGTGGTCACGCCGGTGGCGACCGAGGGGACGGACCAGTGCTCGTCCGCGCCCGCGCTCAAGTCGGGGCTGTACACCGACCGTGAGGAGTTCGGACAGCAGCGCTGGTACAAGGTGGACGTCGACCCCGGCCAGGAGCTGCGGGCTTCGGTGAGCGTCGCGGCCGACCGGGCCGTCAACGCCGACTACGGTGTGCTGCTGCGCGCGGTGACCGTGCACGGGCGGGAGATCGTGCGCGGCGAGGCGTCGGGCGTCGGCCGTACGGACGTCATCTCGACCGGGCTGCGGTACCCGAAGGCCGAGAGCGACGACGAGGACAGCACCCCGGAGACCGTCTGCCTCCAGGTGACCAACTCCTTCTCGGCCACGTCCGGGGTGAAGACCAGCCCCGGTCTGCCGGTCGAGCTGACGGTCGACGTGGTGGACGGGCCGTCGAAGGCGAGCGACGTCGCCTCCTTCGGTCTCGGCCGCGGCTGGTGGCTGCTCGGCGCCCTGGTGCTGACCGGCTTCCTCGCGGGTCTGGTGTGGGGCTGGGTGTCGCGCTGGCGGGTCGCGGTCTGGAGGACCAACTGATGCGGATCACACGAGTGTTGAGCGCCGCCCTGCTGGCGGTGGGGATCGCGGCGGGGCCGGCGGTCGCCGACTCCTCGCCCTCGCCGAGCGCCTCGGCGGACAGCGACGCGCCCACCCAGGCGGGCACGTCCTTCCGGACGGCGACGGAGATCGACCAGGGCCGGCAGGCGACGGCCAGCGGCTCGACCGGCGACTACCTGTACTGGTCCTTCCCGGCCGACGCCGGTCAGCGCCCCGACGTCAAGGCGACGGTGAAGCTGCCCGACTCGCACGCGGCGCAGACCTGGCAGCTGGACGTGTACGACGGGCTGCGGCGCCGGCAGGCCTGCCAGTACGGCGCGCAGACCCGCACGGCCGCGCAGGGCGCCGCGACGGTGGAGCTGGCCTGTGTGATGCGTACCGTCCGAGCCTGGTCGGAGCCGTGGGCCGACGACCCGCTGCCCGGCACGTACTACATCCGGCTGACGGTGGTGAACCTGACCTCGGCGGACCTCGGCCAGCCGGTGAGCGCCGAGGTGAAGGTGGACTCCAAGGACATCGGCGGCTCGGCGGCGGTGGACGGGTCGCTGGCCAAGCCGCTGGTGCCGGGGATCGCGGTCAAGTCCGAGTCGGACGAGGACAGTTCCTCGTCGACGAAGTCGGCGGTGCTGTCCTCCATCGAGCCCGACGACGGCTGGTCCTCCGGTTGGTGGACCGACCGCTGGGTGTGGACCGGGATCGGCGGCGTGCTGGCCGCGCTGGCGGGCATCGGCGGGTACGCGCTGACGCGCGGTTCGGGACGGCCGTCGCGAGTGCCGCCGGGCGCGTGATCCGACACCGAACCTGGTGACTGGGCCCCCGTTCGCGGCGGCCCAGTCGTCGTTTCAGGCCTCCCGCAGCTCCTTGGCCAGTGCGCCGTCCCCGGTCACCGTCACCCGCCCGGCCCGTACCGCCTCCGGCAGCGTCAGCTCGCCCCGGGCCAGGGCCGTACCCGTGCCGGTGTCGAGTACGAGCCGTGCGTCGGGCTCGGCCGGGGCGGGGCCGTCGCCGTAGACCGGGCCGTCCTCGGCGCCGACGTGCAGGTGGAAGTGCCCCTCCCCCAGCCGGACTTCGACGAGTCCCTCGCCGTCCAGGGCGCGCAGCAGGGGCAGCGCGAACCAGTGGGCGCGTACCGCGTCGGTGGGCCGGCGCTCGCCCAGTTCGGGCTCTCCCCACTTGCCCAGCGCCTGGAGCACCGGCAGCAACCCCCGCCCCCGACCGGTGAGTTCGTAGACGTACGCCGCGGCCGGCGGAGGCAGCCGCCGCCTGGTGGTGACCCCGTCCCGCTCCATGTCCTTCAGCCGGGAGGCCAGGACGTCCGTGCTGACCCCCGGCAGATCCGCGTGCAGGTCCGTGTAGCGGCGGGGACCGGCGAGCAGTTCCCGGACGATCAGCAGGGTCCAGCGGTCGCCGACGACGTCGAGGGCGCGGGCTGCGGAACAGTACTGGTCGTAGCTTCGGCGAGGTGACATGCGACGCAGTCTAGACAAGATGTTGGACTTTCCAAGCTCCTACTTGGTAAAACCAAGCAACACGAGTTTCCGGAGGGGCGCATGGAGTTCCGGCAGTCCAACAAGCTCAGCGAGGTCTGTTACGAGATCCGCGGGCCGGTGATCGAGCATGCCAACGCGCTGGAGGAGGCCGGCCACAGCGTGCTGCGCCTGAACACCGGCAACCCCGCGGTGTTCGGCTTCGAGGCACCGGAGGAGATCCTCCAGGACATGATCCGGATGCTCCCGCAGGCACACGGCTACACCGACTCGCGCGGCATCCTCTCCGCCCGCCGCGCGGTGGCGGGGCGCTACCAGACGCTGGGCCTGGAGGTGGGCGTCGACGACGTCTTCCTCGGCAACGGCGTCTCGGAGCTGGTCTCCATGGCCGTACAGGCGCTGGTCGAGGACGGCGACGAGATCCTGATCCCCGCCCCCGACTTCCCGCTCTGGACGGCGGTGACCACCCTCGCCGGCGGCAAGGCGGTGCACTACCTCTGCGACGAGCAGGCCGACTGGTACCCGGACCTGGCCGACATGGAGTCGAAGATCACGGACCGCACCAAGGCCGTGGTCATCATCAACCCGAACAACCCGACCGGCGCGGTGTACCCCAGGGAGATCCTGGAGGGCATCCTCGACCTGGCCCGCCGGCACGGCCTGATGGTCTTCGCGGACGAGATCTACGACCAGATCCTGTACGACGACGCCGTCCACCACTCGGTCGCCGCCCTCGCCCCCGACCTGGTGGTCCTGACCTTCTGCGGCCTGTCGAAGACGTACCGGGTGGCCGGGTTCCGCTCGGGCTGGCTGGTCGTCACCGGCCCGAAGCAGCACGCCAAGGACTACCTGGAGGGCCTCACCATGCTGGCCTCCATGCGGCTGTGCGCCAACGCCCCCGCCCAGTACGCCATCCAGGCCGCGCTCGGCGGCCGCCAGTCCATCCGCGAACTCGTCACCCCCGGCGGCCGGCTGTACGAGCAGCGCAACGTGGCCTGGGAGAAGCTCAACGAGATCCCGGGTGTCTCGTGCGTCAAACCGAAGGGCGCCCTCTACGCCTTCGCGCGCATCGACCCCAAGGTCCACCCGATCCACGACGACGAGAGGTTCGTCCTGGACCTGCTGCTCCAGGAGAAGATCCAGGTCGTCCAGGGCACCGGCTTCAACTGGCCCGCCCCCGACCACTTCCGCATCCTCACGCTCCCCCACGCGGAGACCCTGGAGACGGCGATCGGCCGGATCGGGCGGTTCCTGAGCGGCTATCGGCAGTAGTGGACGGCCGGGCTGGGGTATGTCGTCCCCATGACCCAGCGGCCTCTGCTCCTCCTCGACGTCGACGGCCCCCTCAACCCCTTCCGGGCCCGGTTCCTGCGGCACCGCGGGTACGTGACCCGCAGGCTGCGCCCCGCCAACTGGTCGGCCCGCCAGCGGCCCGGCTCCCGCGCGCTGCGCCGGGGGCTGCGGGTGCGGCTGCACCCGGGGCACGGGGCCCGGCTGCTCGCGCTGCCCTACGAGCTCGCCTGGGCCACCACCTGGATGCACCAGGCCAACGAGATGATCGGGCCGGTCGTCGGGCTTCCCGAACTGCCCGTCATCGAGTGGCCGGAGCTGTTCGCGAAGGACCCGGACGGCCTGTACTGGAAGACCCGGACCGTCGTGGCCTGGGCGGCCGGGCGGCCGTTCGTGTGGGTGGACGACATGGTCACCGAACTCGACGTCCGCCATGTCGCCGAGCACCACGAAGGCCCCGCACTGCTCCTTCCGGTGGACCCGAGGCACGGCCTGCGGGCGCGTGACTTCGCCGAACTGGAGCGCTGGGCTCTTAGCCTCTGACGTATGGCTGATGTCTTTCTCGTCCGGCACGGTGAGACCGAGTGGTCGCGGTCCGGACGGCATACCGGGTGGACCGACGTGCCGCTCACCGAGCACGGCAGGGCGGAGGCGCGGCGGCTGGTGCCGTTGATCCGCTCGCACCGCATCGGCGCCGCCTTCGTCAGCCCGCTCCAGCGGGCCCGCGAGACCGCCGAGCTGATCGGGGTGCCCGACGCCCGGATCGACGCCGACCTGCGGGAGTGGGACTACGGCGGCTACGAGGGCGTGACCACCATGGAGATCCAGCGCACCCGGCCCGGCTGGTTCCTGTTCACGGACGGCGTGGCGCCCGGTCCGCCGGACCATCCCGGGGAGAGCCCGGAGCAGGTCGGGGAGCGCGCCGACCGGGTGCTGGCCAAGGTCGAGGCGGCCCTCGCCAACACGGAGGGGATCGTGCTGCTGGTCGCGCACGGGCACTTCCTGCGCGTCCTGACCGCCCGCCGCCTCGGCCTGCCCCCGTCCGCCGGGGCCCTCTTCCAGCTGGCGACCGGGACGCTGTGCCGGCTGGGCACGGAGCACGAGCGACCGGTGATCGCGGGGTGGAACATCCGGCCGACTGAGTAGCGGGACCGCGTTGTCAGTCCCCGGTCGTACTCTTCCCATGAGCCGCTCACCAGGCGGTTCCGGACCGCGGACACCGGGGAGGAGCACCATGACCCGACCGCCCACCGCCGCGCAGCGCCGGGTCGTCGACGCCGCCGACCCGGTCACCGGACGGCTGCGGGGTACGGAGGCGCAGCTGGCGGCGCTGGTCAGGCACGGGCTCGCCTTCCGGCACCCGCGCCCGCCGCACGACCACTTCCTCACACCGGCGGGGCACCGGCTGCGGGAGACGCCTGCGCAGCCGCAAGTGACCACCCCACCAGCGGTCCAGGCGGAGCCGGACGGCGTCTTCGCGGCACGCGTCGGCGGCGAGGACGCCACCGATACCGGCCCGGCCCGCGCCCGTGAGGTGCACAGCGCCTGGCAGGGACTCCTGGAGCTGCGCCGGATGACCAATCCGGACGGTGCCGTGGACCGGCCGTGCGGCTGGGAGCGGGCGCATCTGGTGCGGGCCGCCGCTCTCGCCCTGGAGGCGGCCGGGCATCCGCCCGAGGGACCGGACCGCCCCGGCTACCGGGTGCGGGCGACCCCGCAGCCGGAGGCGGTCGCGGTGTACGCGCCGGCGGGCGAGCCGCTGCGGGCGTGCGCGGCCACCCTGGAGCGGGCGGGCTGGCAGACCGGCGAGTACACGGATCCCCGCAGCAGAACGCGCTATCTGCTGGCATCGCCGCGCCGGGTGTGACAGGCGTGCCAGGATGCCGACAAAGGATCAGTGCGTCGTACACGAGAAGGGGAAGTCGTGAGCGAACCGTATTCCGTCCGGGTGACCGTCCGTGGCTACGAGACCGATGTGCAGGGCCATGTGAACCAGGCGGTGTACCTGAACTACGCCGAGCACGCCCGCTGGTCGCTGCTCCAGGCGGCCGGGGTCACACAGGCCCAGCTGATCGGGCGGGGCGTGGGCCCGGTGGGACTGGAGACGACCATCCGTTACAAGCGGGAGCTGCTCGCCGGTGACGAGGTCGATGTGACCTGCGTGTTCGAGTGGAGCGGCGGCAAGACGTTCCGGATGGTCCAGAAGATAACCAAGGCGGACGGCACGCTGGCCGCCGAGGTCGACGCGGTCGGCGGGCTGCTGGACCTGAAGGCCCGGAAACTGGTCGCCGATCCGCGTGAGATCTTCAAGGAACTCACCTCGGCCCCGGAGCTGTTCGGGTTGTGACGCGGTCGGGGGGGGGGGGGGGCGGGGGGGGGGGGGGGGGGCGGCGGGGCGCGGCGGCCCCGAGCGGGGGGGGAGC
>NZ_JBSHBL010000116.1:0-24868 GCF_053611985.1 Streptomyces sp. NPDC054770
CCCCCCCCCCCCCCCCCCCGGCCCCGCTGTCGTACCGGGTGTTACGACTGCTGCCGCGGCCGCCGCTGCGACCACCACACGCCCGCCGCCCCGGCCGCGATCAGCGCCGCCCCGGCCGCGCCGAGCGGCAGCACGTCAGGTCCCGCGCCGGTCTTCGGCAACTGGTCGCCGCTCGGCCCCACCGGCTTGTTGTCGGTGCCGAGCAGCAGCGGGGTGGCCGGGGCGTTCGGCGACGGGTTCGTCGTACCGAACGGCACCGGGCCCTGCTGCCAGAACGTCTTCTTCCCGTCCGCGCTCTGCACGGGCAGGCAGATCTTCCCGGTCCTGCCGAGGTCGAACGTCGCGTCGACCGCGTAGGACTTCGCCTTGCCCGCGCCGAGCGCGCCGACGGAGCAGCTGAACGCGCTGTTCGAACCGGCCGGCAGATCCTTTGCCGCGACGGCGTCGCAGCCTTGCACGCCGGTGACCTTCAGGCCGTCGAAACCGACCACCAAAAGCTTGATGTCGCCGCTTTCCCTGGTCCCTTCGTTCTTGACGGTGGCGGTGATCGCCGTTTTCTGCGAACTGTTGTCGACCGAGATCTTCTCGGGCAGTGTGGTCGTCAACTGCACACCCGCCGGTGCCTGGTCGACCGCCTTTCCCCCCTTGCCGCTTCCCGGTCCCTGGTCGTCGGCGGCGGCCGTGAACGGCAGGATCATCACGGCCGAAAAGGATGCCGTGACCAGCGACCCCGTGACCACGGCCAGCCGCCGGGCCATACGACGAGAACTCATGTTCGTCCCCCTTGCAACCCCCTGGACCGCGCCTGAATTCGCGGTCACTTGAAGAGGTACCACAAGATTTCTCCGCACTATGCTGGTACGGCCGTAAGTGTGACCATTGTGTGTCAGCAGGGGCGGTCGTTGAGGGGGTGCAGCGAATTGCCGGGAAATTCAGGGAGTTCAGGGGGCTCGGGGAATTCAGGGAATTCAGTTGGTGCGGGGAATCCGGAGAGTGCGGGGCAGGGTGGTGTTCCCGGGCTGCTGGTGACCGGCCGCTACCGGCTGGCCGAGAGCATCGGCCAGGGCGGGATGGGGCGGGTGTGGCGGGCCGCCGACGAGACGCTCGACCGGCAGGTCGCCGTCAAGGAGATGCGGATCGACGGCCTGGACGCCGAGGACACCCGCACCCGCCGCGAACGCACCCTGCGCGAGGCCAGGGCCACCGCCCGGATCGACCACCCCAACGTCGTACGGGTCTACGACGTCGTCGACGAGGGCGAACGCCTGTGGATCGTCATGGAGTTGGTCAACGGCCGCTCACTGGAGTGGATCATGGCCGAGGAGGGGCCGCTGAGCCCGCGCGCGACGGCCCGGATCGGCCTCGGCCTGGTCGCGGCGCTGCGCCAGGTGCACGCCGGGGGAGTGCTGCACCGCGACATCAAACCCGGGAACGTGCTGGTCGAGAGCACCGCGGGCCGGGTCGTCCTCACCGACTTCGGCATTGCCGCGATCCAGGACGCCAAGGCGCTCACCATGGTCGGCATGCTCGTCGGCTCCCCCGACTACATGGCGCCCGAGCGCATCTCGGGGCGCCCGCAGGGCCCGCCGTCCGACGTCTGGTCGCTCGGTGCGACGCTCTGCGCGGCTCTCGCCGGCCGCTCCCCCTTCTCCCGCGACACCACCCTGGCGACCCTGCACGCGGTCCTCTACGAGGAGCCCGAACTCCCGCCCACGGCAGGCCCGTTGCACGACCTGCTGGCAGCACTGCTGGAGAAGGAACCGACGGTACGGCCCGCCCTGGCGGAGGTGGAACAGGAACTGCACCCGGTGGCGTACCCTGCCCAGACCCCGACGGAGCGCCATCCGGCCCCGCGTCCGGCGGAACGCCCGACCCCGGCGTACGTGCTGCACCTCCCGGCCCCCGAGGACGAACGCCCGCAGCCACCACCGACGGAGATACAAGCATCCCCGCCGGTCAGCGCATCGACAGAGGCCCCTTCGGAACCCCGCGCGGAGGTCCGCTCGGAAACCCCGTCGAGCAATGCGACGGACCCGACACTGGAACGCCCCGAACTGCAGCGCCCCGACAGGGGCGCGGGGCTGCATCCATCTGAGGCTCCGCCGCGGAGCGCGACCAGCCCCCACGCACCCGCAGCGACCCACCACCGCAAGCCCCCCAAACGCACAACTCTCCTCGCCGTACTGGGAACCGCAGCCGTGGCCACCGCCCTCGCCATCCTCCTCACCACCACAACAGGCGGCGGCGAAAGCAATTCAGCGACCGGTGACTCCTCAACCCCCTCGACCACGACGCCCACTTCATCGGCGCCCACAGTCGAGGGCACCGCCCGCCCCCGCACCCTCCCACCCGGCGCCCACGAGGAGGCCGGCGGCTTCGCCTGGGCGCCCCCCACCGGCTGGCGCAGGGACGTGAAGACGGGCGCCGAGGTGCACTACACCTCCCCCGACGGCCGCCAGGAACTCGTCGCCAAGTCCTCGCTCGCCCGCGGCAACCTCATCAACACCTGGACCGCCTCCGAACGCAGCGCCCACCAGGGCCAGGACTACAGCAAGATCCGGCTGGCCGAGACGACCTTCCGCGGCCACCCGGCGGTGGTCTGGGAGTACACCTTCACCCTCAGGGGCACCCCCTGGCACGCACGGCTGCTGGGCTTCGACGCCGGCGGCAAGTCGTACCAGATCAACACCTGGTACCAGCCGGCGGTCGAAGCCCAGGCCGTGCGGACCTACGAGCAGGTGAAGGAGAGCTTCACCCTGCTGTGACGGCCGGCCGGGGTCAGCCGACGGACACCTTGTCGGCGGGCTCGGCGGCCGCCGCGGCCGTCCGGCCGCCCGTCACCTTCTCCTTCACCACGGCGACCACGACCACCACGGCCGCGACCAGCAGCGACAGCAGCACGGTCGTACGACCGCTGCTCTCGCCCTCCGTGTCGGTGAGCATGTAGCCCAGGACGAACACGATCAGAGCGGCCGTCGCCCAGGTCAGATACGGGTACAGCCACATCTTCACGACGAGCTTCTCCGGCGCCTCGGCCTGGATGATCCTCCGCATGCGCAGCTGCGAGAAGCAGATGACGAGCCAGACGAACAGGGCCACCGCGCCACTGGAGTTGACGAGGAAGAGGAAGACGGAGTCCGGGAACTTGTAGTTGAAGAAGACGGCGACGAACCCGAACAGCACGGACGCGACGATCGCGGCCATCGGCACACCACGGGCGGTGGTCCGCGCGAACGCCTTCGGCGCGTCACCCCGCTGCCCGAGCGAGAAGGCCATCCGGGAGGCCGTGTACAGGCCGGAGTTGAGGCAGGACAGCACGGACGTCAGCACGATGACGTTCATGATCTGACCGGCGTGCGCGATGCCCAGGGAGTCGAGGGCGGCGACGTACGAGCCCTTCTCCTTGATGGACGGGTCGTTCCACGGCAGCAGCGAGACGACGATGAGGATCGAGCCGAGGTAGAAGACGCCGATCCGCCAGATGATGCTGTTGGTGGACTTGGTGACCGCGCGCTGCGGGTCCTCCGACTCGCCGGCCGCCAGGGTGGCGATCTCGCTGCCCATGAAGGAGAAGACGACGAGCAGCACGCCGGTGAGGATGGCGCCGGGGCCGTGCGGCAGGAAACCGCCGTGGCCGGTGAGGTTGGAGAAGCCGGCCTTGTCGGTGTCCGCGCCGGGCAGCACGCCCAGCACCGCCAGCAGGCCGACGACGATGAACGCGCCGATCGCGACGACCTTGATGCCCGCGAACCAGAACTCGAACTCGCCGTAGGAGCCGACGGAGACCAGGTTGGTGGCGGTGAGTACCGCCATCACGATGAGCGCCCAGCCCCACTGCGGTACGGCCGGGATCCAGCCTTCCAGGATCGTGGCACCGGCGGTGGCCTCGACCGCCAGCACCACCACCCAGAAGAACCAGTACAGCCAGCCGATGGAGAACCCGGCCCAGCGGCCGAGCGCGCGGTCCGCGTGCGCGGAGAACGATCCGGAGGTCGGGTTGGCGGCGGACATCTCGCCGAGCATCCGCATCACCAGCACCACGAGCGTGCCGACGAGTGCGTACGAGAGCAGGATGCCGGGGCCTGCGGTGGCGATGCCGGTACTGGAACCGACGAAGAGGCCGGCGCCGATGACACCGCCGATGGCGATCATCGACAGATGCCGGTTCTTGAGTCCTGCTTGGAGACCGTCTTGGGGACCGTTGCCAGTCATGGGGGGAATTCCTTTGCGCCGGGTGAGCGGGCCCTCGTACGAGCGGCGTACGAGTCGGTCCAGTGAAACGGAGGTGGACTGATTCCTGAACCTTTGAATCCAGATCGTTACTTGAGGTTTTCCTGAGGTTCTGTAGTGTTACTCACAATTTCCGGGGTCCGGCCCCGCGCCTGCCGCGCGTTCACGCGCATGTCACACTCATCCCATGCGCGTGTATCTCGGCTCCGACCATGCGGGCTTCGAACTCAAGAACCACCTCGTCGAGTGGCTGAAGGCGGCGGGCCACGACCCCGTGGACTGCGGCCCCCACATCTACGACGCCGACGACGACTACCCCCCCTTCTGCCTCCGCGCGGCCGAGCGGACGGCGGCGGACCCCGAGTCCCTCGGCATCGTGATCGGCGGCTCCGGCAACGGTGAGCAGATCGCCGCGAACAAGGTGAAGGGCGTGCGGGCGGCGCTCGCCTGGAGCGAGGAGACCGCGTCGCTCGGCCGACAGCACAACAACGCGAACGTCGTCGCGGTGGGCGCGCGCATGCACACGCAGGACGAGGCGGTGAAGTTCGTCGAGACCTTCCTGAACACGCCGTTCTCCGAGGGCGAGCGCCACATCCGCCGCATCGAGATGCTGACGGAGTACGAGACGACGGGCGACCTCCCCCCGATCCCGGCGCACCACCCCCAGCCGTAGCGTCGCCCACCCACCCACTCGACTCGGTCGTCCGAGAGGCGAGGCAGGGGACGGCCGGCAGGCGTTCGGCCGCGGGCGCGCGGGGGCTGCTCGCGCAGTTCCCCGCGCCCCTTACGGGGCGCTACCGGCGGAACCGCACATGGGTACGGCCCCGCGCCGCCGTTGGGGCGCTGCAGTCGGGCCCCTCAGACGTTCACCTTTCCACTGACCGAGTCGGGTGGGTGGGTGGGAAAGGAATCACCTCAGTGCCAGAAGGGCACACGATCCACCGGCTCGCGCTGGACTACCGTCGGCTCAGCGGCGGACCCGTACGGGTCACCAGCCCGCAGGGCAAGTTCTCCGACGCCGCGGAGCTGATCGACGGCGCCCCCCTCACCCGTACCGAGGCCCACGGCAAACACCTCTTCCTCGGCTTCCGCGACAGCGACTGGGTGCACATCCACCTCGGCCTCTTCGGCAAGGTCACCTTCGGCGACGCCCCCGCGCCCCCGGCCACCGACACCGTCCGCCTCCGGCTGGCCGGCCCCACCGCCTACGTGGACCTGCGCGGCCCCACCACCTGCGCCCTGATCACCGACGACGAGAAGAACGCCGTACACGCCCGCCTCGGCCCGGACCCGCTCCGCGACGACGCCGACCCGGACGCGGCGTACCGCAGGATCTCCCGCAGCCGTACGACGATCGCCGCCCTGCTGATGGACCAGAAGGTCATCGCCGGTGTCGGGAACGTCTACCGCGCCGAGGTCCTGTTCCGGCACGGGATCGACCCGTACCGCGCGGGCAAGGACATCACCCCTGCGCAGTGGCACAGCATCTGGGCCGACCTCGTCGGACTCATGCACGAGGGCGTCCGGAACAACCGCATCGACACCGTCCGCCCCGAACACACCCCGGAGGCGATGGGCCGCCCGCCGCGCGTGGACGACCACGGCGGCGAGGTGTACGTCTACCGCCGGGCCACCCAGCCCTGCCACCTCTGCGGCACCGGGATCCGCACCGCCGGCCTCGCCGCCCGCAACCTCTTCTGGTGCCCCACCTGCCAGAAACGCTGAGCGCGCGCTAGAACCCGTGCGGCAGCCACGGCAGTGCCGGCGAGCCGAACGCCACCGACGCCTCCGCCAGCGCCCCCGGCCGCAGTTCACTCACCCGCCCGGCCCGCGCCAGCGACAGCAGGGACACCCCGCCGAGGTACGCCGCCGCCAACTCCCGTACCGACAGCGCCAGCTCGGCCTTGTCCGTCGTACGCTCGCAGGACGCCCCCTTGGCGTCCCCGGTCAGCCGCCAACGCCCCGCGTTCCAGGGGCAGAAGGCGTCCGCCACCTCCAACACCACGTCCACCGGGGTCTGATAGGTGCGCGCCGCGAGCGCCGCACCGACGTCGACGAGACGGACGTACGCCATGTCCCGCACCCGCGTCAGACAGCGCCGGATGTCGGAGACCTGGTACTGCCAGGCGTCGTCGGTCGGCCGCCTCCGTACCGTCAGCGTCGACATCAGGTCGATCCCGAACAGGAACCGCCACAGCGCCGCGTCGCTCGCCGGGTCCAGCGCGGCCAGGTCCTCCAGCGTCACCGTGCCGTCGTGCCCGCTCGGCGACCAGCCCAGCTTCGTACGGAACCGGGCGTACCCGGTGACCTTCCCGTCCCGTTCGGCGACCACGCACTGGATCGCCGACGCGCCCTCCCGCTCGCTCTCCGGGTCCAGCAGCCCCACCCGCTCCCAGCCCGGCTGCCGGACCAGCATCCCGGGCCGCAGCGGCACCAGCTCCGCGTAGACGGCCTCGCACGCGCCGAGCACATCGGCCGGGTCGGCGTACCGCAGCCGTACGTCACCGGTGCCGGCCGGCACGTCCAGCGTGACCCGGCTGGTGTCGATGTCGGCGAGCAGCTGGAAGGTCGCGGCGCCGTACCCGAAGCGGCCGTAGATCGCCGGCTCGGAGGCGGTCAGCGCGGCCAGCGGCTCGCCCCACTCCCGTACGTCGTCCAGCTGACGGCGCATCATCGACGTCAGCACCCCGCGCCGCCGGTGCGTCGCGGCCACGCTCACCATGCTGATCCCCGCGGTGGGCAGCAGGGCACCGCCCGGCACGGCCATCCGGAACCGGAACGCCCCGGCCGTCCCCACGAGTTCGTCCCCGTCCCAGGCGGCCAGCGAGCGCTCGGCCTCGGTCAGGGACCGGTCCAGCGCACGCTCCTCGGCCGATGCCGGACCGGCACCGAACGCCCGGATCAGGTGGTCCCACCACCTGTCGAACTCCTCGGGGCGCAGCACCTTCAAACCGGTCGTACGTTCGCTCGCCATGTGCCATGCCTACCAGGGCATTGCGGGACGAGCCAGCGAATTTCTCCCGGACGGCGACGCGGGGGCGTCCGGTGAAGTTCACTGTGAAGTCGCACCCGAAGGTGAGCCTCGGACGGGGGACAAGTGGGACCTCCCGTGCCAAGCAGCTGGTCCGATGGATAGGGTCCCGAACTAATGGCAGTAGACCGAGAGCGGCGCGCGAAGGCCGAGACGTTCCCGGCCCGGTGGAAAGTGCAGTGGCACCGGGTCCGCGTCGGCGTGCGCAGAAGCGCCGTGGACTACTTCCGCGGCGACGGTTCCGACTGGATCGCGCTGGTCGGGCTGCTGCTGACCGTCCCGGTCCTCGCCGCCATGACCCTCGCCAACTCGGTCTGGTTCTCCCCGGCCGCACTGGTCCTGCCGATCATCGCGGGCGGCCTGCTGCTGCGCCCGGCGAGCCTGCTCGGCCTGTACGCGGCAGCGGCCACCGCCCTGATCGTGGAGTCGGTACGGCTCGGCCCCTACACCGAGGGCCCCTCCCGGGTCACCCCGGGCGTGGTCCTCGTCGTGGCCGCCTGCGGTTTCTTCGGGCTCCTCACCGCCCAGTTCCGCAGCCGGGTCGGCGTGCCCTGGCGGCGCGGCGGCACCATGCTCTTCGACCTGCGCGAACGCATCCGGGTGCAGAGCAAGCTGCCGAAGCTGCCGCCGGGCTGGCACCGTGAGATGGCCCTGCGGCCGGCCGGCGGCCAGTCCTTCTCCGGCGACTTCGTGGTCGCGGCCCGCACGAACAACGGCCGCACGATGGAGGTCGTCCTCACGGACGTCTCCGGCAAGGGCATGGACGCGGCCTCCCGCGCCCTGCTCCTGTCCGGCGCCTTCGGCGGCCTCCTCGGCTCCCTGCCGCCGCACGCCTTCCTGCCCGCCGCCAACGGCTACCTCCTCCGCCAGGACTGGGACGAGGGCTTCGCGACCTCCATACACCTGGTCCTGGACCTCGACTCCGGCGACTACGAGCTGTACTCCGCGGGCCACCCGCCCGGTCTCCAGCTCAGCTCCGGCAGCGGCCGCTGGGAGGAGAAGGCCGCCGAAGGCCCCCTCCTCGGTGTCTACGACGGCGCCCAGTTCGACCCGGTGAAGGGCTCCCTGCGCCCGGGCGACGTCCTGATGATCTTCACGGACGGCCTGGTGGAGACGTCGGAGCGCGACATCGTGGAAGGCATAGACCGCCTGACGGGAGAAGCCGACCGCTATGTGGCCGGCGGCTTCCACGGCGCCGCGTGGCACCTCATCGAGGCGGTGGCGAAGGACGTCAACGACGACCGGGCGCTGCTCTTGATCTGCCGAGAGGCGGCGAGGTGACCACGGACCGCCGGCCGGCGCCGGATCATGTGCGGCTGCGGCCGGGCGGCCGGCGAAGCCCGCGGGCCGGCAGCCGACTGCGCCCAGCCCGTGGCCGATCCCGCAGTTCCCCGCGCCCCTGACGGGGCGCTACAGCCACCGCCTCTTCCCAGCCGCGGACAGCACCATCGCCACCCAGCCGCGGTCGCTCGTACCAGCCCGTCCAGCCGCTGGCAGCTGTGCCAGTTCATTTGCCGCCGGCAGCCGCGGTCGCTCGTACCAGCCCGTCCAGCCGCTGGCAGCTGTGCCAGTTCATTTGCCGCCGGCAGCCGTGGCAGCTCGTCCAGCCGCTGGCAGGCGTGTCAGTTCATCTAGCCGCGGGCAGTCGTGCCGCTGGGGCGGCACGGGTGGGCGCGGGCGGCACCCTGCCAGCGCCGGTAAGTGACACCCCCCGCCCCGGCCACGGCATACTCGCACCGTGACCACGCCGCCCCCTCTCCTCACCCTCCCCGAAGTCGAGAAGCTCGCCCGGGACGTCCACGCGGCGCAGACCGACAAGGCCGGCCGCCCCTACGCCGAGCACCTCGCCGCCGTCGCCCACGGCGTCCGCGCCCGTGGTGGCGACCCCGAGCAGATCGCCGCCGCCTGGCTGCACGACTCCGTCGAGGACCACGCCCTCACCGAGGAGTGGCTGGCCACCGCCGCCCTGAGCCCCCGCACGAAGGCCGTCGTCCTCGCCCTCACCAAGCACCCCGGCGAGCCCCCCGAGTCGTACGCCCACCGCATCCTCACCACCCCCGGCGCCCTGCTCGTCAAGGAAGCCGACCTCGCGCACAACGCCGACCCTGGCCGTCTCGCCGTACTGGACGAGGACACCAGGAAACGGCTGACCGAGAAGTACGCCCGGATGCGCGCCCTCCTCGGTCTCCCCGCGTAACGCGTCAGCGGGACACGCGTCACGCGTTGGCCATCTCCCGGCTCTGCGGCCCGCGCCCGCGCTCGCGCTCCCGCTCCCGCTCCCGGGCCCGGGCCAGTTCCGCCGCGTCCCGCCGGAACGCCCACGCCATCCCCGGCTCCATGGCGAACCGGAACACCCGCCGCACCGGCCGGGTGCACAGCAGCGTCACGAGGGCGCCCGCGACCGCGGTGACGAGGATCTCGCCGAGCGGTCCGTGCAGCCACTTCGGGTCGAACCAGCCCGCGTGGACGCCGTACTTCACGACGAAGCCGTGCAGCAGGTAGCCGTAGAGCGTGCCCGCGCCGAGCGCCGTGAACCACATGCGCCGGCCCGGTACCCAGGAGAAGAAGCCGGCCGTCAGCACCATCGAGCAGCCGAACATGGCCAGCACCATCACCGGCCCGCACCACCACGGCGCACCCAGCTCCTGCGCGGAGTCCCGGTGGTAGAACCACGCGGTGTTCATCCGCGGCACCGACCACCATGCGAACACCAGCGCGAGGGCGAACACCGGCACCGCGGCGATCCGCACCGGCCACCGGCGCACCAGCCGGAAGTGCTCGGGCCGCAGGCACAGGCCCAGCACGAAGTACGGCAGGAACTGCAGGACCCGCTGGAGGTCGAGGTCGTCACCGATGCTCGGGGACACCGACGCCAGCATCGCGATGCCGAAGGCGACCGGAAGGGGGTGGCGGACCGCCTTCCACACGGGTGTGGTCAGCCGCCAGACGAACAGCGCGCACAGGAACCAGGTCAGGTACCAGGGGTCGAGCAGGCTGATGTCCTGGCCGGAGTCGCCGATCACGAAGCGCTGGAAGAGCGAGTAGGCCGTCTCGAACAGGACATAGGGCACGACGACCCCGGTGACCAGCCGCTTCAGCCGGTCCGGGCGCATGTCGAAGTTCCGGGAGAAGTAGCCGGAGACGATGATGAACGCCGGCATGTGGAAGGCGTACACGACGCAGTACAGCGCCTCCAGGACGCGGCTGTCGCCCTTCAGCGGCTCCCACGAGTGACCCATCGCGACGAGCACGATCGCCAGGTACTTGGCGTTGTCGAAGAACGCGTCGCGCGGTCTGCCCACCGGCGGGCGGGCCGGGGGACGTGGTGTTCGGTTCTGGCCGGGGGACGTGGCGGCGTCAAACATCTGAGGCACCCTAGCGTCGCCTGTGGGATTTCGTAAAACCCCCGCCGTGAATCCCGGTAATCGGCGACGGCGGCCCGTGAACAGCCCGGTGATTTACCGAAGTCGATGCCTGCGCCTATGCGGTTTCATGCGGCACTTACACCCGCGATGTCCCTATTCATCCCTACTAATTGGTGCATAACGTCCGCAGGCGATCGCCACTTGCCGTGCCTGTGTCAAGAATTCGAATTGGCTGCGCACGTGTTGTGTGGACACTGAAACCATGTCTGTCAATTGCCGTGGATCCATGGCCGGGTGGGCCCTCGAATTGCAGTGCGGGCGGTTGTCGGTGCGCCGGGTGTTGTCGACGTTGTGTCACGAACCGCATAGTGCGGCCGGGTTGGTGGCACGATGGATCTGGCGGGGGTGCGGGCCGTACCCCTGGGCCGGAGAGCGGACCGACCGAGGGTGTGATCAGTTGTGGCCATTTCACTGTCTGTAGTGTTGCTGTTGGCGATCATCCTTGTGGTGCTGATGAGAGGGGGGAACATCAAGGCGGGCCCCGCCATAGTCGCCGTCCTCTTCGGCTTCTTCCTCGCGTCCACCGGGATGGCGCCCTCGATCCAGCGCTTCCTCGACTCGCTGGCGCAGACCATAAACTCGATCAACTTCTGACCGCGGTGCCGGCACGGGCAACCCGGCCGCCCGTCCGGCGTGGCACCCGAGGACGCGGCTCGCGGAAACGAACGCGGAAACGATCAGGGCCAGGCCGAGGAGGCATCCTCTGACCTGGCCCTGATCCGCCAAGAGCGGGCGACGGGAATCGAACCCGCGTAGCCAGTTTGGAAGACTGGGGCTCTACCATTGAGCTACGCCCGCACAACACGCGCCGCAGGTCGGTGACCGCGGCACAGAAGGCATCGTAGCGGGTCGTCCGCCGCTGAGGCCAACGTGTTGGTCTGCGCGGATGTCGCGCCGACGCGGGTGAACAAAGCGGCCGACGCAGGCGGCCCGGGCATGTACCCTACGTGTCGCACCGATACGGGGTGTGGCGCAGCTTGGTAGCGCGTCCGCTTTGGGAGCGGAAGGCCGTGGGTTCAAATCCCGCCACCCCGACCACCACCTGACGGCGTCCGTCTTGATCGCCTTTTGGGGCGCTGAGCGGCTGCGGTTACTATGCAAGCTGCGCGCCCGTGTGTCCCGGCCCCCTGTAGGACGGCCTCGAACTCCTCCGGGCGGCGAAACTCCGCCGGGCCCCTCTGGTACCGGCAGAACCCGAGAAGTCAGCCACAAGGAGACCGAACCGTGAAGAGCGCCGTGGAGACCCTGAACCCGACCCGGGTTCGGCTCACTGTCGAGGTGCCCTTCGAGGAGCTCAAGGACAGCCTCGACGCGGCGTACAAGAAGATCAACCAGCAGGTCACGGTGAAGGGCTTCCGCAAGGGCAAGATCCCGGCCCGCGTCATCGACCAGCGGTTCGGCCGCGGTGCGGTCCTGGAGGAGGCGGTCAACGACGCGCTTCCGAAGTTCTACACCGAAGCGGTCAACGAGGCCGAGCTGAACCCGCTGGGCCAGCCCGACGTCGACATCACCGAGCTGAAGGACGGCGAGACGCTGAACTTCACCGCCGAGGTCGACGTCCGCCCGGCCCTGGAGATCCCGGACTACTCCGGCATCGAGGTCGAGGTCGACGCCGTCGAGGTGACCGACGAGGACATCGAGAAGTCCGTCGAGCAGCTCCGCGAGCGCTTCGCCTCGACCTCCCCGGTCGAGCGCGCCGCCGAGGACGGCGACGTCGTCACCATCGACCTGGAAGCCAAGGTCGACGGAGAGGTCCTGGAGGACGGCATCGCCAGCGGTGTCTCCTACACCATCGGCTCCGGCGAGCTCCTCGACGGCATCGACGACGCCGTGAAGGGCCTGGAGGCCGGTGGCGAGGCCACCTTCAGCTCCGAGCTCAAGGGCGGCTCCGCGGCCGGCCGCGAGGCCGAGGTCACCGTCAAGGTCACCCAGGTCGCCGCCCGCGAACTCCCCGAGCTGGACGACGAGTTCGCGCAGCTCGCCTCCGAGTTCGACACCCTGGACGAGCTGAAGGCGGACAGCCGCAAGCGCCTCGCCGACATGAAGACGTACGACCAGGCCACGCAGGCCCAGGAGCGCGTCCTGGAGAAGCTGCTCGAGCTCGTCGAGGTGCCGGTCCCCGAGAAGCTGCTCGAGGACGAGATCAACACCCGCAAGCACAACCTGGAGCACCACCAGCTCGGCCAGATGGGCCTCGACCTCCCGAAGTACCTGGAGATCCAGGGCAAGACCGAGGAGGAGTTCGAGACCGAGACCCGCGAGGCCGCGGTCAAGGGCATCAAGACCCAGTTCGTCCTCGACGAACTGGTCAAGGTCGAGAAGCTGAACGTCAACCAGGAGGAGCTCACCGAGCACCTCATGCGGCGCGCGGCCTCCTCCGGCATGTCCCCCGACCAGTTCGCCCAGGCCGTCGTCGAGGGCGGCCAGGTCCCGCTCCTGGTCGGCGAGGTCGCCCGCGGCAAGGCCCTGGCCGTCGTGGTCGAGGCCGCCACGGTGAAGGACACCAACGGCGAGATCGTCGACCTGGACGACGAGGACGAGGACGAGGCGGAGGCCCCTGAGGCCGCCGCCGAGGCCACGGACGCCGCGGACGAGGCCGCCGAGGAGAAGACCGAGGGCTGAGCCCACGGCGCCTCCAGCGACGTAGAAGGGGCTTCTGGGGCCATTCCCGGGGGCCCCTTCGTCGTACCGGTCAGGGGCAGCGCCCCGAAAGGGGCGCGGGGAACTGCGCGACAAGCCGCAGCGCACCCGCACACACCCGCGCACCCGCACAACCACGGCGAGTAGCCACCGGCCCACCGCCGTGGCCGCTACGCCCCCGGCGAACAGCCCTGTTACCGGGATTCCCCGAAGGGACCATCGCGTTAGGGTCCATGAGTACGAGGGCAGCCAAGCCCCCGGCTACGGAAACGTGAGACGGCCCGGCGCCGTCGTAAGACGAGCAGGTGGATACGTGACGAATCTGATGCCCTCCGCCGCCGGCGAGCCTTCCTTCGGTGGTGGCCTCGGTGACCAGGTCTACAACCGGCTGCTCGGCGAGCGGATCATCTTCCTCGGCCAGCAGGTCGACGACGACATCGCGAACAAGATCACCGCGCAGCTGCTGCTGCTCGCGGCCGATCCCGGCAAGGACGTCTACCTCTACATCAACAGCCCCGGTGGCTCGGTGACGGCCGGCATGGCGATCTACGACACCATGCAGTACATCCCGAACGACGTGGTCACGATCGGCATGGGCATGGCGGCCTCGATGGGCCAGTTCCTGCTCACCGGCGGCACCCCCGGCAAGCGCTTCGCCCTGCCGCACACGGACATCATGATGCACCAGGGCTCCGCGGGCCTCGGCGGTACGGTCTCGGACATCAAGATCCAGGCCCAGTACCTGCTGCGTACCAAGAAGACCATGTCCGAGCTGACCGCGCTGCACTCCGGCCAGACCGTCGAGACGATCATCCGCGACGGCGACCGCGACCGCTGGTTCACCCCGGAAGAGGCCAAGGAGTACGGTCTCATTGACGAGATCATCACGCATGCCTCCGGTGTTCCGGGAGGCGGCGGCACCGGCGCCTGAGACCAGGCCCGGCCACGCCACGCTCCGCCGAGACTCCAGCCCCCCGAACGCCACCAGGACGGTGAACACCCTCATGAGCAACTTCCCCGGCGCCGCTGACGCCCGCTACGACGGGCCCCGGCCCGAAGCCCGCTACGTCATCCCGCGCTTCGTCGAGCGCACCTCCCAGGGCATCCGCGAGTACGACCCGTACGCGAAGCTCTTCGAGGAGCGCGTGATCTTCCTCGGCGTCCAGATCGACGACGCCTCCGCCAACGACGTCATGGCGCAGCTGCTGTGCCTGGAGTCGATGGACCCCGACCGGGACATCTCGATCTACATCAACAGCCCGGGCGGCGACATGACCGCCCTCACGGCGATCTACGACACGATGCAGTTCGTGAAGCCCGACATCCAGACGGTCTGCATGGGCCAGGCGGCCTCGGCCGCGGCCATCCTGCTCGCCGCCGGCACGCCGGGCAAGCGCATGGCGCTGCCGAACTCGCGCGTGCTGATCCACCAGCCGGCCGGCTCCACCGGCCGCGGCCAGCTCTCCGACCTGGAGATCATCGCCAACGAGTTCACGCGGATGCGCGAGCAGCTGGAGGACATGCTGGCCAAGCACACCAAGCGGCCGATCGAGAAGATCCGCGAGGACATCGAGCGCGACAAGATCCTCACGGCCGAGGAGGCGCTGGAGTACGGCATCGTGGACCAGATCATCTCCACCCGGAAGATGAACAACGCTGACGTCCGCTGACAGAGGCCGCTGACAGAGAATGTATTCTCTGCCGCCCTTGGCACGGTTTGACCGCGCGCACGTCAAGGTGCGCGTCAAAGTGAACCGTGCCAAGGGGGGCCCGTACAGGGGGCCCGGCAAGGTACCGTCGACATAAGGCAGCACCAGGAGGCGCTGGATTCGGAAGAGTCCAGGCGTCTCCCAGGCGAAGGGGAAGCACACCGTGGCACGCATCGGTGACGGCGGCGATCTGCTCAAGTGCTCGTTCTGCGGCAAGAGCCAGAAGCAGGTCAAGAAGCTCATCGCAGGGCCCGGTGTGTACATCTGCGACGAGTGCATCGATCTCTGCAACGAGATCATCGAGGAGGAGCTCGCCGAGACGAGCGAGGTGCGCTGGGAGGAACTCCCCAAGCCCCGCGAGATCTACGAGTTCCTGGAGGGCTACGTGGTCGGGCAGGAGCCCGCCAAGAAGGCCCTCTCGGTCGCGGTGTACAACCACTACAAGCGGGTCCAGGCAGGGGAGAACGGCGGCGGCCAGAACCGCGACGACGCCATCGAGTTGGCGAAGTCCAACATCCTCCTGCTGGGCCCCACCGGCTCCGGCAAGACGCTCCTCGCGCAGACCCTGGCCCGCATGCTGAACGTGCCGTTCGCGATCGCCGACGCCACCGCGCTGACGGAGGCCGGCTACGTGGGCGAGGACGTGGAGAACATCCTCCTCAAGCTGATCCAGGCCGCCGACTACGACGTCAAGAAGGCCGAGACCGGGATCATCTACATCGACGAGATCGACAAGGTAGCCCGGAAGAGCGAAAATCCTTCGATCACGCGAGACGTCTCCGGCGAGGGTGTGCAGCAGGCCCTGCTCAAGATCCTCGAAGGCACCACGGCCTCCGTCCCGCCGCAGGGCGGCCGCAAGCACCCGCACCAGGAGTTCATCCAGATCGACACGACGAACGTGCTGTTCATCGTGGGCGGTGCGTTCGCCGGCCTGGAGAAGATCATCGAGTCCCGGGCGGGCGCCAAGGGCATCGGCTTCGGCGCGACCATCCGCTCCAAGCGCGAGCTGCAGTCCAAGGACCAGTTCGAGGACGTCATGCCCGAGGACCTGGTCAAGTTCGGCATGATCCCGGAGTTCATCGGCCGGCTGCCCGTCATCACCTCGGTCCACAACCTGGACCGCGAGGCCCTGCTCCAGATCCTCATCGAGCCGCGCAACGCGCTCGTCAAGCAGTACCAGCGCCTCTTCGAACTCGACGGCGTGGAGCTGGACTTCGAGCGCGAGGCCCTGGAGGCCATCGCCGACCAGGCGATCCTCCGCCAGACCGGCGCCCGCGGCCTGCGCGCCATCATGGAAGAGGTCCTCATGTCGGTGATGTACGAGGTGCCGTCCCGCAAGGACGTGGCCCGCGTCGTCATCACGGCCGACGTCGTCCACTCCAATGTCAACCCGACCCTGATCCCGCGCGACGCGCGCGGCCGGGGCGCGGGCGAGCAGAAGTCGGCGTAACCCCGTCAGCCAACACCGAAGCGCCGGACCCTCGTCGAAGGGTCCGGCGCTTTCGCGTGGGCCGGCGGTGCCTACTTGGCGACGCGTACCTCACCCCGTACGTCGGCCGCGATCTTCGCCGACTCGTCGATGCTGTACGTCTTCACCGCCGCCGTCGGCTCCACCATGCCGATGGTGCTGTAGTCCGCCCAGATGCACAGGTAGGCCGTCTGGGCCTTGCCGGTGAGCTGGTTCTTGCCCTTCGCCTGCTGGCACTTCATCACCGCGCCGTCCAGCCCGGCGGGTGAGACGGACTGGGCGTCCCCCACCAACTGCACGCTGTCGTCCGAGGCGCCGTCCTTCTTCATGTTGGCGAAGGTGGCGTCCAGCGCGGCCTGCGGGTCCTTCACCGTGCCGTACACCCCGAAGAGCGTGACGTTCTCGGCGGTCTCCGCCTTCGCCACGTCCGCCGGGTTGCTGGTGTCCAGGGACTCCAGGTCGATGGTCGAGTAGATCGCGGTCACCGAAGTGGCGTCGGTGACACCGGACTTGGCGAGGTCCTCGGCGTCGCTCGAACTCGCCTTCTGCTCGCTGGAGTCACCCACCCGCTTGTACTTGGCGGACAGGATCGAGGCGGGCGCGGAAAGCTTGTGCGGCCCGTCGTCCTTGAGCCCGCCGCCACCCCCGGCGAGCACGAAGTACGCGCCGACCGCGACGGCGGCGACCACCGCCACCGCCCCGATGATCAGCCCTGTCTTCTTCTTGCCGCCGCCCGGAGCCGGCGGCTGCGGAACGCCGTAGGGCTGCTGGCCGTACGGCGGCTGACCGTAGGGCGGCTGCGGCTGGCCGTACGGGTTGTCCTGCGGGGGAACGCCCTGGGGCGGGTAGCCGTAGCCCGGCTGCGGCGGCTGCTGCCCGTAGGGTCCCGGCTGCGGCGGGGCGGCCGGCGGGGCCTGCTGGGGGTACCCGTAGCCGGGCTGGGGCGCCTGCGGCGGCTGGCCGTACGGGCCCGGCTGCTGCCCGTACGGTCCCGGCTGCTGAGGCGGCGGCCCTCCGTACGGGCCCGGCTGGTTGTAGCTCATCTCTGGGTTCCCCTCCAGATGCTTATGTGTTCCTGACATCCTGGCTCAGCCACAGGGGACTCATGGCACGGGGGTGCTCACCGTTACAGAACAAACGCGTTTCGGGACAGCGCCGGGACACCTCTAAACTGAGCCCCGTGACCGAGAATGCTCAGCAGCAGCCCACAGCGCCCAGCACCGAACTGCCGACCCAGTACGCGCCGGCCGACGTAGAGGGGCCGCTGTACGAGCGCTGGGTAGAGCGCGGTTACTTCGCGGCCGACGCCAAGAGCGACAAGCCCGCGTACACCATCGTCATCCCCCCGCCCAACGTCACCGGCTCGCTGCACCTGGGCCACGCCTTCCAGCACACGCTGATGGACGCGCTGACCCGCCGCAAGCGCATGCAGGGCTTCGAGTCGCTGTGGCTGCCCGGCATGGACCACGCCGGCATCGCCACCCAGAACAAGGTCGAGCAGCAGCTCGCCGAGGAGGGCAAGTCCCGCCACGACCTGGGCCGCGCGGAGTTCGTCGAGCGGGTCTGGCAGTGGAAGGAAGAGTACGGCGGCAAGATCCTCGGCCAGATGCGCCGGCTCGGCGACGGCGTCGACTGGGACCGCGAGCGCTTCACCATGGACGAGGGCCTGTCCAAGGCCGTCCAGACCATCTTCAAGAAGCTCTACGACGACGAGCTGATCTACCGCGCCGAGCGCATCATCAACTGGTGCCCCCGCTGTCTCACGGCCATCTCGGACATCGAGGTGGAGTACCAGGAGGACGACGGCGAGCTGGTCTCCATCAAGTACGGCGAGGGGGACGAGACCGTCGTCGTCGCCACCACGCGTGCGGAGACGATGCTCGGTGACACCGCGGTCGCCGTCCACCCGGACGACGAGCGGTACCGGCACCTGATCGGCAAGCGGATCAAGCTGCCGCTCACCGACCGCAGCATCCCGGTCGTCGCGGACACGCACGTCGACCCCGAGTTCGGCACGGGTGCCGTCAAGGTCACCCCGGCCCACGACCCGAACGACTTCGCGATCGGCCAGCGCCACGGCCTGGACTCCATCACGGTCATGGACGAGCGCGCGATCATCACGGTCCACGGCCCCTTCGAGGGACTCGACCGCTTCGAGGCGCGGTCCGCGATCGTCGCGGCGCTGCGCTCGCAGGGCCGGATCGTCGCCGAGAAGCGGCCCTACGTCCACAGCGTCGGCCACTGCTCGCGCTGCCAGACCACCATCGAGCCGCGCCTGTCCATGCAGTGGTGGGTCAAGGTCGGCCCGCTGGCGCAGGCGGCGGGCGACGCGGTCCGCGACGGCCGGGTCACGATCCACCCCGCCGACATGTCGAAGCGCTACTTCGACTGGGTCGACAACATGCACGACTGGTGCATCTCTCGCCAGCTGTGGTGGGGCCACCGGATCCCGGTCTGGTACGGCCCCGGCGGCGAGGTCGTCTGCGTCGGCCCCGACGAGGAGCCGCCCGGCACCGAGGCGGAGGGCTGGACCCAGGACCCCGACGTCCTGGACACCTGGTTCTCCTCCGGCCTGTGGCCCTTCTCGACCCTCGGCTGGCCCGAACACACCCCGGATCTCGAGAAGTTCTACCCGACCGACGTCCTGCTCACGGGCCACGACATCATCTTCTTCTGGGTCGCCCGGATGATGATGTTCGGCCTCTACGCGATGGACGGCGAGGTCCCTTTCAGGACCATCGCCCTGACCGGTCTGGTCCGCGACCAGTTCGGCAAGAAGATGTCGAAGTCCTCGGGCACGGCCGTCGACCCGCTCGACTGGATGAACCAGTACGGCTCCGACGCCGTCCGCTTCACCCTGGCCCGCGGCGCCAACCCCGGCACCGACGTCCCGATCGGCGAGGACTGGGTCCAGGCGTCCCGGAACTTCGCCAACAAGATCTGGAACGCGACCCGCTTCGCGCTGATGAACGGCGCGACGGTCGACGGCCCGCTCCCGGACCCGTCCGAGATGTCGGCGACGGACCGCTGGATCCTCTCCCGCCTCAACAAGACGGTCGCCGAAGTCGACGCGTTCTACGACGACTTCCAGTTCGCCAAGCTGTCGGACGCCCTCTACCACTTCGCGTGGGACGAGGTCTTCGACTGGTACGTCGAGCTGTCCAAGACCACCTTCCAGGCGGGCGGCCGCGGCGCCGAGGTCTCCCAGCGCGTCCTCGGCGAGGTCCTCGACGTCACCCTGAAGCTGCTCCACCCGGTCGTCCCGTTCGTCACGGACACCCTGTGGACGACGCTGACCGGCGGCGAGTCGGTCGTGATCGCCGACTGGCCGGCCGACAGCGGCTTCCGGGACGAGGCGGCGGAGCGGGAGATCGAGAGCCTCCAGTCCGTCATCACCGAGGTCCGCCGCTTCCGCGCCGACCAGGGTCTGCAGCCCGGCCAGCGGGTCCCGGCCCGGCTGACGCTGGACGGTACGGCCCTCGCGCCGCACGAGGCGGCCATCCGCCAGCTGCTGCGCCTCCAGCCGGAGGGCGACGCCTTCGCGGCGACGGCCACCCTGCCGGTGGCCGGTGCCACGGTCGCCCTCGACCTCTCCGGCACCATCGACGTCGCCGCCGAGCGCAAGCGCCTCGCGAAGGACCTCGCGGCCGCCGAGAAGGAGAAGGCCCAGGCGACGGGGAAGCTGGGCAACGAGGCGTTCCTGTCGAAGGCCCCGGACAACGTGGTGGACAAGATCCGCACGCGGCTCGTCAAGGCCGACGAGGACATCGCCCGGATCCAGGCCCAGCTGGACCGCCTCCCGCAGGCGTAGCCGCACACCGCGCGGCCCCGCGGGCGTACCTCCGCCCTACAATCCAAAAGTAGGAACATGACCTCAATGTTCCGTTTTGGTGCTTGGTGGCGGAGGGAACGCCCGCATGCAGCGCAGGGGCCGAACGAGGAGACCTCGGCAGGGGGGTCTGGCTCCCCTGGCGGCTGTCGCGGGTGCCCTGCTCGCCGTGCTGATGGGCCTCGTCTTCCTGATCCTGCTGCTGGCGATCCAGGACGCCCGGCACTCCCTGCTCTCCGCCCGCAGCGGCCGCCCGGCCCTGGACCAGATCGGAGTGGTCCAGGGCACCGTCCTCGACCTGGAGGGCGGCCAGCGCGGCTACGTCATCACCCGGCAGGACGAGTTCCTCAAGCCGTGGCGGGCCGCCCGGACGGCGTTCCCCGCGCAGGCCCAGCGGCTCGTGGACGTCAGCACGTCCCCCGCCCAGCGGCAGCTCGCCCAGCAGATCCAGCGGGCCGGGCAGTCCTTCGTCCACGACTACTCGGTCCCGCTCGTGGCCGAGGCCCGGCGCGGCGACCCCGACGCGAGCAGCGCCGCGCGGACCCTGGAGGGCAAGCAGCGGCTCGACGCGCTCCGGGGCCAGTTCTCCCGCTACGTCCAGGCCGAGCGCCTCGCGATCAACCAGCGCGAGAACGCGCTGGAAGGCCGGATGCGCACGCTGACGATCGCCGCGTCCGCCGGCGTCGCCGTGGCCGTCCTCCTGATCATCGCCTACGGCGCCTACGTGACCCGGGTGATCGTCTGGCCGGTGCGCAGGATGGCCCGCTTCGCGACCCGGCTCGCCGCCGGCGACCTCGGCGCCCGGGTGCCGCTCTCCGGGCGCCGGGAGATCGGGCAGCTGGAGACGGCGTTCAACACCATGGCCGGCTCGCTGGAGAAGAGCCACCGGCGGCTCAGGCTGCTCTACGACGCCGGTACCGCCGTCGGCAACACCCTCGACGTGGGGCGGACCGCCGACGAGCTGGTCCGGGTGGCCGTCCCGCGCTTCGCCGACTTCGTCACCGTCGACCTGGCGGAGTCCGTGCTGCGCGGCGGGGAACCGACGGCCGCCGAGACCGTCCTGCGGCGGGTGGCCCGCGGCGGCGTCCGCGACGACTCCCCGCTGGACCCGGCCGGTGCCCTGATCGACGTGGACTCGCCGCCCGGGGCCGACCCGCCCACCGGCGCCGGCGCGGCCCTCACGGCCGATCTGCGGGTCACCGGCAGCACGGGGCTTCCCGAGGCGCGCCACACGGACCGGCTCCTCGCCTACGGCATGCGCTCGCTGATCACCGCACCCCTGACGGCACAGGGCGTCGTGATGGGGACGGTCGCCTTCTGGCGGACCCGGGACTCACCGCCGTTCGAGAAGGACGACCTGTCCGACGCGGAGGAACTCGCCGCGAAGTCCGCGTCCGCCATCGACAACGCGCGGCGCTACACCCGGGAGCGCGAGACCGCGCTGGCGCTCCAGCGCAGTCTGCTGCCGCACGTGCTGCCCGACTGCCCGAGCGTCGACTTCGCCTACCGCTACCTCCCCACCGGCACCCGGGCCGGAGTCGGCGGCGACTGGCTCGACGTGATCCCGCTGTCCGGCACCCGCGTGGCCCTGGTCCTCGGGGACGTCGTCGGCCACGGCATCCAGGCCTCCGCCACCATGGGCCGGCTGCGCACGGCGGTCCGCACCCTCGCGGACGTCGACCTGCCCCCCGACGAACTCCTCACGCACCTGGACGACCTGGTCCTGCACCTCGACGACGGAGCGGGGGAGCAGGCCGCCGAGGTGGGCTCGACCTGCCTGTACGCCGTCTACGACCCGATCTCACGGCACTGCTCCCTGGCCAGCGCGGGCCATCCGCTGCCCTTCGTGATCACCCCGCAGGGGGCGGTGGAGCCCGCCCCCGGCCAGGCCGGCCCGCCGCTCGGGCTCGGCGGGCTGCCGTTCGAGAGCACCGAGCTGGACCTCACCCCGGGCTCCACCCTCGCCCTGTTCAGCAACGGCCTGGTGCACTCCCGCAACCTCGACCTGAGCCACGGTCTGGACCGGCTGCGCCGGGCGCTGGCGGCGTCCGGGGAGGGGGAGTCGCTGGAGGCGGCCTGCGACCGGGTGGTGAGCGCGCTGCGCACCGGCGAACCCCACGACGACGTGACCCTGCTGCTCGCCCGCACCCGCGCCCTGCCCTGCGACCAGGTGGCCACCTGGGAGGTCCCCGCGGACCCCGAGCACGTCGCCCTGGCCCGGACCCTGACCACCGGCCGGCTCGGCGCCTGGAAGCTGGACGAGCTGTCGTTCACCACCGAACTGGTGGTCAGCGAACTCGTCACGAACGCCATCCGCTACGGCGGCCCCCCGATCCGGCTGCGGCTCATCCGCGACACCAGCATGCTGATCTGCGAGGTCTCCGACGGCAGCAGCACCGCCCCGCACCTGCGCCGGGCCCGGGTCTTCGACGAGGGCGGCCGGGGACTGCTGCTGGTGGCCCGGCTCACCCGGCGATGGGGGACCCGGCAGACCTCCGCGGGCAAGACGATCTGGTGCGAGCAGGCGCTGCCGGCGACCGACGCGTCCACCCGTCCGCAGGGCTCCGTAGACTGGTGCCGTGAGTGATCTGCCTCCGCACGACCCCCATGAAAGCTCCGACGACGGCTTCGACGACAACTTCGACGACAACTTCGAGGACATCGTCGCGGCAGAGACGGACCGGGACCCCGATCTCGCGGTGATCGAGGCCGGCAGCCGGACCCTGCGCACCCAGGGCGGCCCGCAGCAGGCCGACGTCCCGGGCCGCCCCGAGGACCCCGAGGTCGACCTGGCCCTGCGCGAGGTGGAGGCGGAACTCGCCACCCGCTGGGGCGAGACCAAGCTGGAGCCGTCGGTCAGCAGGATCGCCGCCCTCATGGACGTGCTGGGCGAGCCGCAGCGGTCGTACCCCTCGATCCACATCACCGGCACCAACGGCAAGACCTCCACCGCCCGGATGGTCGAGGCGCTGCTCGGCGCCTTCGACCTCCGTACCGGCCGCTACACCAGCCCGCACGTGCAGTCGATCACCGAGCGCATCAGCCTCGACGGCGCCCCGATCAGCGCCGAGCGGTTCATCGAGACGTACGACGACATCAAGCCCTACGTCGAGATGGTCGACTCCCGGCAGGAGTACCGGCTCTCCTTCTTCGAGGTGCTCACCGGCATGGCGTACGCGGCCTTCGCGGACGCCCCCGTGGACGTCGCCGTCGTCGAGGTCGGCATGGGCGGCTCCTGGGACGCCACCAACGTCATCGACGGGGACGTCGCCGTCGTCACCCCCATCGACCTCGACCACACCGACCGGCTCGGCAACACCACCGCCGAGATCGCCGGCGAGAAGGCCGGCATCATCAAGCAGGACTCGACGGTCATCCTGGCCCAGCAGCCGGTCGACGCGGCGCAGGTGCTCCTCAAGAAGGCCGTCGAGGTCGACGCCACCGTCGCCCGTGAGGGCCTCGAGTTCGGTGTCGTGGCCCGCCACGTCGCCGTCGGCGGCCAGCTGCTCACCCTGCGCGGCCTCGGCGGCGAGTACGACGGCGTCTACCTCCCCCTCCACGGCCCCTACCAGGCCCACAACGCGGCCGTCGCCCTGGCGGCAGTGGAGGCGTTCTTCGGCGTCGGCTCCCAGCGCCCCGAGCCCCTCGACATCGACACGGTCCGCAAGGCCTTCGCGGCGGTCTCGTCGCCGGGCCGCCTGGAAGTCGTACGACGCTCTCCCACCGTCGTCCTCGACGCGGCCCACAACCCCGCCGGGGCCCGCGCCACCGCCGAGGCCGTCGGCGAGGCCTTCGACTTCAGCAGGCTGATCGGCGTGGTCGGGGCCAGCGGCGACAAGAACGTCCGGGGCCTCCTGGAGGCCTTCGAGCCGATCTTCGCCGAGGTCGTGGTCACCCAGAACTCCAGCCACCGTGCGATGGACACGGACGAGCTGGCCGCGATCGCCGTCGAGGTGTTCGGCGAGGACCGCGTCCAGGTCGAACCGCGGCTGCCCGACGCCCTGGAGGCCGCGATCACGCTGGCCGAGGAGGAGGGCGAGTTCGCCGGCGGCGGGGTGCTGGTCACCGGCTCCGTCATCACCGTGGGCGAGGCCCGGCTGCTCCTCGGGAGGGCCTGATCATGCGGACGCTCTGTTCCTCCACCCTGATCGGCGAGTTCTTCGTCATCGGCTTCGCCGCCCTGGTCGCCATGAAGGACGCCGACCTGTCCGCCGCCACGGTGTGGCTGGTCAGCGGCATCGCGATGGCCCTGTGCGTGGCCCTGTGCGGGGTGATCACCCGCCCCGGCGGCGTGGCCCTCGGCTGGGCCCTCCAGATCGCCCTGGTCGCCTCCGGGATCTTCGTCCCGACGATGTACTTCCTGGGCGCGGTCTTCGCGGGCCTGTGGTGGGCGTCCGTGCACTACGGGAAGAAGATCGACGAGGCCAAGGCCCGCTTCGCGGCCCAGAACACCCAGGACACCCCGTCCGGCGCTTGAGCACGTGCGAGGACGAGAGCCGCCCGCACCCCCACCCTCCAGCCCGTCCGGCGTTTGAG
>NZ_JBSHBL010000117.1:0-24730 GCF_053611985.1 Streptomyces sp. NPDC054770
CCTGAGGAGGGATCCGGCGGGGTCCGGCGGCGGCCGACGGAAGCGGGTTCCCGGACCGACGACACCCCGAGAACGCGGCACTGACGGAGCGCACCGCTCTCGACGCGGGTCAGTGCTCGCGCGGGGCGGGCACCACGCGCTCCACCTCGGGGTGGACGGTCAGCAGCTGACGCATCGCCGACTCGGCCGCGGTGCCGTCGCCCGTGCCGAGCGCGTCGACGATCCGCGCGTGCTGGGCCAGGGACGTCTCGTTCGGCCGCTCACAGCCGGTGACCGGACCACCGGACACCTGGAGAGCCGCCGACACGATGCCGGAGAGGTGTTCCAGCATGCGGTTGCCCGCGATCTGGATGAGCAGCGAGTGGAACTCGGCGTCGGCGCGCGAGAAGGTCAGCGCGTCGCCCTGCGCCATGGCGTGACTCATGATCTCGACCATGTCGCACAGGCGCTGCTGGACGTCCTCGCGCCCGTGCCCGGCGGCGAGGCGGGCGGCGAGCGGCTCGATCGTCCAGCGCAGCTCGCTGAGCTCACGGCGCTGGTCGTCACGCTGCGGCCCGAAGGCCCGCCACTCGATGATGTCCGGGTCGAGGAGGTTCCAGTCACTGACGGGACGCACGCGCGTGCCGACATTCGGGCGGGCGCTGACCAGGCCCTTGGCCTCCAGGACCCGGAGGGACTCGCGGACGACGGTGCGGGAGACCTCGAAACGCTGGCCGATCTCCTCGGGGACCAGGGGGCGGTCCGCGCCCAGGTCGCCGGAGACGATCATCTGACCCAGCTGTTGAACGAGTTGACCGTGCAGTCCGCGGCCGCGGCTGCCCGCGGCACGCCGGCCCACACGGCCCAGCTCCGGATCCACACCCTCCCAGGAGGGTGTGCCCACACGATCGGTGGCGGGGACCTCCGCATAGGGGTAGCGGTCGAGTTCGCCCGGGCCGACCAGACCAGAGTCTGCGGAGCGGGCGGCGGTCATCATGGTGTGCGCAAGGGTACTCACGGATCCTTTGTCGGCGCTGCCTCCAACTCCCTTGAGGTCTTTGGTGAAAAGCACACGAAAGGGTGATCGCTCACCCCGTCGCAATTGACGCCTTATCGGAAAGAAATGGCCGTTCTGCGGGGAGTTGTGCGCACGGCGGGATCGCAAGCGCCCGGTCCTCGGTCATCGCACCCTGGCTCGCAAGGTGCTGAACAGGTACGCGCAGAGCAGCGCGACGAGCGACAACGCCAGTGCACCGCCCACGGGTTGGGCCAGCACCCGGGCCGCTCCGACCAGATAGCGCTCTCCCCCGAAGGGCCACTTCAGCAGGAACGTCTCCCGCATCCGCATCGGGAACCCGGCGGCCATCCGTACCCCCGTGCCCTGCACAGCCTTGTGTACGACGGGCACGACGAGCACGGGTACGGCGAGCACCGCGGCGAGACCGGCCGTGGTGGACCGGAAGACACCCGCCGCCAGTACGCCGGCCCAGGCACAGCCGACGATCAGCCCGAACCAACTCGTCGTCAGCAGGAGCCAGTCAGCGGGAACCTGTGCGAGCTCCCGACCGTAGACGAGGTAGAGCACTTCGGCGTCGCAGCCGAGGGTGAGGAACGAGAGCAGTACCGCGGTGGCCCCGGAGACCAGCAGTTTCGCGGTGAGCAGCCCCAGTCGGCGGGGCACGGTGCCGCGGTCCGCCGCCAGCGCGGGGTGGCGGAACTCGTCTCCGAAGGCAAGCGCCCCGAGCAGCCCCGCGCCGAGTGCCGCCGGCGGCAGCGGCAGCTCCCGCGGCCAAGCCGCGAACAGCCGGGCCTGCGGGGTGTGCCCGACCCTGGCCAGCAGTACGGCGGTGAGGGCGGACACCAGCAGTACGGCACCGGAGGTGAGAAAGCCGGCACCGATCCCGGCGGCCCGGCGGATTTCATAGCGCAGGGGGCGGAGGGGGCGAGGGGCGGCGCGGACGGAGATGGGAGGCGGAAGCGGGGACAGTGCGTCCGGATCGTCGGCGGGTCCGGAGCGAGCGGGCGGGCGGCTGGTGGGGGCGTCGGCTGGTACGACACGGATCGACGGCTCATCACTGACGGCTTCGGCGGATACGGCGCGCGTCTCCGGCTGCGCAGCCGGAGCTTCGGCCTGTAGCGCGCGCGGCGGCTGGGCCGTGGCAGCTTCGGCGGGTACGGCGTGGACCGGCGGCTGGGCCGCCAGGGCCTCGACGGACATCGCGGTTTCGGCGGACACCGCCCGCGTCGGCGACTGAGTGGCCGTGGCGGCCGGTGGCTGGGCGGGTACGGCGGGCGCCGTCCGGGTGGATCCGGCGTGGCCGGAGGGCTCGGCGGAGCCGAGGGAGGCCGATGGCTTGGCGCGCGCGGGTGCCGTCGGAGGCTTGGCAGTCACCGCGGCGGGCAGTTGGTCGGTGGGGCGCATGCGGGTGGAGAGCTCCGTGTCCGGGGTCGCAGGCACGGGTGCGACGGCCGGGGTGTCGGTGGCCCCTGCGGCGGTGCCGGAGGGCTGTGGTTCAGCCGCGCCGAAGGGATCAGCGGTGACCGTCGGCCGGCTCGAGCCGGGGTCCTGGTCGACGGTGCGCGGTTGCTGTCCGGAGCTCGGGGCGGCCACGGCCTGCGAGCGGCCCTGTTCCGCCCTCGGCTGCGGGGCGACCGCGGCCGTTCCCGTGTCCTTGCGCCGGTCCACCCACGGCGCGTCCTGCCGCCCGGCGGCCGGCCCCTCTGCACCGATTCGCTGCGGATACGCCGACTGGGCACCGTCCACCGCGGTCTGCTCAGCCCCGCTCTCACCACGCCGCCGCTCGCCGGTGGGACGAGCCTCGTCCGCCGCGGTCGGCTCGTCGCACTCCCGCTCATCACCGTCCGGCTCATCGCGGTCCGGCTCCTGCCGCGCCGCCTCCGGTGCCTCGCCCGTCGGCGGCTGCGCCCCGGCGCCCGGGCCCATGTCGCCGATCTCGTCCGCCAGTTGGTGGACCAGAACGCCGTGACGGAAGGCGGTCTCGCCGACTTCGGCGGTCGTACTGCCGTACACGGAGAGGCGGTTGCCGCCCTCCCGTACGACCTCCACCGAGCGGTGGGCCGTGCGGGCCTCCTTGCTGAGAACAGCGGCGAGCCGGGCGGCGTGGGGGCTGCGGACGACCACGCGGGGGCGGAGCCGGGTGCGGGCGAACTCGCCGGCCTCCTGGTCCGCGACGAGCCTGCCGGTCCTCAGGGTGAGGACCCGGTCGGCGGCGCGCGCGGCCTCCTTGGGGTCGGCGGTGGTGAACAGGACCGTGCCGCCCTGCGCCGCGTGCGCCCGGAGCATGCGGTGCAGCCAGTGGGCCTCACGGGTGGGGAGCCCGGCCGCGGGTTCGTCCAGAACGAGGGTGTGCGGGTCGGGGAGAAGGGCGCAGGCCAGGCCGAGCCGTCGGTCCATGCCGTGCGACAGCGTGCCCAGGCATTCCTCGCGCAGGCTGACGAGCCCGACCGCTTCGAGTACTTCGTCGGCGCGCCGGGCCGACACCCCGGTCGCCGCGCACAGCATGCGCAGATGACCGCGGACGGAGCGGGACGGATGACCGGGGACATCGCCGAGAAGCACACCGACCTCACGGGCGGGGTGCGGGATGCGGTGCAGGGGGCGGCCCCTGAAGTGGGTGAGCCCGCGGCCCTGTTGGAGTTCGAGCATCAGTCTGAGCGCCGTGGTCTTGCCCGCGCCCGCCTCGCCCAGGAGCGCGGTGACGCGGCCCGCGCCTGCCTCGAAGGTCACGTCGTCGACGGCGGGCGGGTGCGCCTTGCGGGGGTCGCTGGTCAGTCCGAAGGCCTGGATCACCTTAGGGAAGATAGCGCGGAATGACCGTTTTTCCGGGTATAGAGGGGTTTAATCCTCGTCGAGTTCGCGCTGTCGGACGGTCACACCTCGGGCCGCAGCATCGGCGGGTTGAGCAGGGTGGCCCCGCCGGCCCGGAAAAGCTGGGCCGGGCGACCTCCCTGGCGGGTGGTCGTACCGCCGGTCGGGACGAGAAAGCCGGGGGTTCCGGTCACCTTGCGATGGAAGTTGCGCGGGTCGAGCGCCACGCCCCACACCGCCTCGTAGACCCGGCGCAGCTCACCGACCGTGAACTCGGGCGGGCAGAATGCGGTGGCCAGGGACGAGTATTCGATCTTGGACCGGGCCCGTTCCACACCGTCGGACAGAATCTGGGCGTGATCGAAGGCGAGCGGCGCGACGGGCTCACCGTCCCGGCCGTAGCCGCCCTGCGCGAGCAGTTCCTCCACCGGCGCCCACCGCGCGTTGCTGGCGTCGCCGCCCGCGCGCGGTGCGGGGAGGTCGGGGGCCAGGGCGAGGTGGGCGACGCTGACCACGCGCATCCGGGGGTCACGCTTGGGGTCGCCGTAGGTCGCCAACTGCTCCAGGTGGGCTCCGCCCTCCTGGGCCGGGGCGTCGGGGTCGTGGGCCCGCAGCCCGGTCTCCTCCGCGAGTTCCCGCGCCGCCGCCTGCGAAAGGTCCTCGTCGGCCCTCACGAAGCCGCCCGGCAGAGCCCAGCGCCCCTGGAACGGCGACTCGCCTCTGCGTACCGCCAACGCGCACAGGGCGTGGCGGCGCACGGTCAGCACGACCAGGTCCACGGTGACGGCGAACGGCGGGAAGGCTGACGGGTCGTAGGGCATGCGGTGATCATAGTCGTCTGCCTGACGATAAACACTCCCTTCGGTGCTCACTCCGACGGCTGATCCACTTCGCTCCGGTATGCGCCCCCGGTTCGTTCCGGCATGCGTTCTCCACTCGGTCGTCCTTTCGCCGCAGCCGTGGCGTCGTACCGGCTCACCCTTCTCCCGGCGGGAACTCACGCCCCCAGCTGCAGGCCGTCCGCGGCCTCTTCGACCATGGCCAGGCCGAGCCGGCTGACCCGCACCGAGAAGGGCGCGCCGGCCACCCGCAGTCCGGACAGGCCGAGTTCACCCAGGGGCGCGCTGTGGACCGGGCGAAGGGTGACGGTCCCCGCCGGGGCATCGGGGCGGATGCCGGCGAGCGTGGTGAGGAGCAGGACGCCGGCGGCAGCGGCCGTGGCCGCCGGACGGCAGGCCGCAGGGTGCGGAAGGGGCGCGCTTCCCTCGGAGCGCTGCTCGCCGGCGAACATCTCCGGCAGCCGGTGACCGAAGTGCTCGGACGCCGCCAGCAGGCCGCGCAGCAGCCCGCCCGCCTCCTTCTCGTAGCCCGCGGCGGCCAGCCCGGCGACGGCGAGTGCCGTCTCCTGGACCCGGACTGCGCCGGACCGATGGCCGAACGGGCTGTGTCCCGCCTCCTTGGCCCCCAGGCCGCGCAGCCCCCACCCCGAGTCCATGGCCGGTCCGCCGAGCAGCCGGGCCAGCTGCTCGGTCTGCACCCTGTCGAGCAGGCCGACGGCCGGTTGGCCCGCGCCGAGCAGGCCGGTGTCGAGAAGGTGCACGGCAGCGGAGCCGAGGTGGGCCAGGGGGCGGCCGTCCGGGGTCAGGGCCGCCGCAGGACGGCCGCCTGCTCGGTCCTCGACCCAGAAGTCCGCCCGGAAGGCCTCCCTCAGCTCCGCCGCCCACTGCCGCAGCCCGGCCCCGCCGGACCGGTCGCAGGCGTCGAGGAGGTCGGCCCCGAGCAGGGCGGCCCGGTGGGCGTGGGCCTGGGTCTCGCCGCGCACGGGTCCGCCTGGCTGCGGGTCGCAGAGGTAGGTCCGGTCTCCTGTCGTGGTGCGCAGCCAGGTCAGGCAGCGCTCGGCGGCCGGCAGCAGTTCCCGCGTCTCCTGCTCCGGGAGTCCCCAGCGGCGGGCCTCCGCCAGCAGGACCGGGAAGAGCAGGGTGGCCTCCGTACCCGTGCAGCCCGGTGGCAGGTGTGCTCCGGCGTCGCGGCGCGGGCCGGGGATCATGCCGGCCCGCGGTCCCGGGCCGCGGAGTTGGGTGCGGGCCAGGGTGCGCAGTGTTCCTGCGGCGAGGCGGGTGCCTAGGGGCAGGGTCATCCGGGCGGCGGCGAGTGCCTCGGCCGGGGCCAGACCGCAGCGCCAGGGCGCCCCGGCGGCGAGGTAGCTGTCCGAGGGGTGCGCGGGGTCGCGGAGCAGCAGCGCCTGGAGGTCGTCGATGCTCGTCCTGAGCAGCGCCGTGACCCTGGGGTCGTCGCCCGCCGCCCTGGCCGGTGCCAGCGGGCTGGTCGCGGCACGTCCCACGGCGCGCGGGGGGACCGCGCCGTCCGGGCGTACCCGCAGCTCCACGCTCGCCGTTCCGCCCGGTGGCAGTTCGAACTCCCAGCGCAGCAGTCCCGCCGAGGCCAGCGCGTCGGCGGGTGGTGGGTCCGCCGTGACCGACGCGTTGCCGGTGGGGGTGGTCCAGCGGAGTCCGGAGTCGTGGACGCTGGCCGGGAGTTCGGGGCCTGGGACACCGGAGGCGATGGCGCTCAGGTCGGCCAGGTCCGTGCCGAGAGCCGCCTCCAGCGGCAGGCGCAGGGGGTGGAGTGCGCAGTTGCGCAGGGTGATCCGTTCCGTGCCGTCGGCGTGCCGGATCCGTTCCACGACGACGTCCGGATCCGGTCCCGCCGCCGGGGAGGCCCGGAGCGTGCCGATGAAGCGGGCCGAGTCCGCCCCCGTCATCCTGGCCTGTACGGGGAGCGGTTCGCGGCCCGCGACACGGACCTGGCAGCGCGCGAGCAGCCGCCGGCCCGCGCGGTAGAACCCTTCCAGGCCCTGGCCGGTCAACTGACCGTGTTCCGTGGAGATGGCGAGGCTGGGCAACGCGACGCAGATCAGGACAGTGTGCGTGGGCGGCAGCCCGCCGGCGCCCCCCGGGCCCGGAGGAACCGGTCGGACGGGGACGGGCCGGGGTGGGCGGCCGCGTGGCTGCGCCGGGCTGCCTTCCGCCGACGGGGGACGGGGCGGGCCGTCCCGCAGTCGGTGGTTGTCGGTGGCGGTGGAGGGCGGAGTCGGCTGATGCATGGGGAGGCTTCTTCTGCGCGCTGTGCGCCTGTGATGTGCCGGGCGCCGGACGGAGGGCTCCGAGGGGACAGGGGACATGGGGCGGCACGACCCGTCCAGGCGTTCCGCCACTCAGGTGAACGGAGACGGACTCCTCCTGGTCACGCTCCCGCCTGCCGAAGCCGATCGGATGCCGGGGCGGTGCTGCGCCGTTCGGGCCGGTCGGCCTGCGCCTGCGGCTGCGGACAACCGGGTCCGGCAGGCCGGTACAGAGGGTGCCGGAGGGTGGGCGACCAGGGCGCCGAGCCCCTGCTACGAGGCCCCGGGCCCACCGCACGACGCCACCGGCCCAGGTCCGTCCGGCTGCCGCCCATGACCGCCCCCGCTCATTCGTTCCCCTGGTTGCGGCCGTTCCCGGATCCCCTGCCCTCCTGCGCGGCTCGGCCGCCGCCTGTCTCACTCCGCTCCGCCTTCTCTGCCGCATGTGTGCGCATGCCGCCCGGCCGGGGCGAACCGGGGCGGGTCTGCTCCGGGCGCACCTGCCGCGGGCGGGAGCCTTCCGGTCGCGGCCGTCGGTCGTCAGCGGTGTCCGCGGCGCGGGGGCGGCGACGGCGGCGGGTGCCGGAAGCGGCGGTAGGCGCACCGTTGGCATCACCGCCGTCGCCCCCGCCCTCGCCCTCGGCATCGGCATCGGCATCGGCATCGGGATGAAGCGGAACGGTGTCGCCAACCGCTGCCGCGCGTTCCACGCGTTCCGTGCGCAGGCAGCGGCGGATCGACTCCGGGTCCAGGCCCTCGTTGCAAGCCTGGTGGAGCAGCCGGGCGAAGAGGTAGTCGGGGTCCGCGCCCAGGGCCATCGCCAGGGCCTCCCGTGCCTCCAGATCGTCACCGGTCGACCAGGCGACCCAGCCCGCCAGGGTGAGGGGAGCGGCGGCGTGTTCGCTGTACGGGCCGACGCAGCGGCGGGCCAGGGCTCGCCACAGGCGCAGTGCCGGTCCGGCCTCGTCGCCCTCCATCCAGGCGGCGGCGCGGTCGCGGGTCGTGCGGTCCTGCAGTCCGAGGATCAGCGTCGCGGCCTCGTCGTGGGAGAGCAGGGCGTCGTCGCGGAGGTCCGCCTGGTGGGTGCCGGACGCGGAGGCGGCAGCGGCGTACCGGGCGATGACGCGCTCGGCGAGGGTGAGGGTCTCCTCGGCCACGTGCGCGCGGAAGGCGCCGTCGAGGATGCGGGGCACCAGTGCCATTCCGGCCCTGTCGAGGGCGATCTCCTGCTCCAGCGCGGCGCCGGTCTCCCAGGGGAGCAGCCTGGCCCGCAGCTCGCGCAGGCTGCCGCGTACCTGGATCCCGGCGTAGGTGGCGGCGGCCGCGAGCACGGAGGTGCCGGGCAGGCCCATGGGGGCGCCTTCGGGCGGGCAGCATGCTTCGGTCGGGCAGCAGTACGACCAGAAACGGCCGTCCGAGACGCACAGTGCCTCGATCACGGGCACGTCGAGCCGACCGCACTCGGTACGCAGCAGCTGGGCCAGCGGTGTGAGCCGGCGCATCACGTCCCGGCCCGATTCGCCGGGCGCCGGTTCCTGGCAGACGTAGGCGACCATCTGCTCGGCCCTGGCTCCCCGGCGCTCGCCGCCGGTCACCAGGCCCTGTGCGAGCTGGCGCGCGGCCGACTCCCAGTCGTCCTTGTTCGCGGGGATGCCGAGCCGGGCCCGTCCGCCGAAGCGGCCGCGGCCGGCCCGGTCGTGCAGGGTCACCAGCACCATGCTGTCCTCGGGACGGTACCCGAGCAGATAGGGCAGCGCGTCCGCCAGTTCGGCCGGGGTGCGCAGGGTGACCTGGGTTTCGTGGCCGGATGGCCCGATGGGGACCGCGCCTCGGGTGATGTCGCCGTTATCGGAGGGTCCGGTGGTTTCGCTGTGATTCGTCATGCGCCGACGATCTCGCGGATTGCACGATTCCGGTTGGGCCTGTGGATAAGTCAAATCAGGGACACGACAAGGCCGCCTTCCGTATCCACAGGCCCGCCCGGCTGTCGGTCCCGTCCTGTTGTATGGGACGCATGGAGCACACGAGCAACGATGAACTCCGAGCCCGGGCGGACGCCGTCCTCGCCCGTCTCGTCGGGGACGACACGGGCGCGGCCCGGCTGCGCGAGGACCAGTGGCGGGCGATCGAGGCGCTGGTCGCGGACCGGCGCCGGGCCCTGGTCGTACAGCGCACGGGGTGGGGCAAGTCCGCGGTGTACTTCGTGGCGACCTCACTGCTGCGGGCCTCGGGCAGCGGGCCGACGGTGATCGTCTCCCCGCTGCTCGCGCTCATGCGCAACCAGGTGGAGGCCGCGGCCCGGGCCGGTATCCACGCCCGCAGCATCAACTCCTCGAACACGGAGGACTGGGAGTCGATTCAGGCGGAGATCGCGGCCGGCGAGGTCGACGTCCTCCTCGTGTCCCCGGAGCGGCTCAACAACCCGGACTTCCGCGACCAGGTGCTGCCCAAGCTCGCCGCGGCGACCGGACTGCTCGTCGTGGACGAGGCCCACTGCATCTCGGACTGGGGCCATGACTTCCGGCCCGACTACCGGCGACTGCGCACCATGCTGGCCGACCTGCCGCCGGGCGTGCCGGTGCTGGCGACCACCGCCACGGCCAACGCGCGCGTGACCGCCGACGTGGCCGAGCAGCTCGGCACCGGCGGTGCCTCGGACGCGCTGGTGCTGCGCGGCCCGCTGGACCGGGAGAGTCTCAGCCTGAATGTGCTGCGGCTGCCGGACGCCGCCCACCGGATGGCCTGGCTCGCGGACCACCTGGACGAACTGCCGGGTTCCGGCATCGTCTACACGCTCACGGTGGCCGCCGCCGAGGAGGTCACCGCGTTCCTGCGGCAGCGCGGGCACACCGTGGCGTCGTACACGGGGAAGACGGAGAACGCCGACCGGCAGCAGGCCGAGGACGACCTGCTCGGCAACCGGGTCAAGGCGCTGATCGCCACCTCGGCGCTCGGTATGGGCTTCGACAAACCCGACCTCGGGTTCGTGGTGCACCTCGGCTCGCCCTCCTCCCCCATCGCCTATTACCAGCAGGTGGGCCGCGCGGGCCGCGGTGTCGAGCACGCCGAGGTACTGCTGCTGCCGGGCAGGGAGGACGAGGCGATCTGGGACTACTTCGCCTCGCTCGCCTTCCCGTCGGAGGATCTGGTGCGCCGCACCCTGGACGTCCTCTCCCGGGCCGCCGGCCCCATGTCGCTGCCCGCGTTGGAGCCGCTGGTGGAGCTGCGCCGCTCCCGGCTGGAGTCCATGCTGAAGGTTCTCGACGTGGACGGCGCGGTCCGGCGGGTCAAGGGCGGCTGGATCGCGACCGGGCAGCCGTGGACGTACGACGCGGAGCGGTACGCCTGGGTGGCGCGGCAGCGCGAGGCCGAGCAGCAGGCGATGCGCGAGTACGCGGCCACGTCGGAGTGCCGGATGGAGTTTCTGCAACGCCAGCTGGACGACGAGGACGCGAAGCCCTGCGGCCGCTGCGACAACTGCGCGCGGCCCCGGTTCACGGCCGACACCTCCTCGGCCGCCGTGGACGCCGCCCGGGTCGACCTGGGCCGCGCGGGCGTCGAGGTGGAGCCCCGCCGGATGTGGCCGACCGGCCTGCCGGCGATCGGCATCGATCTCAGAGGGCGCATCCCGGCCGGTGAACAGGCGTCGGCGGGGCGCGCCTTGGGACGGCTCTCGGACATCGGCTGGGGCAATCGGCTGCGACCGCTGCTCGCTCCCCAGGCCCCGGACACGCCGGTGCCGGACGATGTCGCCCGTGCCGCGGTGGAGGTACTGGCCGACTGGGCGAAGGGTCCCGGCGGCTGGGCCCCGGGCGCGGCCGACGCGCAGCCGCGCCCCGTGGGCGTCGTCACGGTCGCCTCGCACTCCAGGCCCCGGCTGGTCCACTCGCTGGGCGCGCGTATCGCCGAGGTCGGCAGACTGCCCCTGCTGGGTTCCGTGGAGTACGCGGGCGAGGCGCCGCGGGTCTCACGCAGCAACAGTGCCCAGCGCCTCAAGGCTCTTGACGGTGCACTGACCGTGCCACCCGGCCTCGCCGCCGCTCTCGCCGAGGTCCAGGGGCCGGTCCTGCTGGTGGACGACTTCACCGAGACCGGGTGGACCCTGGCGGTCGCGGCTCGCATGCTCCGCAGGTCCGGGGCGCGGGGGGTGTTGCCGCTGGTCCTCGCCGTTCAGGGCTGACCGGCCCGCTGCCGCTCGATTTCGGCGCCGGGTGCGGCGTACGAACGTGCCGCGATCGAACGTCCCAGGGGTCGCCGGGTGCCTCATCGGGTAGGGATATAAGCCTCGCACTACCAGATAACAGTCGGTGGCCCCATTTGCTCGTTGCCGCATCCAAGTTCGACAGGAAGAATTGAAGTCCGCTCCCCGCACGGCTCGTCCGTGATCCGGTTGGGCTTTGCTGCGGTGCGCGCGGCCCCGAATCCGATCTCGCCCGCTGTGTGGGCGCGTAGCCGAAGGGAGGAACGTGACCTTCGGATTCGCTCCGTCCTCGGCGGCATCGTTGTCGACATCCGCGTCCGCCGCTTCTGCCAGTCGTCTGCTCGAGCCCGCGGAATGGGCCGACGCCGGAATACCGCTGCTGCGCAACCCTCGCGAGGTCGTCAGTGGTCTGCACGCCCGGCATCACCCCCGTCCCGGCATCGCGGTCGTCGCCGTCCTCGATCCGGAGGAACGGCTGTGTGCCAGCGCCTCCTTCGGCCGACGCTCGGCCCCGGCCGACGGCTGGATGTTCCGCAACACCCTGCTGGCCCAGTTGCGCCGGGTCATCCCGCACGACCTGCGCCGCCGCACCCCGGTGCGGACCGCCGTACTGCTCTACTGCCGCGAGGGGGACGCGCGTTGGACGGAGGAGGACGGTGCCTGGATGTGGGGGCTGCGGGACGCCTGCACTCTGCACGGGCTGCGCTGCGGGGCGTACATCACGCTGACGCACGACGGCTGGCAGGTGCTCGGCGAGGGTCGCGGCGGGCGGCGCCCCAACGCCGACTCGCCTCCCGAACCCTTCGCCCTGTCGGAGGTTCCGCCGCTGCCGCCGCGTACCGGCGGCGCCGTCTCCGACGTACTGCGCCGCGCTGCCGCCCGCTGACCCCCGGCCCCGCAAGGGGGCACCGGTGGTGCCCGCTCAGCCGGGGACGGCGCCCCGGACCTGACGTGCGGCGTGCTCGGTCGCGCCGTGCTCCGCGACGGGCCGCGGTACCCGCCCGTCGTCCGGGCATGCCAAAGGCACCACTGTGCGAGTCACCGCCGCGGCTCCTTCGGTACCTCCGGAGTCCCGGAGGCGCCGGAGACTGCTCAGACGCCCGCGCCCAGCATCGAGTTGATGCGCTGCGGGTCGCCGCAGACGATCAGCAGGGCGCCGGCCCGGGACAGGGCCAGCGGCAGGGCGGTGGCGGCGACGGTGTCGGGGCCGCCGTTGACGGCGACGACGACCACGGGGCGGGTCACGGCACGGGAAGCGACGGCGGCGTCCGTGTAGAAGACGTCGTCGCCCGCGTCGTGCTGGGCCCAGTAGGAGGCTTCGCCGAAGGACAGCTCGTGGTCGGCCCACGGGTGCTGCGCGCCGGTGGTGATCACCAGCACGTCGCCGGGGGCACGACCCGATTCGAGGAGCAGGTCCACTGCTTCCTCGGCCGCGTCGAGAGCGCTCTCGACGGTGGCCGGGATCAGCTGGATCTGCGGGGCCGCCGCTGCCGCGGCGGGGACGGCCGGGCCGGACGGGCCTGGCTTGGCCACGTCACGCGACGCGCGCTGCACCGGGGGCGTCGGCCGCACAGGGCCGGGACGACCGGGACGCGACGGAGCCGCGGGGCGGGGGCCGGGTACGGGACGAGGGGTCGGCGCGGTACGGCCACTGGCCGGAGTGGCGCGGGGACCCTGGGCACTCTCGTGAATCTGAGGCTCCTCGGGAATGAGAGGCATGAGCTGATTTTTATCAAACATTGGTGCAGGTCACGTGAACTGGGTGGCACAACAGTGCGACTGGAACGTCAGAAGTCGAAGCCGAGCTGACCCTCGATCTCCGGAACGCTTCCCTCCGCCCAGCTGCGGACCTTCTTGAGGTGCCGCCACTGGGGCAGCGCATCAAGATACGCCCACGACAACCGGTGGTACGGGGTGGGGCCCCGCTCCTCCAGTGCGGCCTTGTGCACGGGCGACGGGTACCCCGCATTGGCCGCAAATCCGAAGTCTGCATGGTCGATACCCAGTTCGGCCATCATTTTGTCGCGCTGAACTTTGGCGATCACCGAGGCCGCGGCCACGGCGACACACGATCGGTCACCCTTGATGACTGTACGCACCCGCCACGGGGCGCCGAGGTAGTCGTGCTTCCCGTCGAGGATCACCGCGTCGGGACGGACCGGCAAGGTCTCCAGGGCACGGACCGCCGCCAGTCGCAGTGCGGCCGTCATCCCGAGGTCGTCGATCTCCTCCGGCGAGGCATGCCCCAGGGCGTAGGCCGTGACCCACCCCCGCAGCGCCTCGGCAAGTTCCGTGCGTCGCTTGACGGTCAGCAGCTTGGAGTCGGTGAGGCCCTCGGGCGGCCGGCGAAGACCGGTGACCGCGGCACAGACGGTGACGGGCCCGGCCCAGGCGCCGCGCCCCACCTCGTCGACACCGGCAATGACCTTGGCTCCGGTCGTGGCGCGAAGGGAGCGCTCGACGGTGTGAGTAGGTGGTTCGTACGGCATGGCGACCTTAGGGTACGCCGCACTGATCCCCGAGCAACACCCCGGCTTCCCGGACCGTGCCGGGCACCGCCGGAGCGGCGGCTCACGCCTCGCGCGACAGCAGCAGCGGAAGCATGAACCCGTCGATCATCTCCTCGACCTCCTGGTCGTTCCATTCGCTTCCAGAAATCTTGTTGCGGTACATCATCATCGCCGGAATGGCGTCGAGGACATAGCCGTTGGCCGCGTCGGGGCGCACCTCCCCCCGCTCAATACCACGGGTGACGATGTCACCGATCAGCTGGATCGTCGGCCCCACGACCCCGTCGATGATCACGCCATGGAAGCGCTCGACCTGCAGTGGATCGCATTCGTGAATCACCGACCGCAACGCGAACCCAGGCCTCGAGAACATCGCGTCCCGGGTCTGCCGACACAGGGCCAGCAGGTCTTCGCGCACACTTCCGAGGTCGGGGGCCTCCTCCAAACGTGGCAGACCGGCCTGCAACGCGTCGGCGACCAGCTCCTCCTTGGAGGCCCATCGGCGGTAGACCGCCGCCTTCCCGGTCTGGGCCCCGGCGGCGACGCCCTCCATGGTGAGGCCGTTCCAGCCGACGGTGCTGAGCTGCTCCAGGGCGGCGTCCAGGATCGCGCGTTCGAGGACCGCACCGCGCCGACGAGGGGAGGCTGCCTGCGGGGAAGCGGCAGTCCAGCGCGAGGTAACCATCTGAGTTTCTCCAGCGAGCAAGGGGAAGCGGGGATTCCGGAGCGGAAGGGCGCGGCGCGCGACGGCAAAGGGGGACGCGGCACGCGACGCGCAGTTAAGTGAACGCTTGCGTTCTCTACCGAGGACTCACTACCGTTGACGCGACAGTGAACGCCAGCGTTCACTAACACCTTCGTGGGGGATCCATAGTGACAACCTCTCAACTGATACAGGACCACAAACCTGGTGCGGCCCGCCGGCAGGGGCGCCCCGGCATCGCGCTCGCCGTGATTGCCGCCTGCCAGCTCATGGTGGTACTTGATGCGACGATTGTGAATATCGCGCTCCCGCACATTCAAGACGCGCTCAAGTTCAGCACCACGGACCTCACGTGGGTGGTCAGCGCCTACACTCTCACCTTCGGCGGCCTGCTGCTCCTCGGTGCCCGGGCCGGTGACATCCTCGGCCGGCGCCGGGTGTTCATGACCGGCATCCTGCTGTTCACCTTCGCCTCGCTCCTCGGCGGTCTCGCCCAGGAACCCTGGCAACTGCTCGCCGCCCGCGCCCTCCAGGGCATGGGTGGCGCGATCGCGTCGCCGACCTCGCTGGCGCTGATCACCACGACGTTCCCCGAAGGTCCGGAACGGAACCGGGCGTTCGGCGTGTTCGCCGCGGTCTCCGCGGGCGGCGGGGCCATCGGCCTGCTGGCCGGGGGCATGCTCACCGACTGGCTCGACTGGCGCTGGGTGCTCTTCGTCAACGTGCCGATCGGACTGCTGATCGTCGCCCTCACCCCGCAGTACATCAACGAGTCCGAACGGCATCCCGGACGGTTCGACATCGCGGGCGCGCTGACCTCCACCCTGGGCATGGCTTCTCTGGTCTACGGCTTCATCCGGGCCTCCGAGAACGGCTGGCGGGACGGTCTGACACTCGGGTCGTTCGCCGCCGCGGTGGTCCTGCTGTTGGCCTTCGTCTTCATCGAGACGCGGGCGAAGGAACCCATCACACCACTGAGGATGTTCGCCGACCGCAACCGCTCCGGCACCTACGTGATCATGCTCAGCCTGGCCGCGGCGATGTTCGGCATGTTCTTCTACATCGTGCTGTTCGTGCAGAACGTGCTGGGCTACAGCCCGATCAGGGCCGGTCTGGCCTTCCTGCCCGTGACGGCGGCCATCGCCGTCGGCGCCGGGCTGTCGCAGCGGTTCCTGCCCGTCCTCGGCCCGAAGCCGTTCATGATGACCGGTTCGGCGCTCGTGGTCGTCGGGCTCACCTGGCAGACGTTCATCAGGCCCGACAGCTCCTATCTCGGCGGAATCCTCGGGCCCATGCTCGTCTTCGGCTTCGGCATGGGACTGAACTTCGTGACGGCGACCGTCACCGCGGTCTCCGGTGTCGCCCAGCGCGAGGCCGGAGCGGCTTCCGGGCTGCTCAACGCCATGCAGCAGGTGGGCGGGTCGCTGGGCCTGTCCATCCTGACCACGGTGTTCGGCTCGGCCAGCAAGGACGAGGCGAAGAAGCAGCTGCCGAAGTTCCTCGCCGACGGGTCGCCGGAGCAGAAGGCGGAGTTCGCCAAGACCCATCAGCTGCCCGCACCCTGGGGGCACGAGGTGCTCGCGCACGGCATCTCCACCGCGTTCATCCCCGCCGCCGCCATGGCCGGGCTGGGCCTGCTCACCGCCTGGCTGGTGATCAAGGTCCGCAAGAGCGACCTCGAAGCCCTCGCCGGCACGGCCGGCCCGGGACTGGGCTGACCCCACCGGGTCCGCGCACAGCCGCGGATGGTCGCACCTCCGCCGGGGGACAGACGGCAACGGCGGAGGCGCGGCTATCCGCACCACGGCCATCTGCATCACGGCCATCCGCACCGTGGCCGACATCGCGGCCGTCGACGCCGCGATCGTCGGCACGGCGTACACCATCAGAAGAACCACCCCGCCCCACACGACCGACACCTCCCCCGCGGCTACGCCTCCCGCCCCCTGTCGGCGCATGCGCCAAGTGGGGCAGCTGCCGTGAAAACGCCGGGCCGTCACACAGAGTTCCCTCCGGACACGGAGAGTTTCCCATGTGGCCACGGGTTCGCCGCGGAACGCAGATGCCGGGGACTGAGACCGGGACGGCCTCGGACCGCCCCGGCTTCACCCCGGCGCTCATCGGCGGCCCGATCGGCGGCCCGCAGGCACAAGGCTCGCCACGAGACGACAGCACCCGTCTCGTCGTATGCCTCCAGAGCGGTGTGGAACCGTGGCGTTCCGCCCGGGCCGCCTCGACAGGGGCCCGGACCGCGGCGGCCCCGCCGCACACGGTCCCGGACCGACCTCAGTCGATCATCCGGCGGCGCCGGTCCCCGTCGCCGCCGGCACCCATTCCGGCAGCGCCTCCGTGCGCTCCGCCCACGTGGCCGGCGGCGCTCCCGCGCTCCCGCCCGCGAGCACGCCGCCCACGATGGCGCAGGTGGTGTCCACATCGCCGCCCACCTGGGCGGTCACCCAGAACGCCGTCTCGTAGTCGCCGAGGGCGCGTGCCGCCGACCAGAGCGCGAAGGGGACGGTGTCATGGGCGGTCGTCCGCCGTCCGCAGCCCAGGACGGCCGCTACGGTGCCCGCGTCGGCGTAGTCGAGCATGTCCCGGGCGCGCCGCAGGCCCTGGCCGACGGCGCTCCTGGGGACCAGGGCGACGACCCCGTCGAGGAGTGCCTCGGGGCTCGGCGGGCCGCCGGGCGCGGCTGCCAGGGCCGCTGCGGCCGCCACGGCCATGGCACCGACCACGGCCTCCCGGTGCTGGTGCGTGGGGTAGGCCGAGATCTCGGCCTGGTGGGTGGCCTGCTCCGGATCGTCCGCATACCAGGCGCCCAGGGGCGCGATCCGCATCGCCGCGCCGTTGCCCCAGGAACCCTGGCCGTTGAAGAGCCCGGCGGCCAGCTCGCGCCAGTCGCCGCCCTCCCGGACGAGGCGGAGCAGGCGGTTGACGGCGGGGCCGTAGCCCCGGTCGAAGTCGTGGTGCGCGGCGAAGGAACGGGCCAGGGCATCCTGGTCGACGTGGTGGTGGGCGGCCAGGACGGCGACGACGGAGCAGGCCATCTCGGTGTCGTCGGTCCACTGCCAGGGGGCCGGAGGCAGCTCCCGCCGCTTCAGCAGCGGGTAGTTCGCCGGCACGAAGAACTGCGAGCCCAGCGCGTCGCCGACGGCGAGTCCGCGCAGGCTGGCCAGGGCGCGCTCCAGGCGCCCCGGAGTCGAGGAATCGGTGGAGGAGATCATCGCGGCCAGCCTAGCCGCTCATCCAGTGGGGCTCCGGGTCCCGCCAGCGGTCGAAGGGCTGGTTGAGCGTGTACTTGCCGTCGTCCCCGAGAACGAGCATCCGCATCTCGGCGTTCCCGGGGTTGGAGAGCGACTCGAACTCCGCGACCGTCCAGTGGAACCAGCGCATGCAGAACAGCCGCATGGCCAGGCCGTGGGTCACCAGGAGCACGTTGGGCGGGTGGTCCGGCGCCTCGAAGCTGCGGAACAGGCTCTCCAGGAAGCCGCCGACACGGTCGTACACGTCGGCCCCGGACTCACCCTGCGGGAAGCGGAAGAAGAAGTGCCCGTACGCGTCCCGGTACGTCTTCTGGAGCCGTACGTCGTCGCGGTCCTGCCAGTTTCCCCAGTCCTGCTCTCGCAGCCGGGGTTCCTCACGCACGCGTATGAGATCCGGGTCGAGGTGGAAGGCGCGGAGGGTCTCGTGGGTACGGCGGTAGGGCGAGACGTACACGCTGACGGGTTCCCGGCCGAAGATCTCCCGGACGCGTTTTCCGGTCTCTTCGGCCTGCCGCCAGCCCCGCTCGGTCAGGGCCAGCGCGTGGTCTGGTTCCCGCTCGTACACGGAGTCGTCGACATTGCCGGTTGACTCGCCGTGCCGGACAAGGACGATGCGCCGTGGTCGTGCCATGCCAAAACCCTAGATCGAGTGACGAAAAATCGAGCACTCGGATGGGCCCCATACAGCGCAGGTCACACAAATCGAGGGTTGGATATTCAAACGATCCAGGTCGGCTCGAGTTCCACGATGTCACCCGTGAGGGCCGCGATGTCGGCCTCGGTCTGGGCGCGCAGCGCCAGCCGCTCCACTCGTTCGGTGCGGTACTTGCCGTGCTCGGCGGCCGACCGCCACATCGAAAGGATCATGAACTCGTGCTCCGGGGCCTCCGCGAACATGCCGCGGATCATGCCGGGCGAGCCGGCCATCGCCGGGTTCCAGACTTTCTCCTGCATCAGCGTGAAGTGTTCGACGCGCTCCTCGTGCACCCGGCAGAGAGCCACCCGGACCAGGTCGCTGTCCGTGAAGCGCGGTTCGAAGCCGGTCTTCACATCGAACCGGTACTCGAACAGCTTGACCTGCTGGTCCTTGTACGTGCCGGACTGGGACGCGGCCAGGCGGTCGTGCGAACGCGCCATGAAGGAGTCGTAGAAGGCACGGCTCTCCCAGAAGGCGAAGATGTGCGCCACTCCCGGTCGCTGCCGACTCCAGCCCCCGCCCTGTCCCCGAAATCCCGGCTCCCCCAGAAGCCCCGCCCATTTCCGCTGCCCCCGCTCGAAGCCCCGGCGGTCAACCACGGCGCAGCGAATCCACTTGACCAGCACCGCGCCATCGTAAGGCCATGAGGCGTGGCGCCGGTCACGCTCCGGCGGAGATCACCCGCGCATACGCCCCGGCGCGCGTGGCACGATGGACAAAGAGCCTGGGCAGCCTGTCGGTTGGGGCAGTGGACCTCTAGGGGGAAGGGGACGCGTGATGAGCGGTTTCAGCAAGGCGATCAGCAAGGTCGAGGTCGCGGTGAAGTGGGATCCCAGCTCTTCCGGGCAGCCACCCACCGATCTCGACGTCATCGCCGGGACGTTCACGACGGTCGACCCGTACGGAACTCCGGCCTATCTCGTGCACTTCGACAGCCGTTCGCCCGACGGCACGATCTTTCTCAACCGGGACAGCCAGGACGGCAAGGGCTTCGGCTGGGACGAGGTGATGACGCTCGAACTGGACCGGCTCGACAGCCGGTACGCGCGCGTTGTCGTCGGCGTCGTCATCCAGCAGCGGCCCACGCACCGGACGTTCGTGAATGTCCTGAACCCGGCCGTCCGCGTCCGGGAGGGCTACAACGTGCTGGCCGAGGACGACTTCGGCTCGGTCCTCGGGGCTACGGCGGCCACCGTCGCGGAGTTCGTGCGCGACGGGTCCGGCGACTGGAGCTTCCGGCCCGGGTTGCACGGCTTCGAGGACGACCCGGTGGTCTTCTCCCGGGAGATGGGCGCGCTCGGCCGCCCCTGACGGCCGCACGGCCGCCCGGGGCGCGGAAATGGTAAGGGGCGCCGGCTACGGCCGGCGCCCCTTACGTCATGTCACATCGACTCGTCAGCTGCAACCGCTGGTCGAGCCGCAGCCCTCGCAGATGTAGCAGGAACCGGCCCGCTGCATCTTCGTACCGCAGGAGAAGCAGAGCGGGGCGTCGGCCTGGATGCCCAGCTGCATCTCCACCAGCTCGGCGCTGGTGTGCGCCTGCCTCGGGGCGGGCTTGGCCGAGCCGGCCTCGATCTGGGGGGCGGCGACGGCCTTCAGCTCCTGGGTGCGCGGCGCCGACTGGGCCAGGCCCTCGACGTCGACCTCGTCATCCTCGAGGGACGGCTCGTACGAACCGGTCTCCAGGTGCCGCTGACGCTCCTCGGCGGAGTGGATGCCGAGCGCGGAGCGCGTTTCGAACGGCAGGAAGTCCAGCGCCAGGCGGCGGAAGATGTAGTCGACGATCGACTGCGCCATCCGCACGTCCGGGTCGTCCGTCATACCGGCCGGCTCGAAGCGCATGTTGGTGAACTTCGAGACGTACGTCTCCAGCGGCACGCCGTACTGGAGGCCGACGGAGACCGCGATGGAGAAGGCGTCCATCATGCCCGCGAGGGTCGAGCCCTGCTTGGACATCTTCAGGAAGACCTCGCCCAGGCCGTCGTCCGGGTAGGAGTTGGCCGTCATGTAGCCCTCGGCGCCGCCGACGGTGAAGGACGTGGTGATGCCGGGACGACCCTTCGGGAGGCGCTTGCGGACCGGACGGTACTCGATGACCTTCTCGACCGTCTCGCGGATGGTCGCCTCGGCCTTCTCGGTGACCTCGGCCTTCTCCTTCTCCTTGGTCTTGGCGGAGAGCGGCTGGCCGACCTTGCAGTTGTCCCGGTAGATCGCGAGCGCCTTCACGCCGAGCTTCCAGGCCTCGTAGTAGATCTCCTCGACCTCCTCGACGGTCGCCGTCTCCGGCATGTTGACCGTCTTGGAGATCGCGCCGGAGATCCAGGGCTGGATTGCGGCCATCATGCGGACGTGGCCCATCGGGGAGATGGCACGCTCGCCCATGGCGCAGTCGAAGACCTCGTAGTGCTCGTGCTTGAGGCCGGGGGCGTCGATCACGTTGCCGTTCTCGGCGATGTGGGCGACGATCGCCTCGATCTGCTCCTCCTGGTAACCCAGGCGGCGCAGGGCCTGCGGGACCGTGCCGTTGACGATCTGCATCGAGCCGCCGCCGACCAGCTTCTTGAACTTGACCAGGGCCAGGTCGGGCTCGACGCCGGTGGTGTCGCAGGACATCGCGAGACCGATGGTGCCGGTGGGGGCGAGGACGGACGCCTGCGAGTTACGGAAACCGTTCTTCTCGCCGAGGCGCACCACGTCCTGCCAGGCCTCCGTGGCGGCGGCCCAGACCGGGGTGTCCAGGTCGTCCATGCGGACGGCCACGGTGTTGGCGTCGGCGTGCTGCTTCATGACGCGGTTGTGGGCGTCGGCGTTGCGGGCGTAGCCGTCGTACGGGCCGACGACCGCGGCGAGCTCGGCGGAGCGCTTGTACGCGGTGCCGGTCATCAGGGAGGTGATGGCACCGGCGAGGGAGCGGCCGCCGTCGGAGTCGTAGGCGTGACCGGTCGCCATCAGCAGGGCGCCGAGGTTGGCGTAGCCGATGCCGAGCTGGCGGAAGGCGCGGGTGTTCTCGCCGATCTTCTGGGTCGGGAAGTCCGCGAAGCAGATGGAGATGTCCATCGCGGTGATGACCAGTTCGACGACCTGGGTGAACCGGTCGACGTCGAAGGACTGGCTGCCCTTGCCGTCGTCCTTCAGGAACTTCATCAGGTTCAGCGAGGCGAGGTTGCAGGACGTGTTGTCCAGGTGCATGTACTCGCTGCACGGGTTCGAGCCGTTGATCCGGCCGGACTCCGGGCAGGTGTGCCAGTGGTTGATGGTGTCGTCGTACTGGATGCCCGGGTCGGCGCAGGCCCAGGCCGCCTCGGCCATCTTGCGGAACAGGCTCTTGGCCTGGACCTCCTCGATGACCTCGCCGGTCATCCGGGCGCGCAGACCGAACTGGCCGCCCTGCTCGACCGCCTTCATGAACTCGTCGTTCACACGGACCGAGTTGTTGGCGTTCTGGTACTGGACCGACGTGATGTCGTCCCCGCCCAGGTCCATGTCGAAGCCCGCGTCGCGGAGGGCGCGGATCTTCTCCTCCTCCTTGACCTTGGTCTCGATGAAGCCCTCGATGTCGGGGTGGTCGACGTCCAGGATGACCATCTTGGCGGCACGGCGGGTGGCGCCGCCCGACTTGATGGTGCCGGCGGAGGCGTCGGCGCCGCGCATGAAGGAGACCGGGCCGGAGGCGTTGCCGCCGGAGGAGAGCAGCTCCTTGGAGGAGCGGATCCGGGAGAGGTTCAGGCCGGCACCGGAGCCGCCCTTGAAGATCATGCCCTCTTCCTTGTACCAGTCGAGGATCGACTCCATGGAGTCGTCGACGGACAGGATGAAGCAGGCGGAGACCTGCTGGGGCTGCGGGGTGCCCACGTTGAACCACACGGGGCTGTTGAAGCTGAAGATCTGGTGCAGGAGGGCGTACGCCAGCTCGTGCTCGAAGATCTCGGCGTCGGCCGGGGTGGCGAAGTACTTGTAGTCCTCGCCGGCCTTCCGGTACGTCTTCACGATGCGGTCGATCAGCTGCTTGAGGCCGGTCTCGCGCTGCGGGGTGCCGACGGCACCCCGGAAGTACTTGCTGGTGACGATGTTGACCGCGTTCAACGACCAGAAGTCGGGGAACTCGACGCCACGCTGCTCGAAGTTGACCGAGCCGTCGCGCCAGTTGGTCATGACGACGTCACGGCGCTCCCAGCTCACCTCGTCGTACGGGTGCACGCCGGGGGTGGTGTGGATGCGCTCGATACGCAGTCCCTTGGTGGCCTTGGTTCCCTTCGCGCGGGAACTCCGTGCCGGACCGCTCGCCGTCTCTGTCATGCCGCCTCCCTCTACGGGCTAAAACGCCCTGAAATGCCACGATGTTCCCGTGACACACTGTTCTGTTATCGCGTCGCGGGCACCCTCAGTTGCCACCCGCGACAAGTCCTGGATCACCGTCCGACAACCGGATTCGGGCCCTCCGCCCGGTTCCGGTCCGCCCGTCAGCCGGCGATATGAACGGGCGCGGGCACCCGTGGGCTCCCGCCTGGCCCGTGATCGTCCTCCTGGCCCCCCGCTCCCGCGTCTTCGTCGTCCGCGGCGGGGTCCTGCGCGGCCTGCCTCAGCTCCGCGATCGCCGCCTCGAAGTCGTCGAGCGAGTCGAACGCCCGGTAGACGGAGGCGAATCGCAGATAAGCGACGAGGTCGAGCTCCTGCAATGGACCGAGTATGGCCAGCCCCACGTCATGGGTGGTCAGCTCGGCGCTTCCGGTGGCCCGCACCGCCTCCTCGACCCGCTGGCCGAGCTGGGCGAGTGCGTCCTCAGTGACAGGCCGTCCCTGGCACGCCTTGCGCACGCCGTTGATGACCTTGGTACGACTGAACGGCTCGGTGACTCCGGACCGCTTGACCACCATGAGCGAGCACGTCTCCACGGTCGTGAAACGACGGGAGCAGTCCGGACACTGGCGGCGCCTGCGGATCGACGTGCCGTCGTCGGTCGTACGACTGTCGACCACGCGGCTGTCGGGATGCCTGCAGAAGGGGCAGTGCATGATCTCCAACCCTCCTCACAGCAGACTCAATAGCCTCGCTGGGCCACATGGGCCCCTCGAAGCAGCCCCAAGCATAGGCGATCTCAGAGAGACCGGGGACCCGGGGGACCACAACTTGTGGGCTGCTGTAGCAATCCAACCACTAGATGTGGTGATTGGCTGATACATCGCCAGGTTGCGCGTGTCGCACACGTACCGCTACGGCGGATACGGAGATACCGTGGGCGCCGCACGGAGGTCACGTGCGACTCCGGCGCAGATGGGGACGGACATCCCGGTCGGCGGCGGCCCGGATGGCAGACTGGACACACCCACAAGGCCATCCCCCCGGCGGTGAAGAGTACAACAATGGGCCCTTTTGCCCGCCGGGTACCGCGTGAGCCATACACCCAGACATGTGATCGCGTAAGGTGAACCACGTTTTTTCACTCGAACGTGTGTTTGGCGCAACCTTTCGAAAGCAACTACCGTTGTCCAGCAGGGAGACCATCGAGAGGGGCCGACGTGACCACGACCGCAGACAGTGCCACCATCACCGCCCAGGACCGCTCCCAGGGCCGACTCGACCCGGTGCATGCCATGAACGAAGCCGTGAATCCCGAGGGACACAAGCGTTCCCTGCCGGGTCGACCTCCAGGCATCCGGGCGGACAGCTCGGGCCTCACGGACCGGCAGCGCCGGGTGATCGAGGTGATCAGGGACTCGGTGCAGCGGCGGGGCTACCCGCCGTCGATGCGGGAGATCGGCCAGGCCGTCGGCCTGTCCAGCACGTCCTCGGTGGCGCACCAGCTGATGGCACTGGAACGCAAGGGCTTCCTGCGCCGCGACCCGCACCGCCCGCGCGCATACGAGGTGCGCGGCTCGGACCAGGCCGTGACCGTGCAGCCCACGGACACCGCCGGCAAGCCCGCCGCGTCGTACGTCCCGCTGGTCGGCCGGATCGCCGCCGGTGGGCCGATCCTCGCCGAGGAGTCGGTCGAGGACGTCTTCCCGCTGCCCCGGCAGCTGGTCGGTGACGGCGAGCTGTTCGTGCTCAAGGTCGTCGGTGACTCCATGATCGAGGCCGCGATCTGCGACGGCGACTGGGTCACCGTCCGCCGCCAGCCGGTCGCCGAGAACGGCGACATCGTCGCCGCCATGCTCGACGGCGAGGCCACCGTCAAGCGCTTCAAGCGCGAGGACGGCCATGTCTGGCTCCTCCCCCACAACGCGGCCTACGAGCCGATCCCCGGCGACGACGCGACCATCCTGGGCAAGGTCGTCGCGGTACTGCGGCGCGTGTGACGCCTGCGGCGGGCGGTCATCCCGCCCGCCCTCCGATCGGGCCCCGGGACCCCTGCGCCGGTTCCGGGGCCCTGCAGTGCCCGGGGCCCGTTCGTTCGCGTGTCCGGATCGCGGGTTGGCCTGTCCCGGTG
>NZ_JBSHBL010000118.1:0-24491 GCF_053611985.1 Streptomyces sp. NPDC054770
GAGCAGAACCCGGCGCATCCCGTGGGTTCGGCACCGCCGAAAGCCACCGTCGTGGCTGAGCACCGTTGCGGCGGAGAAAAAAAGGGGGCGGCGGAGAAAGAAAGGGGGCGGCGGAGCGAAGGAGGCGGCGGGGTGAGCGAAGAGGGTGGTGGGCGAGCGCAGGGGCGGCGGGGTGAGCGAAGAGGGTGGTGGAGAAAAAAAAGGGGTGCTGCCCCGTCACTCGCGTGGCCCCTGCCAGAACGCCCCCGCCTCCGCCACCGGCAAGGATGCGGCCATGGGTATACGTATGGTTCACCGCCGGACGCCCCAGAGCAGGCCTCCGGCCAAGGCCCGTTCCGCCGCCGCCGCTCAGGTCACGGCGTCCCCGTCGGCCCCGGCCCTGGCGGCCGGCGCCAGTTCCGCCCGGATCCCCGCCGACCTCGTCGTCACCGTGCGCCGCGCGGCCACCCGCCTCCGCCGCAGACTCCGCGCCCGTCCCGACCTGCGCCAGTGGCTCGATGTCGCCCGCAGCTACCTCGCGCTGCTCCGCACCGCGCTCCCCGGCCCCCGCCGCCCCCGGACCATGACCGTGTTCGTGGCGAGCCTCACCGAACGGCCGACGGACTCCGCCGCACGCCGCCGGCCACCGGCGCCGGACGCCACACCCTGACCGACACGGCGTACCCCAGCACCCCGAGCAGCAGCCCCGCCCCCGCCCCGAAGAGCACCGTGGGCAGCAGCTCCCAGGGCTTCGCCGCAGCGCCCCAGTACTCCCACCACCGCACCGCCCGCAGCACCGCCGCGAGCAGGGCGCAGCCGGTGATGCCGGCGCCGGCCCACCACCGGTCCCGTACCGAGAGCCGCGGCACCCCCACCGGCTCCCCGGCCGGCGCCCGCCGTACCGCGCGGACCGTGAACACGGCGAGCACCGCCACGCCCACCACCGAACTGCCGTACTGGAGCAGGGTGTAGAGCGGCATACCCCCCGCGGCGTCCCGGCCGATCGCCGGGATCAGCCGCGTCCCCCAGCGGTCGTGGTGCGTGAACGCGTCCCAGACGACGTGCGTGAGCGCGCCGAGCACGGCGGAGACGTACCACCAGGCGGCCACGGAGAATCCGGCACGCGCGCGTGGCGCCCCGCAGCGCAACAGCGCGGCCACCCGCCCCTGCCGGGCCCGCGGCGCGAGTGCCACGAGGGGTTCACGCACCAGCGTCCAGAGCGCCACCAGTGCCCAGGAGATGAGCACGTCGACGGTGAACACGCCGGTGAAGGAGTGCGTGAACGCGCCGAACCCCATCGCGTCCGGCACCGCGCTCGCCGCGTAGTAGGTGAGGTCGGGGGAGAAGGACCCCGCGACGAGCACCGCCGGGACCAGCCGCCCCCGCCCGGTCCCGTCGCCGCGCACGGCGGGCAGCACGGCGGCGGCATGGCTGAGAGTGAACGGCACCCGGACCCCCTGGAGCAGTCGTCGGCCGGAGCGCCGAACAAGTGATCGCGTACGCCAAGTATCCGGGACATCGCCGTGCCCCAACGGGTAATGGCCAACTGGTGAATACCGGGCACCACCGGGTGTCCGTGGAAAGGAAGTTGTCGTAGGGTCGCCTGGGTCGCCACCCCGGCGTGCGCGGCCGGATGCACTACCTCAGAAGTCGCAACAAGCCGAACGGGGTAACGGGGGGCAACCACAGCACCAGGTCGACCGTCACACCAGGCGAGCAGACAGACGGAGACGGGCGCTCAGAAGGCGCCCACGGGAGGGGTTCACCTTATGGCGGCGCAATTCGGCAGGCGGCTGCGCAAGGGAGCGGCGACGACCGCCGTGGCCGCGGTGGCGGTAGCGGCTCTGTCCGCGTCCCAGGCCCCGGGCGTCACGACCGGAGACACGGGCAGACAGGCCAACGCCGGCGCCAGCACCCCCACGTCCGACGCCGGCGCCACCGGCGACTCGCCGTACTACACGGACCTGCCGCCGCTCAACAGCCCGAACCCCAGCACCGGCCCCACCCCGTCCTCGCCGAGCATCGGCACCCCCGTCTCCCAGGGCGAGGCCGAGGCCGGCATACCCGCCACCGTCCTCGACGCCTACAAGAAGGCCGAGGCGGAACTGCGCGGCTCCAAGCCGGGCTGCAACCTGCCCTGGCAACTGCTCGCCGCCATCGGCAAGGTCGAGTCCGGCCAGGCCCGCGGCGGTGACGTCGACGCCGAGGGCAACACCCTGCACCGCATCCTCGGCCCCGAGCTCGACGGCAACGGCTTCGCGCTCATCAAGGACACCGACGGCGGCAAGTACGACGGCAACAGCCAGTACGACCAGGCCGTCGGCCCCATGCAGTTCATCCCGTCGACCTGGGCGTGGGCGGGCCGCGACGGCAACGGCGACGGCGTCAAGGACCCCAACAACGTCTACGACGCGGCGCTCGCCGCCGGCCACTACCTGTGCCGCAACGGCTGGGACCTGTCCGTCCAGGCCGACATGAACAGCGCGATCCTCAGCTACAACAACTCGCAGGACTACCTCAACCTGGTCATGTCCTGGTACGAGTACTACCGCAAGGGCACCCACTCGGTCCCGGACGGCACCGGCACACTGCCCGAGAACCGCAGTGACGGCTCGACCGGATCCCAGACCCACTCCGGCTCCGGTTCCGACGGTTCCGACGGCTCCACGGAGAAGCCCACCACGAAGACGCCGAAGCCCACCGAGCCCACGCCGGGCATCCCGAGCACGTCGCCGAGCCTGCCGCCCACGGCCACCGACACCGTGGACCACCTGGAGGACGCGGGCACCGCCACGCTCACGGCGATGGCCGGCGACGCGTTCGGCAAGCAGATCAGCACGCGCGCGGAGACCAAGGCGGGCCGGACCGTCGCCAAGGTCCGGGTCCGCTTCACCATCGTCGGTGACACGGACGCGACCTTCGCAGGCGGCGAGAGCACCGCCACGGTCGTCACCGACAGCAAGGGCGTCGCCGTCGCCCCGGCGCTCCAGGCCGGTGAGAAGACCGGCGACTTCACGGTCCACGCCGGCGTGGTCGGCCGCACGGCCAAGGGCGTCGACTACGACGCGACCGTCACCGCACGCGCCGCCGACACCCTCGCGCTCACCAACACCACCGCGCTGACCTGCGCCCCGGGCGGCGAGTTCGCCGACCAGGTACAGGCGAAGGCCACCTACCAGGGTGCCGTCGCCGACAAGGTCGCCGCCACCGCCACGCTCGTCAAGTCGGCCGACGACACGAGCACGAACGACAAGGGCCCGTACTTCAAGGACGCGGACGGCAACCCCGTCCGCACCCTCACGGACCTCCAGACGGACGCGAACGGCCTGCTCACGCTGCCCAAGCTGTACGCGGACGACACCGTCGGCACATTCCTGCTCCGCATCACCACCACCGGTGGTGCCACGCTCACCGTCGAGTTGACCGTCGCCGCGGCCGACCCCTCGTCGAGCCCGTCGCCGAGCGCCTCGCCGAGCGCGTCCGCATCGGCATCCGCGTCGGCCTCCGCCTCCCCGAGCGCTTCCGCCGGCTCCTGATCCACCGTCGTACGACGACCTGGGCGCCCTCCCGCCGACGCGGGACGGCGCCCTCGTCGTCGTACGACCTGTTCTCATCTCACCCTCCCGTTGCTACGGTGCCCGGACCTGACGATCCATCAGGAACTCGTCGGCCGTTGGGAGGTCCCGCATGCGTGCCCTGATCGCCGCCGCGACCGGTCTCGCCCTCGCGATCGCCCTGGTCGTGACGGTCAGCGCGTTCGGGTCGCCGGACGGGAAGACGTCCCCGAAGCCGCTGCTCACGACGGTGCCCGCACACCCGTAACCGCCGCCCCGGGAGGCCGAGATGCGCCGCAAGGCCAGTCTGGTCCTGCTCGCCTTCGCCGTGTTCTTCGCGACGCTGTCCCCGATGCTGCGCTGGTACGCCTTCCCGCGGCTCGCCAAGATCCCGGCGAACCAGTACCAGGACATGGTCCTGGTGGCGAAGAACGCCACGCTCCTCGACTACGGCACCATGAAGGCGAAGAAGGTCCCCCAGGTCACCATCGTGCAGACCCTCAAGGGCGACGTGGCGGCCGCGAAGAAGATCGAGAAGACGGCCGGCCGGGACGTCGTCGTCTGGGACGGCCTGTCCTACGTCCAGGGACCCGACGGCAAGATGGTCTCCGAGATCCCCGAGCGCTACATCTTCGACGCCCACAGCCAGGAACCCGTGCACGCCACCGGCGAGATGGTCGACGGCGACCCGGTGACCCGGGACGGCATCGAGTTCAAGTTCCCGTTCCTGACCGAGAAACGGGACTACGAGTACTTCGACGCGCAGACCCGCACCACCAACCCCATCCACTACAAGGGGACGCAGACCTTCCGGGGCGTCAAGGTCTACTACTTCGAGCAGACCATCCCCTGGACCAAGGTCCCCATGCCCAAGAAGCTGCCGGTGCAGGGCATCACCGCAGCGAGCATCGCCAAGACCGGCACCACCCGCTGGTACACCACGGTCCGCAGGTTCTGGGTCGAACCGGCCACCGGGGCACCCGTCTACGGCGAGGAGATCCACAAGGAGGAGCTGCGCGGCGGCACCCTGCTGGGCGGCCGCGCCAAGGTGACGGCCTTCGCAGGCGACGTGAAGATGCGCGAGGACTACATCAAGAGCACGGTCGCCCTGGTCAAGCACAACCGCACCCTCGTCCTGATGCTGACCTCCTACCTCCCCTGGGGGTTCCTGTCCCTCGGCATCGCGCTGCTCGCCCTCTCCCTCTACCTGGAGGCCCGCAGCCGCCGCCCCGCCGACCCGGCACCGGCCGACACCGCGGTCCCGGAACCGGTCAGCGCCTGAGCCGCGCGTTGGTGTGCCGGGTGGGCTCGGCGCCGGCCGGATCCTCGGGCCAGGGATGCTTCGGATACCGCCCGCGCAGCTCGGCCCGTACGCCCTTGTAGCCGTCCCTCCAGAACGAGGCGAGGTCGGCGGTGACGGCGGCGGGCCGCCCGGCCGGCGACAGCAGATGCACCAGCACCGGCACCCCGGCCACCGCGGGCGACTCCTGCAACCCGAACATCTCCTGCAACTTCACCGCGAGCACCGGCTGCTCGGGATTCCCGTAGTCGACCCGGATCCGCGACCCACTGGGTACGGCGATCCGCTCCGGCGCCAGCTCGTCCAGCCGCCCCGCCTCCCCGCCCGCCCACGGCAGCAGCCGCCGCAGCGCCTCCCCGGCGTCGATCCGCCCGAGATCGGCCCGCCGCCGGGCCCGGCCGAGCTCCGGCTCCAGCCATTCGTCCACGCGCGCGTGCAGCGCGTCGTCGGACACGTCCGGCCAGGGCTCACCGAGGTGCAGCCGGAGAAACGCGAGCCGCTGCCGCAGCACGACGGCGTCGGGCGTCCACCGCAACAGGCCGAGCCCCTCGCGCCGCAGCCCGTCGAGCAGCGCAGCGCGTACCAGGACCGGGTCGGCGTCCCGCAACGGCCGCACCGCGAGCTCGATCGCCCCGAGCCGATCCACCCGCCGCGCGACGACGTCACCGTCGGCCCAGCGCACCTCCAGGTCCTCCGCGTACAGGGACGCGGCCGCCGACCTGGCCGTGTCCTCGTCCACCACCGCGGCGAGCCGCACGCGCGCGTGTCCGCTGCCGACCGGACGGTCAGCGACGGCCACGGCGATCCACGGCGCACCGCGCAGCGGACTGCCTTCCCCGAGCTCGGCCCGGGTCCCGGAGGCCATCAGGTACGACCCTCCGTCGGCCCTGGCGACCCGCTCGGGAAAGGCGAGGGCGGCGACGCGTCCCACCGTCCGGTCGTCCACGCCGGACGCCGGCGCGCCTTCGCCGTCCGCCGTCAGCCGCCGCACCTCCGCGAGCCAGCGCCCGGCATAGGCGTCACCGCCCCGGCGGACGGTGCGCAGCGCGGCCGCCAGGTCGTCCCCGTACTCCCGCGGCGCCTCCTCGCTCAGCAGCGCGACCACCTCGGCGCCCCCGCCCGGGGTGTCCAGCAGCGCCCGCCCCAGCCGCGGATGCACCCCCAGCCGAGCCAGTCGCACCCCCCGTTCCGTCGCCCGTCCGGCGGAGTCGACCGCGCCGATCGCCGTCAGCACCTCCCGCGCCGCCGCCATCGCCCCGGCCGGCGGCGGGTCCAGCAGCGCCAGTCCCGCGGCCCCCGGATCGCCCCAGCAGGCCGTCTGGAGGGCGAACGCGGTCAGGTCGGCCACCCTGATCTCCGGGGCCGGATAGGCCGTCAGGCGGGCGTCCTCGGGCTCGGACCAGCAGCGGTACACCGCCCCCGGCGCCTCCCGCCCGGCCCGGCCCGCCCGCTGCCGCCCGGCCGCGCGGGACGCCCGTACCGTCGCCAGCGCGCTCAGCCCGCGCGCGTGGTCCACCCGTGGCTCCCGCGCGAGCCCCGCATCGACGACCACCCGTACCCCGGGCACGGTGAGCGAGGACTCGGCGACCGAGGTGGCCAGCACCACCCGGCGCCGGGTCCCGGGAGCCAGTACCGCGTCCTGGACGGCGGCCGGTGCCCTGCCGTGCACCTGGAGCACCTCCACGCCCCCGAGGTCCCCCAGACGGCCCGCCACGCGCGCGATCTCGCCCACGCCCGGCAGGAAACACAGCACGTCCCCGTCCCGCTCGGCCAGGGCCCGGCGCACCACCGACACGACGTGCGCCAGCAGCGCCGGATCGACGCGCATCCCGTGCGGCGGCCGTACCGGCCGTACCGGCGGCGCCCACACCACCTCCACCGGGTACGCGGCCCCGGCCGCCTCGACCACCGGCGCCCCGCCCAGCAGCCGCGCCCACCCCTGCGCGTCCGTCGTCGCCGAAGCGGCCACCAGGCTCAGCTCCGGCCGCAGGGTCTCGCGTACGTCCCAGAGGAAGGCCGCCACCGTGTCGGCGTCCAGATGGCGTTCGTGGCACTCGTCGAGGATCACGACGTCCACGCCGGACAGTTCCGGGTCGCGCTGCAGGCGCTGCAACAGCACACCGGTCGTGACGACCTCCACGCGTGCGTGGCGCCCCACGACCCGCTCGCCGCGCACGGTGTAGCCGACGCTCCGCCCCACCTGCTCGCCGAGCAGCCAGGCCATCCGGCGGGCCGCCGCCCGGGCGGCGATCCGGCGCGGCTCGGCCACCACCACCCGCCGCGCGGGTCCCTCGCCCAGCAGCCCGGCCAGCGCCGGCGGCACCAGCGTCGTCTTGCCGGTGCCGGGCGGTGCCACCAGGACGGCGGTGCCGTGCCCCGCCAGGGCGTCGTGCAGACCGGGCAGGGCCTGCCGCACGGGCAGCGCGTCCAGGGCGTCGTAACGGATCACGCCCCCCAGTGTCGTACGGACCCGCAAACGCCCCGCACGCGCGCGTGCGGTTCCTTATGAACGCTCGGTCCCGGTCGGGATGAACGCTCGGTCCCGGTCGGGCCGGGAGACGCTCAGTCCCGCTCGCAGACGAAGATCGCGGTCCCGGGGACGAGACCGCCCCGCAGCGGGGACCAGCCACCCCATTCGGCGGTGTTCCAGGCCGGCCACTGCGGCTCCACCAGGTCGACGAGCCGGAAACCCGCGGAGACGATGTCCCGGACCCGGTCGCCGAGCGTGCGGTGGTGCTCGACGTACACCGCGCCGCCGTCCTCGTCCTGCTCGACGTACGGCGTCCGGTCGAAGTAGGAGGCGGAGACCGAGAGCCCCTCGGGGCCGGGCTCGTCGGGGAACGCCCAGCGGATCGGGTGGGTCACCGAGAAGACGAACCGCCCGCCCGGCCGCAGTACCCGGCGCACCTCGCGCAGCACCAGGCGCGGATCGGCGACGAAGGGAAGCGCGCCGTACGCCGAGCAGGCCAGGTCGAAGGAGGCGTCCGCGAAGGGCAGCGCGCCCGCGTCCGCACAGATCAGGGGAAACGATCCGCCGATGCGCAGCGCGTGCTGGAGCTGGCGGTGCGAGAGATCCAGGGCGACCGGACGGGCACCCTGGGCGGTCAGCCAGCGCGAGCACTGGGCCGCGCCGGCGCCGATCTCCAGGACGTCCTTGCCCTTCAGCTCCTCCGGCGGGCCGAGCAGCTCCGCCTCCACCTCGTCGAGGCCCTCTGGACCCCATACGAAACGGTCGTCGCCGAGGAACGTGCCGTGCTCGACCTGGTACTCGTCGGCGTTGCGGTCCCACCAGCCCCGGTTGGCCCGGCTGCTCTCCGCGACCCCGGCGGCACGCCGGGTGGCTTCCGGTTCGGCCTCGGCGCCGGCCGTCGGACCGGCCGCTTCGAGGTCGAACGAATCGGGCTCTTGGATGATCGGCTCCCTCGTCGTACTCTTCCGTGCAACCCGTCGGGGGTGTGTCACGGAGGGGGTCCCTCAGGCGTGCGTGGCCTGGTGGGACGTTTCTTGTGCCGGGTATGCGGCGATCCGCCCCGGGTGTGCGCCTTCGCGCATTGACCCTGCCCGGCTGCCCCCGTATGCTACAAGTTGCGCTGCGGGCCTGCGCACCTCAGACGTAGCAGGCTGCGCTCGCATCTGTTGTATGTCCCCTCGGTTGTCGAGGCGTCACCAGTGTTTCAGGTGGCGCTTCCTAGGCTGTCCGGCTTCTACAGAGCGAAACAGGCTCCCGGCGTAAGCAGTACCTACGACTTCAATGTCCGTACCGGAGCCCTTTCTCACATGACGAGCAGCACCGAGACCACCGCCACCACCCCGCAGGTAGCGGTCAACGACATCGGTAACGAGGAAGCCTTCCTCGCCGCGATCGACGAGACGATCAAGTACTTCAACGACGGCGACATCGTCGACGGCGTCATCGTGAAGGTCGACCGGGACGAGGTCCTGCTCGACATCGGTTACAAGACCGAAGGTGTCATCCCGAGCCGCGAGCTCTCGATCAAGCACGACGTCGACCCCAACGAGGTCGTCGCCGTCGGTGACGAGATCGAGGCCCTTGTCCTTCAGAAGGAGGACAAGGAAGGCCGCCTGATCCTCTCGAAGAAGCGCGCCCAGTACGAGCGTGCCTGGGGCACCATCGAGAAGATCAAGGAAGAGGACGGGATCGTCACCGGTACCGTCATCGAGGTCGTCAAGGGTGGTCTCATCCTCGACATCGGCCTCCGTGGCTTCCTCCCGGCCTCCCTGGTCGAGATGCGCCGCGTCCGCGACCTCCAGCCCTACGTGGGCAAGGAGCTCGAGGCCAAGATCATCGAGCTGGACAAGAACCGCAACAACGTGGTCCTGTCCCGCCGTGCCTGGCTGGAGCAGACCCAGTCCGAGGTCCGCCAGACGTTCCTCACGACCCTCCAGAAGGGTCAGGTCCGCTCCGGTGTGGTCTCCTCGATCGTCAACTTCGGTGCCTTCGTGGACCTGGGTGGCGTCGACGGTCTGGTCCACGTCTCCGAGCTGTCCTGGAAGCACATCGACCACCCGTCCGAGGTTGTCGAGGTCGGCCAGGAGGTCACCGTCGAGGTCCTCGACGTCGACATGGACCGCGAGCGTGTCTCCCTGTCGCTGAAGGCGACCCAGGAAGACCCGTGGCAGCAGTTCGCCCGGACCCACCAGATCGGTCAGGTCGTCCCGGGTAAGGTCACCAAGCTGGTTCCGTTCGGTGCGTTCGTCCGCGTGGACGAGGGCATCGAGGGTCTGGTCCACATCTCCGAGCTGGCCGAGCGCCACGTGGAGATCCCGGAGCAGGTCGTCCAGGTCAACGACGAGATCTTCGTCAAGGTCATCGACATCGACCTCGAGCGCCGCCGCATCAGCCTCTCGCTGAAGCAGGCCAACGAGGCCTTCGGTGCCGACCCGGCCACGGTCGAGTTCGACCCGACCCTGTACGGCATGGCCGCGTCCTACGACGACCAGGGCAACTACATCTACCCCGAGGGCTTCGACCCCGAGACCAACGACTGGCTCGAGGGCTACGAGACCCAGCGCGAGGCGTGGGAGCACCAGTACGCCGAGGCGCAGACCCGCTTCGAGCAGCACCAGCAGCAGGTCATCAAGAGCCGCGAGGCCGACGCCGCTGCCGCTGCCGAGGGCGGCGACGCCGCGGGTGCGGCTCCGGCCGCGGGTGGCGGTTCGTACTCCTCCGAGGGCGCCGACACCTCCGGTGCGCTGGCCTCGGACGAGGCGCTGGCCGCGCTGCGCGAGAAGCTCGCGGGTGGCCAGAGCTGAACGCTCACTGAGCTGTAGCTCCTGACCGAGGGGCCGTACCTTTCGAGGTGCGGCCCCTTGGTGTTGTCCGGTCGTTGTCTGGCCTGCGGCCGGTGGGGGCTTGTCGCGCAGTTCCCCGCGCCCCTAAGGGAGTTGGCGTGGCCGTCGGTCGAAACAGTCGGCGTGCCTCTTGGGCGGCGTGCTCCCGCCGGTCGAAACGTGTGGGATACACGAATAGCCGCTGGGCCGTAACGCGGCGCTGGGACGCTTCCCCGGTCTTCGTTCAAGATCGGAAGGGGAGTTCCACCATGGCTCAGCCTCAGTACAGGTCAGGGACGAGTCGGCGGGCGTTCCTGCGGAACGTCGGTCTCACCGGCGGCGCCGGCGCCATGTTCGCCACCATGGGAGCCCTCGGACTCGCCCCCACCGCCCAGGCCGCCCAGCGCGAGCAGTCCTTCCGGGCGCTCAGCGCGAGCGACTTCACCCTCACCGGGCGCGCCGCGGCCAGGGTCGTCATCCTCGGCGGCGGCATCGCCGGCCTGGCGACCGCCTACGAGCTGGGCAAAGCCGGCTACGACTGTACGATCCTGGAGGCCAGGGACCGCACCGGCGGACGCAACTTCACCGTGCGCGGCGGCGACTCCACCACCGACCTCTACGGCAACACGCAGACCGCGCGGTTCGCCGACGGCCACTACATGAACGCCGGGCCGGCCCGGATCCCGCAATGGATGATCACCCTCGACTACTGCCGTGAACTCGGTGTGCCCATCCAGGTGTTCACGAACGTCAACGCCGACGCCTACATCTACAACGAGTCCGCCGGCATGACGAAGCCGGAGCGGTACCGCACCGCCAAGGCCGACGTGTACGGCTACGTCTCGGAGTTGCTCGCCAAGGCCACGAACAAGGGCGCCCTGGACAAGGAGTTGACGGCCGTCGACCAGGAGCGGCTCGTCGAGTTCCTCAAGGACTGGGGCGAACTCGGCGACACGCTGACGTACGAGGGCGGTGAGCGGCGCGGATACACGACCGTACCGGCCGCGGCCGGCACCCCCGGTGCGCTCCTCGGCGATGTCCCGACCGCCTCCGCGGTGTTCGCGAGCGGTGTCGGACGCTACTTCTCCTTCGAGTTCGGCTTCGACCAGGCCATGCTGATGTTCCAGCCGGTCGGCGGCATGGACCAGATACCGAAGGCGCTCACCCGGGCGATCGGCGCGCATCGCGTCCGTACCGGAGCCGCCGTCTCCAAGATCACCGACACCGGTCACGGCGTCACCGTGACGTACACCCAGGGCGGTCGTACCAAGGTCGTCGAGGCCGACTACTGCGTGGCCGCCATGCCGCCCAACATCCTCGCCAAGATCCCGCACAACCTGGGCTCCGGAGTGCAGAGCGCCCTGGCGGCCGTCACTCCGTCGTCGGCCGCCAAGATCGGCCTCGAGTACCGCTCCCGCTGGTGGGAGCTGGACCACCACATCTACGGCGGCATCACCGAGACCGACCAGGACGTCACCCACATCTGGCACCCCTCGTACGGCTTCCACGGCGAACGGGGCGTCCTCATCGGCTACTACAACTACGACGACGACGCCGACTCCTATGCGAAGCTCACCCCGGCCCAGCGCGAACAGCGCGCGGTCGCCGCCGGCGTGAAGATCTACGGCGACAAGTACCGCACCGAACTGGCCTCCTCCTTCTCCCACCACTGGCGTCAGACACCCCACCTCGAGGCTGCCTGGCACGACACCCCCGGCGGCCCCGACGACACGCGCTACAAGCCCCTGAACGAGCCCACCGGCCGCGTCTGGTTCGCCGGTGACTGGCTCAGTTACACGGACGCCTGGCAGCACGGTGCGTTCAGCTCGGCGCGCAAGGCGGTGACGGCGCTCCACGCGCGCGTGATGGCGGCCTGACCCCGGCACGCGCGCGTGACCGCGTCCGGTGCGGACGTGTGCACGCGCGCGTGCCCCCGCTCCTGGCATGAGAAGGCGGTGAGAGGTGCCTGTTCGGGTTCTCGGTGGGAATGCCTGTGGTGAGTGCCGCGTTGACGTGTACGAACACGAGGAGGAGCGGTCACAGTGCTTGATCCGCAGGGTTTGTACGCATGGGAGCCGAAGGGCCTGGCAGTCGTCGACATGGCGCTGGCCCAGGAGTCGGCCGGTCTTGTCATGCTCTACCACTTCGACGGATACATCGACGCGGGAGAGACCGGCGACCAGATCGTCGACCGGCTCCTCGACTCGCTGCCCCACCAGGTCGTCGCCCGCTTCGACCACGACCGGCTCGTGGACTACCGGGCCCGCCGCCCGCTGCTGACCTTCAAGCGGGACCGCTGGACCGAGTACGAGGAGCCCGGCATCGAGGTCCGGCTGGTCCAGGACGCCACCGGCGCGCCGTTCCTGCTGCTGTCCGGCCCCGAGCCCGACGTCGAGTGGGAGCGCTTCGCAGCTGCCGTTCGGCAGATCGTGGAGCGGCTCGGCGTCCGCCTGTCCGTGAACTTCCACGGCATCCCCATGGGCGTGCCGCACACCCGCCCCGTGGGCCTCACCCCGCACGGCAACCGCATCGACCTGGTCCCCGGACACCGCAGCCCCTTCGACGAGGCCCAGGTGCCCGGCAGTGCCGAGTCGCTGCTCGAGTTCCGCCTCATGGAGGCCGGCCACGACGTCCTGGGCGTCGCCGCGCACGTGCCGCACTACATCGCCCGCTCGCCCTACCCGGACGCCGCCCTGACCGTTTTGGAGGCCGTCACGGCCGCCACCGGGCTGGTCCTCCCGGGCATCGCGCACGCCCTGCGCACGGACGCGCACCGCACACAGACGGAGATCGACAGCCAGATCCAGGAGGGCGACGAGGAGCTCACCGCCCTCGTGCAGGGCCTCGAGCACCAGTACGACGCCGCCGCGGGCGCCGAGACCCGGGGCAACATGCTCGCCGAGCCGGTGGAGATCCCCTCGGCGGACGAGATCGGCCTCGAGTTCGAGCGCTTCCTCGCGGAGCGGGAGGGCGAAGGCTGAGGTCCGCCGGACACCCCCTAGGCTTCGGAGCATGCTGAAAGTTGGCCTCACCGGCGGGATCGGCGTCGGCAAGAGCGAGGTGTCCCGGCTGCTCGTCGGGCACGGCGCGGTGCTGATCGACGCGGACCGCATCGCGCGTGAGGTGGTCGCGCCCGGCACCCCCGGTCTGGCGGCCGTGACCGAGGCCTTCGGCCCGCAGGTGCTGGCCGCCGATGGCAGCCTGGACCGGCCGAAGCTCGGCTCGATCGTCTTCGCCGACCCCGGGAGACTCGCCGTACTGAACTCGATCGTGCACCCCCTCGTCGGGGCCCGCTCCAGCGAGCTGGAACGGGCGGCCGCAGCCGACGCCGTGGTGGTCCACGACGTCCCGCTCCTCGCGGAGAACGGCCTCGCACCGCTCTACGACGTCGTGGTCGTCGTGGACGCCGCCCCCGGGACCCAGCTGGACCGGCTGACCCGGCTGCGGGGGATGACGGGGGAGGACGCCCGCGCGCGTATGGCCGCGCAGGCGACGCGCGAGAAGCGCCTGGAGATCGCGGACATCGTGATCGACAACGACGTCCCCCTGGAAGCGCTCCGGCAGCGCGTCGGGGAGGTGTGGGCCGACCTCGTGCGCCGGGCGCGGGCGTCCGGTTCTTCCAAAGGGAATGCGTCTTCGAAATAGCGGGCACCCGTCCGGGCGTTGAACCGCTTCAGTGAGGGAAGGACTTTGCCGTGCCCGAGACCAGCGGTTCGACCGGACGTACTCCGGAGACGCATGTCATCGACTTCCGTGCCGCCGAGCAGTTGCTCAACGCACGGGACCCGCGGGGCGCGGTGAAGCTGCTCGACGGAGTGATCGCCGCGCACCCCGAGAACACCGCCGCCCGGCTGCTGCGCGCGCGTGCCTTCTTCGCTGCCGCGCAACTGCGCCCCGCCGAGCTGGAGTTCACCATCGTCCTGGAGCGCGAACCGGACAACGCGTTCGCCCACTTCGCGCTCGCCCGTACCTATGAGCGCCAGGGCCGCGCCGACCTCGCGATACGCCACTTCAGGCTGGCGGCCGCTCTGGACCCGAACCCCGAGTACCTGAAGGCGGCCCGCTTCGACAGCGGCGCGTGAGCCGGCTGTGCGTGAGCAGACCGTGCGTGAGCGGACTTGCACGTGAGCGGACTGGACGTGAGCCGATGGTCCCTCACGGGTGACCGTGCTGCGGCGGGCGCCGGAACCGCGGCGGGCGGGTGTCCGCGGGCCGGTACGGCGGCACGTCGCGGCCCGGCTGGTAGTGCGGGCCCTGCCGGATGTGCCTGAGGATCACGATCATGTCCACGGTGGCCACCAGCCACAGCACCCCGCAGGCCGCCGCCCAGCCGGGACGTCCGACCAGCGCGAACACCGCCGTGCCGAAGATCGCCCAGGCCACTCCCCACACGCTCAGCCACAGCCGCGCCCGCAGCGCACTGCGGGCGGTCGCCGGTTCACTGCCTGTACGCATCCCGGATCACCGTTCCTGTCTGCAACGTACTCTTCGACCGGACGTTTCACCAAGGGGGACCACGCCGTGCTGCCGGACGCCGACGACCTGCCCGACCTGCTCCTCGACCTCGCCGTGCCGCACGAGGACATCAACGAGGTGGTGGCACTGCGGCGGGCCGTGACCGCCGACCCCGGGCTCCGGCGGCTGCTCGAAGAGGGCGCCGAGGACGTGACCGGTGCGGTGCGGGAGGTGGACGACCCGGCCGGGCTCGCCGACCGGGCCGTCCAGGCTCCGCCGGTACTGGGCGAGTACTTCCTCGTGTACGTCTTCCTCACGGCGGTGTCGCACGCCCGCGCGGTGCACCGGGCGCGCGGCATTCCCGACGACGTCTCCCGCCACACGCTCGCCGACCTCGGCCGCGGCATGGCACTGCACCGCAGACGGTTCGGCAGCGGAGGGCTGGGAGCCCGCCAGGCACACTGGCTCACCCGCCACTTCTGCGGCCGCCTCTACCAGCTGGGACGCCTGCAGTACGAGCGGACCACGCTCGGTGACCGCACGGCACAGGCGATCAGGGCGGCCGGAACGGACGTGAGAGGCGGCGAGCCCTCCCTGGACCTGCACATCCCGGACTTCCTCGGACCGCTCACCCCGGTCGCCTGCGACCGCTCCCTGGACCGCGCCCGGGAGTTCTTCGCCCGGCACTTCCCCGAGGAGCCGCACACCGTCGCGACCTGCCACTCCTGGCTGCTCGACCCGCAGCTGCGCCGACACCTCCCGGCCGGCTCCAACGTCGTCCGCTTCCAGGAGCGGTTCCGGCCCGGCTGGGAGGATCCGGAGCCGGCCGACACCACACCGGTCGGCTTCGTCTTCGGCGCCCCGGACCTGCCGGTGGCGGACCTGCCCCGGCGGACATCGCTGGAGCGGGCGGTCGGCGACCATCTGCGGGCGGGCGGGCACTGGTACGTCGGGCACGGATGGATTCCCTGGGACCGGTGACGGACGTCAACGGCGCCGTGCCCTGGAGAAGTTCCCGTCGGACCTTCGAACTGCTCGAACGAGTGAACCATCCGGGTGCGGGAACGGCGGTGCGGCGGCGGGCCGTTGTTCGGGCATGACGGTTGAAATGCGTGAGGGGTACGAGGGAACGGGACCCGGTGCGATCACCCCGGACGGCTGCGCGGTCGAGCTCTACTCGCGTCTGTCCGTCGGGGACGAACCGGACATCATCGAGGCGGCGGTCCCGGCCGGCGCCCGCATCCTGGAGCTGGGCTGCGGCGTGGGGCGGATGACCCACCCGCTCCTTGAACGGGGGTTCACGGTCACGGCGGTGGACGAGTCGGCGGAGATGCTGGAGCGCGTGCGCGGGGCGCGCACGATACGCAGCGCCATCGAAGGGCTCGACCTGGGCGAGAAGTTCGACGTGGTGTTGCTCGCGTCGTTCCTGGTGCACACCGGGGACGTGGAGGTGCGCCGGGGCCTGCTGCGCACCTGTGTGGCGCACGTGGCGGACGGCGGCTGCGTGCTCATCCAGCGGGAGGGCGCGAACTACCACGCGAAGGTGCCGAGGGAGCGGGTGGACCCCAGCGGCTACACCGTGCGGATCGTGTCGGCCGAGCCGGTCGGGGACGGGGTGAACTCGGTGCGCGCGGAGTACGAGTTCCCGGACGCCGCCTGGACCCAGACCTTCCTGTCCCGGCCGCTCACCGAGGAACAGTTCGAGGAGGCGCTCGCGGAGGCGGGACTGGAGGTGGCCGAGTATCTGACCGAGGACGGGATGTGGGTGCGGGCGGTGCCGGCGGCGTAGCGCGAGGCGGGCACTCGGGAATTCCGCACGGCGGGCGGCGGGCCCGCGGCACGGCTCACCGTCCGCCGGGGCGCCCACCGCTCGGCCGACCTGCCGACCCCGTCCCGCCCGTACCACCACCCCCCGTACCACCACCGCCCGTGCCGCCCATCCCACCCATGCCGCCGAGGCCGCGCAGTCGTTCCAGCTCGCGGCGGTCGCGCTTGGTGGGGCGGCCGGTGCCGCGGTCGCGGATGCCGATGGGGGCGGAGGCCTCGCGGGGCGGGGGCGGCGGGGAGTTGTCGATGTAGCACACGGCGGCCACCGGGGCGCCGACCCGTTTGCGGATCAGCCGCTTCACGACGACGACCCGCTCCCGCCCCTCATGGCGCAGCCGCACCTCGTCGCCGACGCGCACGGAGTGGGCGGGCTTGACCCGCTCGCCGTTCACCTGGACATGTCCGCCCCGGCAGGCGGTGGCTCCCATGGAGCGGGTCTTGATCAGGCGGACGGCCCAGATCCAGCTGTCGATCCGCACGTTCTCACCGGGAGCCGGCCTCGCGGCCTCGGCGGCGGCGACGGCCGCGGCGATCGCGGCGGGGTCGGGGGCGGAATCGGAGGTGGAGCCGGGGGCCGGGGCGGCGGGGGCCTCCGCTCCCGCGTCAGGCCCGGCCGAGGTGGCATCCCCGGTCACACCGCTCGCGTGCCCCCTGCCGCCGTCCGCATCCTCAGAAGCCATGCCCCGACCTTAGCCCCCCCGGGCCGACACCGACGGAACCGATTGGCCGACGCCCACAACCGCGCCCCGAGGGGCGCGGGGCTGTTGTCGACATGCGGCTACCGCCGCGTGGCCGCGATCAGCGACCGACAACCCAAGGCCGCCACCTCGCACAGACCAGCACGGTGCTTCCGCGAACGCCCGCCATCCCGACCGCACTGCTCCGGCAACCCTCGCCCTCCTCGGCACCCCCGGCCCTACCGTTGAAACGTGGACCGCACCCCCGTCACCCCCCTCGCCCACCTGGACCACCGCGTCAGTGCCTGCCGGGCCTGTCCCCGCCTGGTCGCCTGGCGGGAGGACGTGGCGCGTACCAAGCGGGCCGCGTTCGCCGACTGGACGTACTGGGGCCGGCCCGTCCCCGGCTTCGGGCCCGCCGACGCCCGGCTGTTGATCATCGGCCTCGCCCCGGCCGCGCACGGCGGCAACCGCACCGGCCGGATGTTCACCGGTGACCGCTCCGGTGACGTGCTGTACCAGGCGCTGTACGACGTCGGGCTGGCCTCGCAGCCGACGTCGGTGAGCGCCGACGACGGCCTGGAGCTGTACGGCGTGCGCATCACCTCGCCGGTGCACTGCGCCCCGCCCGCCAACAAGCCGACCCCCGAGGAGCGCGACACCTGCCGCCCCTGGTTGGCCGAGGAGCTGACGCTGCTGCGGCCGACGCTGCGCGCCGCCGTCGTGCTGGGTGCCTTCGGCTGGCAGGCCGCGCTGCCGGCGTTCGAGGCGGCGGGCTGGACCGTGCCCCGGCCCCGCCCGGCGTTCGCCCACGGCACCCGGGTCGGCCTCGGCGGCCTGGACCTCTTCGGCTGCTTCCATGTCAGCCAGCGCAACACCTTCACCGGCCGCCTCACCCCCGAGATGCTCCGCGCGGTGCTGCGGACGGCGGCGGAGGCGGCCGGGCTGGGGTGAGGAGCGCTCGATGAGAGCCCGATGCGAACCGGTGCTCCCATCGGTGGCCGGTCGGGCGGCTAGGCGCCGGTGTCCTCGCCGAAGAGGTGCCGCACCGTCGACCGGTAGTTGGCCTGGACGTGGCCGAGCGCGCGGGCGCGGGCGCGGTCCGGGTCGCCGGAGGCGATCGCGTCGTACAACTCGCGGTGCTCGGTGAGGAGCTGGGGCCATTCCTCGTTGCGCCGGGTGAGCCAGCGCAGCCGGCCGTCGACCGGTTCCATGACCGAGATGAGCAGGTTGTTGCCGGCCAGGGCCAGGATCCGGTCGTGGAAACGGGTGTTGATGTCGGTGATGGTCTCGGCGTCGCCCGCCCCGGTCGCCGCGGCCGCCCGGTCGAGCAGCTCCCGCAGCTCGGCCAGTGCCTCCGGGGTCGCCCGCGCCGCCGCCAGCCCGGCCGCGTACACCTCCAACGCCTCGCGCAGCTCGAAGAGTTCCTTGACGTCGGTCGGGGTCAGCCGGCGCACGACCGTACGGCGGGCCGACTCGAAGAGGACGAAGCCCTCGGCGACCAGGGCCCGGATCGCCTCCCGGACCGGCACCCGGGACACCCCGAACCGCTCGGCGAGCTCCCGTTCCACCAGCCGGTCGCCCGGGCCCAGCCGCCCGGCGATGATGTCCTGCCGCAGGGTCGCGAGGACGCGCTCGCGCACCGCGCCCAAGGGTTCGATCTTCGTGGTGGGGGAGCCCATGAGGTCATTTTCGCCGACCCGGGGGGCTTTTACGGAGCCGTAACGGGACGGACATCGGTCGGAACGCTTGACGGGAGCACCATGACCCCAGTTTGGTATACCAAAAGATGGTACACCGGTTGGTTCCCTGGAGGCCCCGTGTCCCTCGCCGACCGCGCCGAAGCCACCGGCGCACTCGAATTCGTCCCCGACCCCCGGCTCACCAACGAAGACCTCGCCCCCGCGGAGCGGCGGAACTGGAAGGTCTTCGACCTCTTCGCCATGTGGATGTCCGACGTCCACAACCTCGGCAACTACACCTTCGCCGCCGGCCTGCTGGTCCTCGGCATGAACGTCTGGCAGGTCTTCACCTCCCTCCTGGCCGGCTTCGTGCTCATCTACGTCGGCATGAACTGGATGGGCAGGATCGGCCAGCGCCACGGAGTGCCGTTCCCGGTGGTCAGCCGGATCAGCTTCGGCGTCTGGGGCGCCAACATCCCGGCGCTCATCCGGGCCGTGATCGCCATCATGTGGTACGGCATCCAGACCTATCTGGCGTCCGTCGCCGTCAACGTGATGCTGCTGGCGGCCTGGCCGGGCCTGAAGTCCCTGACGGAGAGCTCCTTCCTGGGCCTGGACACGCTGGGCTGGATCTCCTTCGTGTCGCTCTGGCTGATCCAGGCGGCGATCATCAGCCGGGGCATGGAGACGATCCGCAAGTTCCAGGACTTCTGCGGCCCGGCGATCTGGCTGGTCATGATCGCCCTCGCGGTCTGGATCCTGGCCAAGGCCCACTGGACCATCTCGCTCACCTCCACCCCGCACCCGGTCTCCGTCGGCGAGCAGTGGCGGCAGTGGTTCGGTGCGATCGGCCTGATCCTCGCCACCTACGGCACCCTGATGCTCAACTTCTGCGACTTCTCCCGCTTCGCTCCGGACTACCGCACCGTCCGCCGCGGCAACTTCTGGGGCCTGCCGATCAACTCCACGGCCTTCGTGGTCGTCTCCGTGATCGTCACGGCCGGCTCCCTGGAGGTCTTCGGCGAGGCCATCACCGACCCGGCCGAACTGGTCGCCAAGGTCGGCAACACCTGGGTCCTGGTCGTGGCCGCGCTGACCTTCGCGGTCGCCACCATGGGCGTCAACATCGTCGCCAACTTCGTCTCACCGGCGTACGACCTGGCCAACGTCTGGCCGCAGAAGATCAGCTTCAAGGTCGGCGGCATGATCAGCACGGTGGCGGCGCTGGTCGTCACCCCCTGGAACCTCTTCTCCAACCCCACCGTCGTCAACTACTTCCTCGGCGGCCTGGGCGCCTTCCTGGGCCCGTTGTTCGGCGTGATCATGGTCGACTACTACGTGATCAAGCGCGGCAGGGTGGACGTCCAGCAGCTCTTCGACGCGGCCCCCGGCTCCCCGTACCACTACCGCAAGGGGGTCAACCCCAAGGCGCTGTGGGCGTTCCTGCCCTCGGCGGCGGTCGCGGCCGTGCTCGCGCTGGTGAAGACGTTCAGCGATGTGGCGCCGTACTCCTGGTTCATCGGTACGGCGCTGGCCGCGGGCCTCTACCTGACGCTGTGCCGCGGTGACCGCGCCCCCGACCCCGCCCCTGCCCCCGTCCTCGCGGCCGAGGAGGTCTGAAAGGCGTGCGGATCGTCGTCACCAACTGCAACACCACGCAGGAGATGACCGAGGAGATCGTACGAGGTGCCCGGGCCGCCGCAGGCCCGGGCACCGCCGTGACCGGACTGACCCCGGACTGGGGGCCCGAGTCGGCGGAGGGCTGGCTCGACAGCTACCTGTCGGCGGCGGCGGTCCTGGACGCGCTGCGGACGTACCAGGGTCCGCGGTACGACGCGGTGGTCATGGCCGGTTTCGGTGAGCACGGGCGCGAGGGCGTGCGGGAGCTGGTGGACGTACCCGTCGTCGACATCACCGAGGCCGCGGCCCACCTGGCCTGTCTGCTGGGCCGCCGCTACGGCGTCGTCACCACCCTGGACCGGTCGCGCGGGCAGATCGAGGACAGCCTGGAGACCGCGGGGGTGGCCCGCAACTGCGTCGCCGTCGCCGGCACCGGTCTCGGCGTCCTGGACCTCGCCGGTGACCCCGGGCGCACGGAGGCCGCGTTCCTCGCGGCGGCCGAGCGGGTCCGGGACGCCGGTGCCGAGGTCCTGGTCCTCGGCTGTGCCGGGATGACGGGGCTGCAACGGGTGGTGGGGGAGAAGCTCGGGGTTCCGGTGGTCGACGGGGTCGGTGCGGCGGTGAAGCTGGCCGAGTCGCTGGTGACCCTGGGGCTCACGACCAGCCGGGCGGGGAGCTACCGGAAGCCGCTGGCGAAGAGGCGGACATGGGGGTCCGCACCCGCATAGGGGCAACACCTTCGGAGCCTCGGCCTCACCAGTCGACCGGCCTGTTCCTGCTGGTGTTCGCGATCTTCACGGTGTACATGGCCTGGGCGGCGACGAGCGGGCCCGGGCCGCCCGGTTCAGGGCCGCCACACGTACCGCACGTCCGGCTCCCGCTCCTCGTTCCCGCTGCCGTCCGTGTACTCGGCGGCGGTGAAGCCGTGCCGCTCGTAGAAGCGATGGGCGGGCTTGTTGACCTGGAAGGTCCAGAGCGTGAGCCCCCGCGGGGAGCGCTCCTTGGCCAGCGCGACGAACCGGTCACCGATGCCGCGGCCCCGCCACTCGGGGGCCAGATACAGCTGCGACAGCAGATCCCCCGCCAGCACCATCATCCCGACGACCCGGCCACCGGCGTCCGCGAGCCACGTCTCCCGCTCCGGCACCACGACGTCCCGGATGTACGCCCGCACCTCGTCGTCCGAGCGCGGCCGGACGACGGTGGGCAGAGCGGCGCTGAACGACCGCAGCCAGACGTCGGCGACCCCGGCGGCGTCCGGCCCGTCGGCGCGGCGCAGTACGACCTCGGTGACCTCGGCGTTCATCCCCGCTCCCCCTCGGGTACGACGGCCGTGGCGGTGATCTCCACCAGCTGCCCGGTGTAGCCCAGGCAGGCCACGCCGATCAGCGTCGACGAGTGCGGCCCGATGCTGAGCCCGGAGGCCTCGACGACCTCCCAGACGCGGGACAGCACCGCGGGCTCACTGCTCACGACGTACACGTCGGTCGCCAGTACATGTTCCAGGTCGCTGCCGACCGAGCGGAGTTGCTCCCGCAGGTTGGCGATCACCCGCTCGGCCTGCCGCGGCGGATCCCCCTCCCCGACAAGTCTTCCCTCGTCGTCCAGCGGCACGGAACCGGCGAGGAACGCAAGCTTCGCCCCGGCCTCGACGACGGAGACGTGGGAGTAGCCGGGCGGCGGGAACAGACCCGGGGCGGTGACGCGCTGGATCACTGGGGCTCCTGAAGTGAACGGCGGGCAACCAACCGATCATCCGCGCTCGCACCGGGCACCCGCACCTGAATTTCCGGGCGCGGGCGGCACAGGGCGGGGAAGCCGTCGTCCGGGCTCTCCAGGCATCACGCCGATCCGCCACCTGCCCGTACCGTCCGGTCTTCCGAAGTGCCGGACGAGCAGCAACACCAGCTCCCCGTCCGGGTCGGCCACGAGGAAAGTCAACTCGCCTGCGCCCTCGCCGCCCTCGCCGCCCTCGCGGCTCTCCCGGACCTCGCACCGAGGCAGATATGACAGCCGTGCGAACCCCGGAGCGTGCACGGCAGGCGTCGTACACCGTGTCGAGCACGGCCGAGGCGAGTCCGTGCCTCCGGGCGAGGGGATGGATGTAGAGCGAGGTGCCGTGAGTCATGCCCGCCGTGAACGCCGATGCCGACCGGCTCGCCGCTCAGCGGATTGCGGGTGGAATCCGGGAAGTCGGGGCCGTTACCGAGGCGGAGTCGTTGTCCGGCTTCCGGTGGGGGTATGCGAATCGCTCGGAAAAAAATGCTTGGGAATAGGCGAGTTGCCGCTGCTACGGTCTTTCACGTGGCGAAACTCAATCAGATCATCGCGGTCGAGAAGGGCATCAAGTCCAAAGCTCATCAGGACCTGACGGCAGCTCATCACGGGTTGCAGAAGCCCGCGTTGCTGGCCGGAATCTCGCGGACGTACCAGCCGAAGGACGAGGAGGGCGAGCAACTGCCGCCCGAGTCCACGCGGGTTCAGGTCAAGGCCGAGGACGTGCTGCGGGAGACCTCGGCCACGCTGACGCGGCTCTTCGACGTGACCGCCACCAAGGACTGGGCCAACTGCGAGGCCAGGGCCGATGTGACGGTGGACGGGCGGGTGCTGGTCGCCGATGTGCCCGTCGCCCATCTGCTGTTCCTGGAGAAGCAGCTCGTCGATCTCAACACGTTCGTACGGAAGCTCCCGGTGCTCGACGCCTCCGAGTCGTGGGTGCAGGACCCCTCCACCGACGCCTGGAAGACCGAGCCGGTGCGGACCCTGCGCACCAAGAAGGTGCCCCGCAACCACGTGAAGGCCGAGGCCACCGAGAAGCATCCGGCGCAGGTCGAGGTGTACTACGAGGATGTCCCGGTCGGGTACTGGACCACCGTGAAGTTCTCCGGTGCCCTGCCCGCCCGGCGCGTCAACGAACTCCTCGACCGGGTCGAGAAGTTGCAGCAGGCCGTCAAGTTCGCCCGCGAGGGGGCGAACGGCGCCGACGTCGTCGACCGGCGGATCGGGGACGCCGTGTTCGGCTACCTCTTCGGGTAGCCTTCCAGACTCCCCGGCCCCAGCGGCCGGGGTGCGCGAGGAGCGCAAAGCTGAAGCTGAGCCTTGTCGTGAAGAGCGGCCGCACCCACAGGTGCACACCACGCACGCCGTGCACACCGGGCGGGCCGCGTTGAATCTCAGACTCTCGCTCCAGACTCAGCATTCGCCGCCGATCGCCGGATCGACCGGGCCCGGGCCCCAGCACGTCGAAATGCAGGTTCAAGTCCTGCCCGCGCAGCTCGATGCGTGGTGGTCCAAAGGAAGGACGCGACGACCTTACGACTGACCCGGGTTCTCAAGTGTGCCGGCGTGTGACGATGGGCGGCTTTCCAGGGCCCGGGGGCAGGCTACGCCCTCGGGCCCGCTCACGTTGCGCCCCGAATCGGGCCCGCACGGAATTGCGTTCATAAAGAACGCGGCTCTCCGGGGTACTTGTCACACCCACGAAATGCGAACGCACCTTTCCGTACCGGAACACCAACTACCGTGGGACGTACCAGCCAACAGCCCGGCCACCGTCGCCCGAAGGCACACCCCGCCCTCGTCCGGACAGGAGCCCCGTGTCCCCTCGTATCGCCCTGCCGCCCTGGCTCGCCCACGCCCTGCGCGCCCAGCGCGGGCCCGTGTCCTGGAGCGCGGTGACGAGAGGGGCGCTGGCAGCCGGGCCGCTGCTGCTCACCGCCGTCCTGCTGCACCGCACCTCCCTCGGCGTCGTCGCCGCCATCGCCGCCATGCTCGCCGGGATCAACGACCGGCCGGGCAGCCGGCGGTCCGCCGTACGGCGCCTCGGGGTGCCCGCGGCCGCCGGCGCGCTCGGGCTGCTCGTCGGGACGTACGGCGGGGAGCACCTCACCGCCGTCCCCCTGACCCTGCTGCTCACCGGGCTCGGGCTGGTCGCCGGAGGAATGAGCGCCGTCGGGCCCGTCGCCTCCGGGGCCGGGACGCAGCTGCTGGTCGCCGCCGCCATCGGCGCCGGGATGCCGGTCGCCGAGGCGGGCTGGCAGCGGGCCCTCGCCTTTCTCGCGGGGGCCGGGTGGCTGGTGGCGCTTCGTCTTGCCCTGCCCACGCC
>NZ_JBSHBL010000119.1:0-23821 GCF_053611985.1 Streptomyces sp. NPDC054770
CCTCAGGGCCGGTGCCGGTGCGGACCGGGTGAGGTGCCGGGCGAAGAAACGGACCGCGCTGTCGGCCTCGAACCTGGGATGTTCCTTGTGCCTGCCCTTGTTGGCGTGCAGGGTCTTCTCCTCGGAGGCGAAGGCGTCGAACAGCGCGAGACCCGCCTCGCGCGGGATGTGTTCGTCGTCCCACTGGAGATGGAACTGGACCGGGACGGTGATCCGCCGTGCCGTCGCGGCCAGGGCGTCGGGCCAGTGCAGGCCGAAGACCGCGGCGGTGATCCGGGGATCGGCCGCCGTCAGCGGCACGCCGATCGCGGTGCCCATGTTGAGGCCGTAGTAGCCCACCGGTCCCTCGTCGCCGATCTCCGGAAGCGCCTGGAGGGCGTCGAGGGTCGTCTGCCACTCGGGCACGGCGCGCTCGGCGAGATGGGCGTTGTAGCGGACGACGATCGGGCCTTCCGGCTCGCCCGCCTCCCGCGCCCGGAAGAGCGCGGCGATCTCCCGCTCGTCGTGAGCCGTGCGCGGCCGGTCGCCGTGACCGGGCGCGTCGATGCAGGCGACGTGGAACCCGCCGCCGTGGACCAGTCGGTGGGCGCGGCCCGGCATCGCCGGCCACCTCTTGTGGGTGCCGCCGCCATGGCCCAGCAGGACCAGGGGCGCGCGCTCGGTGACGGACGCCGGCGACCAGAGCACACCGGGGATCCCGGCCACGGTGAAGTCGCGTTCCACGACACCGTCTGACGATGTCTCGGCCGATGTCTCGGCGGTGAACTGCACAGAATTCATGGGGTGTTGCCTTTCGGGACGGCCTTGGGGTCCAGGCGCTCCCGGCGACACCTACGTCAATCGCCCGACCGTGGCGGAGAGAGGGAGCACCCACTCGTGTACAGCGTTCATGGGTCTCACCTCCTCGCGGATCGGCACGGCCGCACGGACGTTACGCATCGGACGCCCGACCGTCCACTGTGTTTTCCCCGAGTCGACACGAAAGGGCAACCGGAGCGCGGCCGCGGCCGGGCCGTTCCGTCCAAGCCTCGTCGATCTTTGTCCATGGACGGGGGCCGTCTCCGGCGGTGAGGGTCGGTTCATGGATGGATTCGGGGCGCGACGGACGCCGAGTGGTCTCATCGCGCTGGCCCTCGGCGGTTTCGGCATCGGGCTCACCGAGTTCCTGATCGCCGGGCTGCTGCCGCAGGTGGCGTCGGACTTCGCGGTGTCCGAGGCGACCGCGGGCCGGCTGATCTCCGGGTACGCGCTGAGTGTCGCCGTCGGCGCGATCGCCGTCACCGCGGCGACGGCACGGCTGCCGCGCAAGCCGGTCCTGGTCGGCCTGGTGACGCTGTTCATCGTCGGCAACCTGCTGTCCGCCATCGCGCCCGGCTACTCCGTGATGCTGCTCGGGCGGATCGTCGCCGCCCTGTGCCACGGCTCGTTCTTCGGCATCGGCTCGCTCGTGGCCCGGAGTCTGGTCGCGCCGGAGCGGAAGTCCCGCGCGGTGGCGGTGATGTTCGCCGGGCTGACGGTCGCGAACGTCGCGGGAGTGCCGTTCGGTGCGCTGGTGGGCGAGCGCTGGGGCTGGCGGGCGGCCTTCTGGGCCGTCACCGCGATCGGCGTGCTGGCGCTGGCCGGCATCGTCGCCCTCGTCCCCGGCCGGGCGGATCCGGCGGCAGTGGGCGGGGCACCCGGCGGCCTGCGGGACCAGTTCCGTGCGTTGCGGTCCGCGCAGGTCTGGCTCACGCTGGCGGCCACCGCGCTCGGCTACGGCGGGATGTTCGGGGCGTTCAGCTATATCGCGTACACCTTCACCGAGGTCAGCGGGTTCTCGCCCGAGGATGTCGCCTGGCTGCTGATGGTGTACGGCGTCGGTCTGGTCGTGGGGAACGTGGTCGGCGGCCGGGCGGCGGACCGGGACCGGGACCGCGCCCTGGTCCTCGCGCTCCTCGGACTGACCGTCACCCTGGCCCTGTTCGGCCTGCTGGCCGGCAGTTCGGTGGCGGCGGCGGTGCTGGTGTTCCTGATGGGGGTGACCGGGTTCGCCGCCGTCCCCGGCATGATCACCAGGGTGACCGACGCCGCCCACGGCGCGGCGCTGGCCGCGAGCGCCAATGTGTCCGCGTCCAACGTCGGCAACGCCCTCGGCGCCTGGCTCGGCGGCCTGGCCATCACCGCGGGCCTCGGCTACACGGCACCGCTCTACACCGGTGCCGCGCTCGCCCTGGCCGCCCTGGCCGTCATGCTCGTGGCCGCACGGCGGAGCAGGCCCGCTGTACGCCGGTGAACGGTCAGGCGCCCAGGCGGTTGATGTCCTTGCTGTAGAGCACCCGGTTCTCGGTCACGCCGGGGCGGGTCACCGCCAGCATGGCGCGGGCCAGGTGTTCGGTGGTCGTGGTGTGGGCGGGGGCGAGGCGGTGCAGCAGGGGGTAGCACCAGGAGGTGAGGGTGTACATGACGCGGTAGGAGCGGGTCCGGGAGACGGCTCCGTGGCGGGGCTGGATGTAGCCGGGGCGGAACATGTACGCGTTCATCGGGAGGGCGAGCAGGGCGTTCTCGGTGCGGCCCTTCACCCGCGCCCACATGGTGCGGCCCTGTTCGGTGCTGTCGGTACCCTCGCCGGAGACGTAGGTGAAGGTGGGTCCGGGACTGGCGGCGAGCACCGCGTGGGCGGCGGCGAGCGTGAAGTCGTATGTCACCCGGGTGTATTCGGCCTCGCTCAGGCCGGCCGAGGAGACGCCGAGGCAGTAGAAGCAGGCGTCCAGGCCGGTCAGCCGGTCGCCGAGGGCGGACAGGTCGGTGAAGTCGTCGTGGCCGACCTCGGTCAGCTTCGGGTGGGTGATGCCGAGCGGGCGGCGGCCCACCACCAGGACGCTGCCGACGGCGGGGTCCAGGAGGCAGGCGCGCAGGACGCCTTGTCCGACCATGCCGGACGCACCGAACACGACGACGTTCACGAGGATCTCCGTTGCTGGGAGGCGGTGTCCGGTGCGGGGCCGGACGTCCACCAGGCGGGGGCGCAGGCGACGGCCGCGTCGACCAGGTCGCCCTTGGTGACGGACGGGTCGTCGAGCCAGGCCTTGATGGCCCCGGCGAACCCGTGGGCCATGAACTGGGCGATGACCCGACGGTCGGCGCCGGGGAGCCCGGACCGCTCGGCACGGGCCAGGAAGTCGAGGGTGTAGGCGCCGAAGTGCCGGACGAGTGCCTCGTAGACACCGCTGTCGGCGGGGTCGGCCAGGGAGTTCCGGTAGACGTCCATGAACCGTTCGACGTGGTCGGCGACCTCCGCGGTGGCGAACCTGAGCAACTCCAGCGCGGAGTGTCCGCCCTCCGCCCGTAGCTCTTCCTCCCGGCGGTGGCCGCGTTCCAGGTCGTCGAGGAGCACCTGGATGAGCGGGTCCAGCGGGGTGCTGTACCGGTTGTAGAAGGTCGCCCGGGTGACGCCGGCCCGGTCCGCGAGCTCGGCGACGGTGATCTGGGACACGGGACGCACCGAGGCCAGCTCCACGACGGCCTGCTCGAAGGCGCGGACCGTGCGGGTGATGCGCGGGTCGATCCGGTCGTTCAGAGCACTGCCCTCCTGTAGGCGAGGCCGTTGCGCGGCCACTCCGGCAATGCTTTTATACATCCATCAAATAGACACCTGTCAAATAGATGCGTCGAAGAGATGTGTCGAAGAGATGGGTGCAGCAGAACTGGAGGAAACCCCCATGGTGACCCATACCTCCGTCTCAGCGCAGGAGGCCGCCGACCGGCTGGCCATCCGCGAGCTGATCGACGCCTACGCCCACTGCGCGGACCGACGGGACGCCAAGGGCCAGATGGGGTTGTTCACCGAGGACACGCGCTTCCTGGTGTTCATGGACGCCACGGCGGCGGAGCCGACGCAGGAACTGCACGGCCGCGCCTCCCTCGCCCCCGTGTTCGACAACCTCAACACGTATCGGACGACGACCCACTTCAACGGCCAGAGCACCGTCCTTCTGGACGGTGACCGCGCGACCGGCGAGAGCTACTGCCTGGCCCACCACCTCTCGGTGACGGACGACGGACGGCGCACCCTGATGATCGCGTCGATCCGCTATCTCGACGAGTTCGTCAAGCAGGACGGCGAGTGGCTGTTCGCCGAGCGCCGCCTGCTGGTCGACTGGACGGAGACCCACCCCTCGACGCCCTGAGCGGCGTGGCGGCCCTGGTCTTCGAGGGGCACGCGGCAGGCGCGCCGCCGAGGCGTTTCCGGGAGATTTCCGGAGGCTATGAGTGCCCAGAACGATGGTCACGACTTGGGGCCGAACGCTTGTGTGCTTGTGCGGTGCAGTGGACCATGGCCGAATCGCGCCCCTCCTCCGAGCACGCTGGAGCTCCCGGTGACCGCTGCCCCCATCGCACCCGAGCCGGTCGACGCGCCGGCCTCTGCCCAGGCGGAACGGCAGAAGCTGCGCAAGCACTTCGGCCGCTTCGACATCCTGTTCTTCCTGCTGTGCACCATCGTCGGGGTGGACACCATCGGTGCCGTGGCCTCGTCCGGTGCCGAGGCGTTCACCTGGCTGATCGTGCTGGCGGTGGTGTTCTTCGTGCCCTCCGCGCTGCTGATCGCCGAACTCGGGGCCGCCTTCCCCGACGAGGGCGGGCCCTACATCTGGACCAGCCGGGCCTTCGGGCGGCTGGCCGGCGCCGTCAACAACTTCCTGTACTGGATCACCAACCCGGTGTGGCTGGGCGGCACCCTCGCCGTCTCCGCCGTCACGGCGTACACCACCTTCTTCAACGACGGGAAGGACCTGAGCACCCCCGCCTTCTACGTCTTCACCATCGTCTTCGTGTGGGTGGGCGTGCTCGCCGCGATCCTCTCCTTCGACGTCGGCAAGTGGATCCCGACCATCGGCGCCTGGAGCCGGTTCGTGCTGCTCGGCCTGTTCACCGTCACGGTCGTGGTCTACGGCATCCAGCACGGGCTGCACGGCTTCGGCATCGGCGATTTCTCGCCGACCTACGCGGGATTCGTCGGCCTGGTACCGGTCCTGATGTTCAACTACGTCGGTTTCGAGCTGCCCAACACGGCCGGCGACGAGATGACGAACGCGCAGAAGGACGTCCCCTACGGCATCTTCCGCAGCGCGGTCATCTCGGTCCTGCTGTACGCGCTGCCGATCCTCGGCATCCTGCTCGTCCTGCCGGTCAAGGCCATCACCGGCCTCGGCGGGTTCGTCGACGCGATCCGGCAGGTCTTCACGGTGTACGGCGGCCACGTCGCCGCCGACGGCACGCCCACGCTCAGCGGGTTCGGCACCGTGCTCGGGGACCTGGCCGGGATCATGTTCATCCTGACGGTGCTGTCCTCCGGCGTCACCTGGATCATGGGCTCGGACCGCGCCCTGGCCGTCTCCGGCTACGACGGTGCCGCGCCCCGCTTCCTCGGCGTGATCTCCAGCCGGTTCGGCACCCCGGTCCGGGTGAACATCCTCAGCGGTCTGGTCTCCACCGGCGTCCTGATCCTGGCCCACCAGCTGACCAACGGCAGCGCGGCCAAGCTCTTCGGCGCGGTCCTCGGCCTCGCCGTGTCGACGACCCTCGTCAGCTACCTGGGCATCTTCCCGGCGCTCCCGATCCTGCGCCGCAAGTACCCGGACACGCCGCGCCCGTACCGGGCCCCGTTCCCCTGGACCATCAGCATCGTCCTCACCCTGCTCATCCTCTTCGCCAGCGTGCAGCTGGTGGCGCCGGGCGCCGGCGACCACTGGTTCGGCGCCGACTACGCGCCGGACGGCTGGAGCCACTCCGAGCGCGGCAAGTACCTGCTGACGGAGCTGGTCCCGCTCGTCGGATTCATGCTCCTCGGTGTCCTGTTCTGGGCACTGGGGCGGCCGACCCGGGCGGCGGCCGACGTGAAGTAGCGTCAGCTGCTCGCCGTCACAGCGGGGCGGTCCAGCTCGCGTCCGACCGGGTCAGGACGAACGCGTCCACGGTGCAGCCGGCGAGCAGCACGGTGGCCAGCAGCAGCGGCAGCGCCGGGTCGCAGTAGCGGACGGCGAAGGCGCCGGCCAGGGCACCGGCGAACATCGCCACTACCGACAGGGCGCGGCGGCCGGTCCGCCCGCCGTGGCCGCCGGCGGCCCTGCTGTCGGCGGCCATGCCGGTGATGGTCAGGGTCAGGACGGTCGTGGTCAGGTCCGGTACGGCGAGCGCGCGGGCCATCGCGTTCTGGATGCCCAGCGCGAGACCGAGGAGGGCGATCAGCGGGTACCGGGTCCCGGCCGCGTCCAGGGGCCCGGTGGCTCGGGCGACGACGTAGGCCGTCAGCACCAGGGCCGTCTCCAGGACGAGCGCCAGGTGCAGGACCCGGCCGCGATGGGCCCGGCGGGCGTGGGCGATCCGGCCGCCGACCAGGGCGCCGGCTCCGAAGGCGGCGAGCGCGGCCAGCGAGGCGGCCAGGGAGAAGCCGGCGGCACCCGCGACCGCGAAGCCTGAGAAGACGACGTTGCCGGTCATGTTGGCGACGAAGACATGGCCGAGCGCCAGGTAGCTGAAGGCGTCCACGAGACCGGTGACCACGGTGAGGGCGAGCATCACCGGGGGCAGCGGGCCGTGGCGGTCGGCCGGGTCGGGCAGCACGGTGGCCCGCGCGTCACGCAGTACGGGCCGGACCGCGTCCTTGATCGACATGGTGGTCCATTCGGGTCGGGAACCGGGGCGCGCCTCGTGCGGTGCGTCCCCTCCAGCGTCCGGCCGGCCCCGTCGCGCTGTCCAACATATGGATACGGACACAGCGATTGCTCATGCCGATCGATCGGGCTGCTGCCGGTCGAGCACGTCCCGATCCGAACCGTGCCGATCCGAGCCGTGCCGGTCGAGCACGTCGAGGAAGGCCGCGCCGGCCGGTGCCAGCCGGGTGCCGTCGTAGACCACGCAGATGTCGTGCACCGCCTCGTCGTCCGTCAGGCGCAGCATCCGGGCGCCGCGGGGCAGTTCGTCGGCGGTGTCGAGGCCCAGCAGGGAGCCGGGGCCTACGACGGCGGAGCGGGGGACGACGGTGACGCCCACCCCGCGTACGGCGAGCCGGATCATGTCGTGGATCTGGCCGACCTCGAAGTGCCGGCCCGCCTCGACACCAGCGCGGGCGAAGGCCGCCTCGACCTGGTGGCGCAGGCCGCTGCCCCGGGTGAACTGGATCAGCGGGTGGCCGTCGGGCAGCTCGGCGAGGTCGATGGCCTCCCGGCCGGCGAGGGGGTGCTCGCGGGGTACGACGGCGACCAGCGGGGCGCTGCCCAGCATCCGGTGGTCCAGTCCCGCCGGCACCTGCCGGGCGCCGAGCCCGACCACCGCGACGTCGAGGGTGCCGGCGAGCACCGCGGCGGCCATCTGCGAGCTGGGCGCGTTGGACACCCGCAGGTCGATGCCGGGGTGGCGGGCGCGGAACTCGGCCGCCACCTCCACCATGTCGAAGGCCACGGCCATCGCCTGCACCAGGCCCAGCCGCAGAGTGCCCCGGCGCAGTCCGCCCAGCGCGTCGAGGGCGGCCTGGGCGTTGTCGACGTCGGCCAGGATGCGCCGGGCCAGCGGTTCCAGCAGCTCTCCGGCGGCGGTCAGCCGTACCGACCGGCTCGTGCGGTTGAAGAGCGGGGCGCCGACGTCCTTCTCCAGCCGGGCCACCTGCTGGCTCAGCGCCGACTGCGCCACATGGCAACGGGCGGCGGCCTGGGTGAAGTTGCGGGTGTCCGCGACCGCCAGGAAGTACTTCAGATGCCGCAGCTCCATGGCATCAATCTCTCTCACCGATGGGTTGCCGTCAATCAATGTGCCCGGCAGATCTTCCGGGCAGGGCGTCGGCGGCACCCGGGCGAGCGCCCGCGGCTGCCCGTTCGGGCAAAGGCCGAGCTGGGACGCCGTCCTCGCTTGCGGCGGCGCGGCTTTGACGCGTAAGAAAGCCGCGTAGGAAAGCCAGGAAAGCCAGGAAGGCGAGGACCGGGATGGCCGGCCCGGCCCCCACCTCTCGCGGAGCAGCGACATGGCAGTCACCACGAAGGACGCGGGCGGCGGTGGCGCCGTGAAGCCCGGCTCGGCCTGGGCGCCGCTGGCGCTGCCGGTGTTCCGGGCCCTGTGGATCGCGCAGCTCGTGTCCAACATCGGCACCTGGATGCAGACGGTCGGCGCCCAGTGGCTGCTGCTGGGGCACGGGGCCGCCCTGGTCACGCTCGTGCAGACCGCGTCCGGCCTGCCCGTCGTCCTGCTGGCGCTGCCGTCCGGGGTGCTCGCCGACCGGTTCGACCGGCGCGCCCTGCTCGTCGTCGCCCAGGTCGCCATGTGCGCGGTGACGGCGGTCCTCGCGGTGCTGGCCTTCGCCGGGGCGCTCGCCCCCGGTGCGCTGCTCGCCCTGACGTTCCTGCTGGGCTGCGGCTCCGCCCTGATGAGCCCGGCCTGGCAGGCGATCCAGCCCGAACTCGTCGGCCGCGCCCAGCTCGGCCAGGCCTCGGCGCTGGGCGCGGTCAACATGAACCTGGCCCGCGCCATCGGACCGGCGGTCGGCGGTGTGCTGGTCGCGGCGGCGGGTGCGGGGTGGACGTTCGCCTTCAACGCAGTGTCCTATCTGGGCATCGTGGCCGTGCTGGTGCTGTGGAAGCGCCCCGCGGGCGCGGCCGTCCCGCCCGCCGGGCGCGAGGGGTTCCTCACCGCCCTCTACGCGGCCCGCCGTTACGTGTGGAACGCGCCCGGCATCCGCCGGGTGCTGCTGCGCACCGCGCTGTTCATCCCCGGTGCCGCCGCCGTGTGGTCGCTGCTGCCGCTGGTCGCCGGCGACTCGCTCGGCCTGGGGTCCGGCGGATACGGCCTGCTGCTGGCCGCCGTCGGCTTCGGCGCGGTGGGCGGCGCGTTCCTGCTGCCCCGCCTGCAGAAGCTGCTGGGCGCCAACGGCGTGCTGGCCGCCGGTGCCGTGGCCTTCGGCCTGGTCCTGGCCGTCCTGGCGACGGTCCATGTCACCTGGGTGGTCGCGGTCGTGCTGCTGCCCGCCGGGGTGGCCTGGATCGCGGTGCTGTCCACGCTCAACGCCGCGACCCAGACCCGGCTGCCCGGTTGGGTGCGGGCCCGCGGACTCGCCGTCTACCTGCTGGTCTTCCAGGGCGGCCAGGCCCTCGCGGCCCCGCTGTGGGGCGCGCTGGCCCAGGGCGCGGGCCTGGCCACCGCGCTGCTCGTCGCGGCGGGGCTGCTGCTGGTCACCGCCGTCACCGTCCCGCTGTGGCCGCTGTACGACGCCGCGCGGATAGACCCGACCCCGTCCGACCACTGGCCGACCCCGCCCCTGGTCTATGAGCCCGGTCCGGCCGACGGTCCGGTCCTCGTCTCCATCGTCTACCACGTCTCCCCCGACGACCGGGCGGCCTTCACCGGCGCCATGGCGAACGTCGCCCGCTCCCGGCGCCGTACGGGGGCACTCACCTGGGGCCTGTACGAGGACGGCGCCGAACCCGGACGGTTCATCGAGAACTACCTCGTCGGGTCGTGGGCTGAGCACCTCGCCCAGCACCACACCCGTCAGACGGTGACCGACCAGCGGTTCGAGGAAGTGGCCCGCTCCTTCCTGCTGCCCGGCACCACGCCCGAGGCCACGCACGCCTTCGACGCCGCCGTCACCGCGGGAAAGGGCCACAGACCGCCCGCGCCACCACCGCCGGCTCCGGACGTCTCCCCCGCGTCCGGGGCCGGGCAGGACGGGTAGCCGAAGATCGTTGCGCGTACGCTCGTGCACATGGTTCAGCATCGAATGGTCGACGTGAACGGGATCCGGCTGCACATCGCCGAGGAGGGTTCCGGCCCGCTGGTCGTGCTGCTGCACGGCTTTCCCGAGTCCTGGCACTCCTGGCAGCACCAGTTCGGCCCGCTGGCCGCGGCCGGCTTCCACGTGGTCGCCCCCGACCAGCGCGGGTACGGCAGCAGTGATCATCCCGCGGAGGTCGAGGCGTACAGCATCTTCCACCTGGTCGGCGATGTCGTCGGGCTGATCAGGGAGCTGGGCGCGGAGCAGGCGTTCGTCGTCGGGCACGACTGGGGCGCGCCGGTGGCCTGGCACACCGCGCTGCTGCGGCCCGACCTGGTGCGCGGGGTGGCCGGGCTGAGCGTGCCGCCGCCGTTCCGCGGGGCGCAGCCGCCCCTGCAGACGATGGACAAGAGGTTCGGCGGCCGCTTCTACTGGAACTACTTCAACCGCCCGGGTGTCGCCGACGCCGAGTTCGCCCGCGACCCGCGCACCACGCTGCGGAAGTTCTTCACCATGGCGTCCGGGGAAGGCGCCGGCACCGGTGAGATCCGGCAGCCGCTGGTCGACCCCGAGCGCGGCTGGCTCGCGGACATGCCGGATCCGGAGAAGCTGCCGCAGTGGTTCACCGAGGCCGACCTGGACGCGCTCACCGAGAGTTTCTCGCACGGCTTCACCGGCGCCCTCAACTGGTACCGCAACCTCGATCGCAACTGGGAACTGACCGCTCCCTGGCAGGGCGCCGTCGTCACCCCGCCCGCGCTGTACGTCTACGGCGACCGCGACCTGGTCCCGGCGTTCCCCGGCACGCCCGAACTCATCGAGCGCCTGCCCGCCCTGATGCCCAACCTGGTGCGCGAGCCCCTCAAGCTGGCGGGCTGCGGGCACTGGACCCAGCAGGAGCGGCCGGACGAGGTGAACGCGGCGCTGCTCGACTTCCTCAAGTCCCTTTCCTGAGAGCACGGTTCACGGCCCCCGGCCGGGCGGTCCGCGGCAGCCTCTACGATCGTCCGGTGAGCGCGTGGAACAAGACCCTGACCGCGGCGGGCATCACGGACCCGGAACTGCGCCGGGACTACAGCACCCAGCGGCGGGCGGTGCGGCGGTACCGGCGCAGCGCCTACCTGGCCTGCCGGGTGCTGCTGCCCCCTGCCGTGCTGCCCCATGTGGTGGCCGCGACGGCCGTGATGCACCACGGGGACGTTCTCCTGGACAGCGGCCCGGAGCCGGAGCGGGCGGGGGCCTGGGCCGCCTGGGAGCGGCGGGTGCGCACCGCGCTGGAGACCGGCACCAGTGACGATCCGCTGATCCGCACCCTGCTGCACACCGTCTCCTCGTTTCCGCGGCACCGGGAGGTCGTCGAGTCGTATCTGGCCACCGCGGCCGCCGCTGAGCTGGAGTTCGACGGCTTCGCGACGGAGGCCGACTACCAGGCCTATGTGGACGCCTACTCGTTGCCCGCCTTTCTGCCGATCGCCGGGCTGCTGGGGCCCGAGAGCGACACCGACGGGCGGTTCCGGGCGAGTTGCCGCACGCTCATCGACGGCAGCCAGCGGCTGGACTTCGTCAACGACCTGGCCGAGGACCTGCGCGACGGACATCCGGGGATCCCGGCGGAGACTCTGAAGCGCTTCTCGGTCACGGTGGAGGACCTCGAAGCGGGCCGGGCCTCCGACGGGCTGCGTTCCCTCGTGGAGCACGAGGTCGAGACGGCCCGGACCGATCTGCGGTCGGGGCGGGAGGTGCTGGCTCTGATGCCGGCGCCGCACCGGCCGCTGGTGAGCGCTCTCATCGAGATCGAGCTGATGACCGCGGAGGCGGTACTGGCCCGCGGTACGGGGGTGCTGCGGGGTTCGGCGTCACCGTCCATGGCGGGCACCCTCAGGCTGTTGCTCGATGCCCGCCGTGCGGCGGTGCGCGCTCAGCGGTAGCAGGTGGTGACACCCGGGTGCCAGCGGCAGGCGATCCCGGCGAAGCCGCCGTTGTCGACGACGTCGACGCGCAACGTGTCCCCGCCGCGCAGGACCTGCCGGTCCTGGACGAGCCCGTCGGCGCCGTCCCGAACGGTCTCCACCAGCCAGCGGCCCCGGCCGACGGTCAGCGGCACGGTCGCGGTGTGGGCGACACCCGCGTACACCCCGCCGAGGAACCAGCGGTCCCCGCTGCGCCGGGCGAGCACGGCTTCCTGTCCGGGGCGGCCGGCCAGCAGCCGGGTGTCGTCCCAGGCCGCGGGCTCCTGGTCGAGGAAGTCCCGGGCGAGGGGCCGTTGGTCGTACGACTCGGGGGTGCCCGCGAACATCTGGAGCCCCGACTCGTAGGCGACGGTGAGCCCGACCTCGGCCGCGTCGGAGTTCGGGCGCAGCCCGGCGCGCTGGAAGCCGCCGGGGGTGAAGTCCATGGAGCCGATGACGTTGCGGGTGAAGGGCAGGGTGGTGAGGTGGGCGGCGGTGTTGGTGCGCTTCTCCTCGCCGCCGACGGCCTCCATGCTCATCACCTGGGGCCAGGTGCGCTGGATGCCCTTGGGGAGGGTGGCGCCGTGGAAGTCGACCATGAGGTGGTGTGCGGCGGTCTCCGCGAGGACGGTGTCGTACCACTGGAACATGGACTGCGCCTCGGAGTTCATGAAGTCGATCTTGACTCCCTTGACGCCCCAGCGCTCCAACGTGGGCAGCCACTGGGCGCGTTCCTCGGGGGTGTCGAGGTCGCGCTGGTGGATCCAGACGATGATGCCGACGCCCTTGGCCCGCGCGTAGTCGACGAGTTCGGGCATCCAGCTGCCGGTCTGCCAGTCGGGGTCGGTGACGTCCCACTCGTCCTTCTTGAAGTACCAGCCTGAGTCGACGGCCTCGTAGGGCCAGTGGTGCGCGGCCGCGTAGTCGACGTACGCCTTCTGCGCGTCGAGGCTCTGCCCCGCGGTGCGGCCGCCGGCCAGCCAGGTCCACAGCACGGTGCCGGGGCGGATCCAGGAGGTGTCGGCGACCTTGGAGGCGGGGGCGAGGTCGTCGGTGAAGGTGGACCGGGTGACGGTGGCGAGGTCTCCGGTGATCATGGCCCGCCACGGGGTGGTGAGTGGCCCGTCGGTGTGGACCTGGCTGTCGGCGAGCCTGACGCGGTACGTGCCGGTGCCCTGGGTGTGGGCGAGCCGGGCGCCGGAGTAGGCACCCGTGAGGTCGGACTCGGCGAGCAGGGTGTAGCCGCCGTCGGTGGCGAACAGGGCCTGGTCCGAGTACTCGCCGGTCGGGGCGGTCGCGGCGGTGTACTGGTTGAACTGGCCCTCGTTGTCGACCCGGTAGGTGCTGAGCCAGGCGCCCGCGTCCGCCGGCAGGTCGAACGCGGAGGTCTCGCCGAGGACGTCGCCGTACCCGGCGGGCAGCACGTAGCGGTAGGCGATGCCGTCGGCGGCGGCGCGGACCACGAGGTCGAGGCGGGCGCCGGCGGCGGTGGCGAAGGACAGCCGGGTCTCGTTCATGCGCACCCTGCGGTCCAGGCGCTTGCCGGACTTCGCCGGGTAACGCTCCTCGACCATGCGGTCCTTGCGGTGCAGGAAACGCAAGCCCTGGGAGAGATCGGCCTGTTGGGTGAGGATGCCGACGGGCGACGGCTCGATGACGGTACGGCCGTCCCGGGAGACCGCGAGGCTGAGAGTGCCGGTGGTGTGGTCTAGGGCTATCCGGGCGCGGGGTGCGTGTGCCGCTTCGGTCACGGTCCAGGCGTGCGGCTGCCGTTGCCCGGCCTGTGCGGGGGCGGTGGTGAGGAGGACGGCCGCCAGCCCGGTACAGAGCCCGGCGACCACGGTTCTGGCGAGTGGAACGGTCATGAGGTCCCTGCCTTCCGGTCGTTGGTTACGGCAGTCCCCACGCCGCGCCCGGTTCGCTGACGGCGACGGGGGCGATGACGAGGTCGGGGCGGGGGCCGGAGTGCACGAGGACCTCGCGGTCGCGGGGCAGGTCGATGGCGAGGGTGCCGTCGCCGAGGTCGTGGGTGCGGGCCGGGCTGCCGTCGTCGAGCAGGACGGTGAGGGAGCCGGTCAGGCCGTGCCGGAGCTTGAGCGGCTCGCCGGCCAGGCTGCGGATCCGGATGAACCGGGTGCGGCCCGCCTTGCGTACCGCGCTGACCAGGAAGGCGCCCTGGGTGCGGAAGTCGTGCAGGGTGAGGTCGGCCCAGGCGGTCGGGACGGCCGGGAAGACGCGGATGATCCCGCCCCAGCTCTGGCAGAACATGTCGTGCAGGGACTGCGAGGCGGACAGCGGGGTCTCGATGACCGGACCGGCCTCGGTGTAGTGGGTGTTGGCCCGGCAGGGGTAGCGGGTCGTGGGGTCGAAGAACTTGCGCAGGTAGCCGATGGCGGTGTCGCCGTCGCCGGTCATCGCGTACATGGAGGCGGCCCCGGTGTAGCTGTAGCCGCGGTGGGCGCCGGTCAGCGCGTGCCAGCGGACCACGGACCTGGTGATCAGGTCGCGGTTCTCGGGCTGGTCCCAGTTGACGAGGTACAGCGGGTACACCATCAGCAGGTGCGAGTAGTGGCGGTGGGACTGGTCGTACGGGGTCTCGGCGCCGATCATGAAGCCGTTGGCGTCGACCGGGTACGGGGTGAGCCGGGCCAGTACCTCCTGCCAGCGGGGCTTCAACTCGTCGTCGATGCCGAGCAGTTCGGCGGAGTCGAGGAGCGTCTGGCAGCCCCAGCGGATCAGGGCCAGGTCGTAGTTGGTGTCCTGGGGCGGGACGACCGGGTACTCGGGTGAGAGCGTGCTCGGCAGGTGCAGCCTGCCGTCGCTGCCCGGGGTGAGGAAGTGCCGGTAGTAGTTGATCGCGCGGCGCAGCAGCGGGTAGATCGTGTCGCGCAGCAGGGACTTGTCCATGGAGTGGCGGTACGACAGCCAGACATTGTGCAGGGCCCAGGTGAGGTCGCCGGTCTCGGCGCCGGTACCCGGTTGTCCCACCTCGCGGTCGGCGAACATGTCGGAGCTGCGGCCGATGCCGGAGCTGTCCGAGCGGTAGGCGGCGGGCACGTTGGCGGTGAGCTGTTCCTGGCTCTGGCGCAGGGTGGTGGCGAGGGAGTCGAGTTCCGGGTGGTTGAAGGCGTGGATCAGCCAGTACTCGAGCTGGACGTTGAGGTTCCACCAGACGGCCGGCCAGGGGGTGGGTTCCAGCCAGGGCCCGGGGGTGGCCATGACCGGGCCGTCGGCGCGGCTGGCGGAGGCGACCTTGTAGAGCTGGATCCAGTGGAAGCTCTGCAGCCGCTGGTCGGGGAAGGAGACGAAGCTCTTGCGGTAGAAGGCGTGCCACCAGCGGGTGTGGCGTCGCCTGAGTGTGCTGTATGACATAGCACTCCGCAGCCTCCGCCGGGAGTCGGCCTCGGCGCCGGTGTCCGAGGGAAAGCTGTGGCCGACGCTCAGCAGCAGTTCGTCGCCGGTGCGGCGGTAGGAGGTGGCCGTCTGGCCGCCGCCGGTGAGAGGTTGGAGGACCTGCTCGGTGCCGTCGGCCGTGGTCCGGGTGGTCCAGGGCGGGTTGGCGCTGTAACCGGCGGGCGGTGACTCCTGGATCTTGCGGGGGCTGATGGCCTCCTCGGGGTGGAAGGTCCAGGTGACGCGCTCACCGCCGCCGGCCGTGACGCGGACGGCGAGCACCTCGTCGTGGATGAGGGCGGCGAGGGTGAGGGTGCCGGCGGTGGTGGTGACGGTGCCGGTGAGTTCGGCGTTCCACAGGCTGAGGCGCCAGTCGACGGCGGTGACGGTGCCGGCCGGTTCGAGGGTGAGGTGGCCGACGGGCAGGCGGGCGGTGCCCCAGCCGCTGCCGAACTCCGGGCGGTGGTCCTGGACCCGGCCGTGCTGGACGGTGAGGCGGATCCGGTTGGCGCCCGGCTCCTGGTAGATCATGCTGCCGAGCAGCCCGTCACCGAGGAACGGCCCCTCGTACCAGAGGGTCGGCAGCCTGGTCCACAGCAGGTCCTGGCCGCGCAGGAAACGGTCCCACGCGCCGTCGGTGGTCATGGTGTCGCGGAGTTTCCAGGGGCGTGCGGCCCTGGCATCGGCGGGGCGTCCCTCCGTTGCCGCGTGGGCGGTCTGGGGCAGCGCCGCGACCGCCGCGCCGCCGAGGGCGGTGCCGAGTACGGCTCTGCGGGGCACCGGTAAACGGTTCTCCGGGTGCGAGGTCATCATCGTCCTCCCTACCTGACGGATCATCGATACATCGGGTGTATCGGGGAACCTAGGGAGCCAACTTGCACCTGTCAACAGCCCCAACATCGCCGAGATCACGCCGATTCGGGTTGGTCAATGGGCTGAGCTTCGCGTTCACATCAGTAACTCTGACCCAAGTCCTTGACTCCTCCGATGTATTGGAGTTGTCTGCGGGGGGCGATCGCCCACCAGGCGAGCACCCGGAGCACCACGGTTCCGGGCGTGCGGAGGCGCGCTTTTCCGCAGCCTCCGCTACTGGACCAGGTGACCGGTCGCGGTCGTCAGCCCTTGTGCCACTTCTGGTTGGGGGTGCCGGCGCAGGTCCACAGCTGGAGCTTGGTGCCGTTGGCCGTGCCGTTGTCGGTGACGTCGACGCACTTGTCGGCCAGGGAGCTGACCAGGTCGCCCTGCGCGCTGAGGTAGAACAGCTGGGCGCGGTTGCCGCTGCACTTGGCGACCTGGATCGCGGTGCCGTTCGCGGTGTTGCCCCAGGCCAGGTCCATGCACAGCCCGAGCGATCGGATGGTGCCGTCCGACTGGAATACCCACTTCTGCTTGGCGGCGCCCGAGCAGTCCAGGATCTCCAGCCGGGTGCCGTCCCCGCCCGCGTTGGTGACGTCGACGCACCGGCCGGATCCGGTGCCGATGAGCTTCACCCCGGGGACGGTGGTGGTCTTCGTACCGCTGCTTCCCGACGAGGTACTGCCGGACGAGGACTTCCCGGACGAGGAGGACTTGGAGCCGCTGGACTTCGAACCGGAGGACGTGGAGCCCGGGTTCGAGTTCGGACCGGAGCTCACCGAGCCGCCGCCGGACTGCTGCCCGGTCGAGCCGGTGCCCGTGCCGCCGCCCGACCCGGAGCCACCGGAGGTGGTCTTCGCGGGCTTGTGGGTCGGGGTGTGCGACGCCGTCGGGGACGAGGAGGGCGACGGGGACAGGGATTCGGTGGTGCTGGACAGCGTCGTCGGCTCGCCCGCCGCCACCGCGGCGGCGGGTGTGGTGTCCGGGTCGGGGAAGAGGTCCACGCGGCTCAACAGCGGTACGGCCAGGGCGGCGACGACGGTGAGTCCGGCCGCCGCGCCGACGGTCGCCCACACCCGCACGCCCGGCACCAGCCCGCGGCGCGGCACGGCGGGGCGGCGGGCGAAGGTGTCACCGAAACGTCCCGTCGTCGTGCCGGGCCGGTCCGCCGAGGGCCGGGGTTTGCGAAGGGGCGGCACGTCGTCTCCTGGAGGTCTCGTGAAGGTCTCGGAACGCCTGAAGCATGCAGGGCACATGAACAGTAACCAAGGCACGGCAGCGATCCGCCCGCCCGTCCACGAAGATCCCGCCGAACGTCACCTTCCGTCCACCTATGCGGAGTTGCCTGTGACGAATCTGTTGAAGTGCGGGGCGGGTGCAGCTTCGGGAACTGGCGTTATTCGCGCTAGCGTTCGTGCCTGACACGTTTCACAGTGACACAGAGCAACCCGGCAGGACAGCACAACAGCACCACCGACACCGGAAGGCGTAGGCCGTGAGCCTCATCGACCATGACCGCGCCGACGGCGCGGACCGGACGCTCGGCCTCCTTCTCGCGGAGCGCGACAGCCTGCGCCGCTTCGTGACCGGCATGATGGGGCGCGACCCCCATGGTGCGGAGGACATCGTCCAGGAAACCCTGTTGCGGGCCTGGCAGTCGGCCGGGCGGCTGGACTGGCGGGACCGGCCCATCCGGATGTGGCTGTTCCGGGTGGCCCGCAACCTCGTGGTCGACGGCCGGCGCCGGGACCGGACCGTCCCGGTGGGGATCACGGCGGCGGACTTCGGCAGCACCGCCCCGGCACCCGTGCCCGACCACGCCGAGCAGGTCGGTGACCGCCGGGTGCTGGTCTCCGCCCTTCGCACCCTCGCTCCGGCACACCGCGAGGCCGTCGCCCGCGTCCATCTGCTGGGCCAGCCGGGCGGCGACGTGGCCCGGCAGCTCGGGCTGCCCCCGGGCACGGTCAAGTCCCGTACCCACCACGGTATCCGCGCGCTGCGCGCCACCCTCGAATCCCACGGCTGCCGCCCGGCCGGGACCGAGCATCTCCGGGGAGAGACGCGATGACCTCCGACACCATCACCACCCTGCTCGGCCTCGTCGGCGTCCTGGTCCTGGTCCTGGCCGTCACGCACTGGCTGGTCCGGCGCGGCGGCGGCTGGAAGGCCCTGTGGCGCCGGCTCGGGCGGGAGATCGGCCTGACCGCGAAGGCCTTCACGGGTCCCGTCCGCACGGAACTGCGCTACCGGCGCGGTCTGCGCCTGCTGGTGCGGCTGCTGCGCTACCCCGCTGTGTGGGCCGACGCCGAGCGGGCCACGGCGCTGGCCGCGGCCGTCCGCCCCGGGGTCCGGCCCTACGGTGTGCTGGCCGGCCCGGAGTGGATGGCCGTGCTGGTCGCGGCGGACGGTGACGCGATGCGGGAACCACCGGAGCCCTGGGCGGCGGACGAGAGCGACCCGCGGCTGTGGTGGATCGACCGTGCCGATCTGCCGGACGACGCCGTCGACTCCGCCGTACCGCTGCTGGTGTGCGTGGGGCACGACATGGGCCATGCCGTGCTGCTCGATGTGCGTTCCGGCCCGCCCGCGCTGTCCGTGTACGGCCCGTCGCGCGCGGCCCGTTCGGCGCGCGCCGTGCTCCAGGCGCTGGCCGCGCAGCTGGACGCCCGGCTGCCGGAGGGCCGCGTCGCCATCGCCGCCGGGGTGCACCCGCGGCACCCGGGGCCGGCGGCCGCGGCGGCCGTCGGGCAGCCCGGCATCGAGATCGCCGTCTGCGCCGACCCCTTGGAGCGGTCGCTTCCGACCGGTGTCCGGCTGCTGAGCCTGGGGGTGGCCCGGGGCCGGACCCGGCTGCTGGAGATCACCCCGGACGCGGTGCTCACGGTGCACGGCGCGCCCGCCGCCGGCCGGGTCGACGTCCTGCCGCTGTCGCGGGCCGTGGCCCGGACGCTGGCCGCACTGCCGCCGTACCCGGACCTCCCGCACGACGAGGCAGTGGGTCCGGCGGACGCCAGGTCCGCGGCCGACCCCGATCTGCTGCCGGACGAGCCGGACCTCGACGCGGGCCCGGCACCCGTCACCGGGCCGACCGGGGTCTCCGCGACCCGGCCGGCCCCCGCGCCGGAGCCCGCCGCCGCGCCGATGCCCGCGACGGCCGCGGCCGTCGAGAGCGACGACGACTTCGCGGAACCGAGCACCTCCGAAGCGGCCGGGGTCTCCGCGACCTCGCCGCCGACGGCGCCGTGACGCCCTAGCCGTCTCGTACCCGTCGACCGCCGTACTCGTCGACCGCCGTACCCGTCCTCATCCCGTACGAACGAATGCCCGGCTGGGAGCCGTGAACCTCACCATCACCACCGTGGACGCCACGGACGGACAGCGCCGCGACCACCAGGTCCGGCTGCCCTCGAACGCCACCGTCGGCGATCTCGCCGCCGCCGAGACCCAGGACGAGGCCGCCGCCACCGGCGGCGCGGACTGGGCGGCGGCCGGCGCGCCGCGGGCCCGGAACCTCTACGCCGGTGACCACCGGCTCGATCCCGACGCGCCGGTGTCCGGCAGCGGGATCCGGGACGGCGGGCTGGTCGGGCTAGGCGGCCCGGCCCGCCCGGCCGACCTGGTCCGGGTGCACGACGACGACAGCGACGGCGGCTTGGACGGGGTGCTCGCCGAGGTGCACCTGGTCTCCGGGCCCGGCGCCGGGCGGACCTGGCGGCTCGGTCCCGGCAGCCACGAGATCGGCACCGATCCGCTGTGTGCCCTGCGGCTCGACGCCGCCGACGAGGTGCCCGAGAACGGCCTGTGGGTGACGGTCGGCGCGGACGGCAGCGCGGCCTGGCAGCGCATCGACGACGATCCCGAGGCCGCCGTGCGGGCCCGGCTCGCCTCGCCGCCGCCCGACGACGCCATCACCCAGCTGCGCAGGCCCCGCCCGCAGCCGCCGCGCGAACGCCCGGCGGGGCCCGGCCCGGTGCCCTGGCCTGCCGGTGAGGACCTGACGGTGGGTCCGGTGCTGCTGCGGATGAGCGCCCCGGTCGAGGCGGACGCGGCCGTCACGCCGTCCGCCGACGGTTACGGCGTGGACTACAACCGGCCGCCGCGGATCGCCCCGCACCTGGACGCCGCGCGGGTCCGGCTGCCGCAGCCGCCGTCGCCGCCGCAGAAGCGGCCGTTCCCGACCGTGATGATGATCTCCCCGATCGTCCTCGGTCTGTTCATGGTCAGCATCTTCAAGTCGTACTACTTCCTGGTGTTCCTGTTCCTCAGCCCGATGATGATGCTGTCGAACTGGGCGACCGGCCGCCGGGCGGCCCGCAAGCAGTTCCTGGAGTCGGAGGCGGCCTACGAGCGGCGCCTCGACGTCCTGGAGGAGCAGGTCCGGGACGCGGTGGTGGGCGAGCGGCGGGTGCGGGACAAGACCGGCCCGGACCCGGCGTCGGTGGCCCTGATCGCGACCGGTCCCGGTGGCCGGCTCTGGGAGCGGCGCCGCCGCGACCCCGACCATCTGGTGCTGCGTCTGGGCACGGTGGACCAGCCGTCGGTGCGGGAGCTGGAGGATCCGGCGCGGGACGAGAACCACCGCTCGATCCGCTGGAACATCCCCGACACGCCGATCGGCGTCGACATCACCGCGCACGGTGTGGTGGGCGTCGCGGGGCCGGCCGCCGAGGTGCAGCCGCTGGCGCGCTGGCTGGTGGCGCAGGCCGGGGTGCTGCACAGCCCGCGCGACCTGAGGATCGTGGTCCTGACCGAGCCCGACCGGGTGGCGGACTGGGCGTGGACGCGCTGGCTGCCCCATCTCAGGCCCGGTACGGCGGGCGGTCCCGTGGTGCTGATCGGCAACGATCCCGAGTCCACCGCCGCCCGGATCAGCGAACTGGTCTCCCAGGTGCAGTCGCGCCGCCGGCAGGCCGGCAACGAGCGTGACGTGGTCTTCACCGACCCCGACGTGCTGGTGATCGCGGACGGCGCGCGGCGGCTGCGCGACGTGCCCGGCATGGTGCAGGTGCTGACCGACGGCCCGCGGGTGCGGATCTTCAGCGTCTGTCTGGACGAGCAGGAGCGGCTGCTGCCGGAGGAGAGCACGGGTGTGGTGCTCGCCGCCGACGGACGGCTGACCGTGCGGCGTCCCGGCGCGCCCGACCTGCCCGCGGTGCGCGCCGACCGGGTCTCCCCCGAGTGGTGCGAGCAACTGGCCCGCGCGCTGGCCCCGATCCGGGACGTCAGCCCCGAGCACGACGCCGGACTGCCCCAACGGGTGCGGCTCCTGGAACTCCTGGACCAGGAGCCGCCCAACGCGCAGGCCCTGCTGGACCGCTGGCAGACCGATCCCGCCTCGACGTCCTTCCTCATCGGCACCGGCTTCGACGGGCCGCTCTCGCTGGACCTGGTGCAGGACGGGCCGCACGGCCTGGTCGCCGGTACGACGGGTTCCGGCAAGTCGGAGCTGCTGCAGACGTTCGTGGCCTCGCTGGCCGCCGCCAACCGGCCCGACGAACTCACCTTCGTGCTGGTCGACTACAAGGGCGGCAGCGCGTTCAAGGAGTGCGCCGGGCTGCCGCACACCCTGGGCATGGTCACCGACCTCGACGCCCACCTCGTGGAGCGGGCCCTGGAGTCGCTGGGTGCCGAACTCCGGCGCCGGGAGCAGGTGCTGGCCGCCGCCGACGCCAAGGACCACCCGGAGTACCGGGCCAAACGGGCCGCCGATCCCGCGCTGGCCCCGCTGCCGCGGCTGCTGCTGGTCATCGACGAGTTCGCCACCTTGGTGCGCGAGGTCCCCGACTTCGTGCCCGGGTTGATCAGCATCGCGCAGCGCGGCCGCTCGCTCGGCATCCACCTGATCCTGGCCACGCAGCGCCCGGCCGGTGTGGTCACCGGCGACATCCGCGCCAACACCAACCTGCGGATCGCGCTGCGGGTCACCGACATGACCGAGAGCCAGGACATCATCGACGTCAAGGATGCCGTCGATATCTCCTCCGGCACCCCCGGGCGGGCCCTGGTCCGGCGCGGGCCCAAGCAGGCGGACCCGTTCCAAACGGCGTGGGTGGGCGCGGAGCGGCCCCGGGAGACCCCGGCCGCCGCGGCGGCCGAGCCGGAGGCCGGTCCCCGCAAGCCGGTGCGCGCGGTGGACGTGGGCTGGGACGCGCTCGGCCGCCCCGCCGAACTGCCCGCCGAGACGCGGACGGTGACCACCACGTCCGCGCAGGGCCCGGCCCCGACCGACCTCCAGGCGCTCGTCGAGGAGATCCGCACCGCGGCCGACCTGCTGGACGACTTCACCCCGCAGCCCAGCCCCTGGCTGCCCCCGCTCCAGCGCGAACTGGTCCTGGACCACCTGGACGAGCTCGGCGCCACCCGCGAGGGCCGGCTGGTCGTGCCGTACGCCCTGGAGGACGTGCCGCAGCTCCAGCAGCGCCGGGTGGCCGTGGCCGACCTGGCCACCTTCGGGCACCTGTACGTCATCGGCGCGCCGCGCTCGGGCCGTACCCAGGTGCTGCGGACCATCGCCGGGTCGGCGGCACGGACGGCGAGCACCGCCGACGTGCACATCTACGGCATCGACGCGGGCGGCGGCGGACTCACCGCGCTCGGCGCGCTGCCGCACTGCGGTGGCGTGGTCTCCCGGCACGACCTGGAGCGGCTGGGCCGGATGCTGCACCGCCTGAACCGGGAGCTGACCGACCGCCAGGACCTGGCGCAGACGCACAGCGCGACCGGCATCGACGAGCTGCGCAAGCTGCTGCCGAAGGCCGAACGGCCCGCGCACATCCTGCTGTTCATCGACGGCTGGGACTCGCTCTCGGTCATCATCGACGAGCACGACCACGGCCAGCTGGTGCAGGAGGTGACCCGGCTCATCCGCGAGGGTGCCGCCGCGGGCATCCACGTCATCGCGACCTCCGAACGCTCCCTGCTGGGCGGGCGGATGGCCGCGCACAACGACCACAAGCTGCTGCTGCGGCAGGGCGACCGCAGTGACTACCAGGCGGTCGGCATGATGCCGAACAAGATCCCGGCCGACATCCCGCCGGGCCGTGGCTGGCACGTCCTGAGCGGCACCGAGACCCAGGTGGCGCTGCTGGCGGCCGGCGGCGGCACCGAGCAGGCCGAGGCGCTGCGCGCGATCGGCGAGTCCGCCCGCAAGCGGGACGCGCAAGTGCCGGACGCGCGGCGGCCGTTCCAGGTCGCGGTGCTGCCGCGCTCGGTGGAGTTCGCCGAGGCCTACGAGAAGGTCGCACAGACCGACCGGCGGCCGATGTGGGGGCTGCTAGGCGTCGGCGGCGACGAGGGCGGCCCGGTGGGCACGGACCTGGCGGGCTCGGCCTCGGCGTTCGGGGTGTTCGGGCCGGCCGGGTCGGGGCGCAGCAACGCCCTCGCCTCGATCGCGGTGTCCCTGCTGGCCGGCGGTACCTCGCTGGTCGTCCTCACCCCGCGCGAGTCGCCGCTGCGCGCCCTGGAGCGGCATGCCACGGCCACCGTGCTCACCGAGAACGACCCGTCGGCGGACACCGTGCGGGCGGCGCTGGACGCGCTGCCGGGACCGAAGGTGGTGATGATCGACGACGCCGATCTGCTCACCGGTTCGGCGGCGGACAAGCTCCTCAAGGAGATCGCCGTCTCGGGTCGCGACCAGGGCCTGGGGCTGGTCTACGCGGCTTCGGCGGAAGGGTTCCAGAGCGGGATGAGCGGCTGGACGCTCGCGGCCCGCCGGGCGCGGCGCGGTCTGCTGCTCGCGCCGAAGAACCTCACCGAGGGCGACCTGGTCGGCGTACGCCTGATGCCGAGCGTGGTCCGGGCGACGACGCACCCGGGCCGGGCGTGGACGGCCGGTCCGAGCGGCGCGCTGCTCGCCCTCCAGGTGCCGCTCACGCCCCTGCGGGCC
>NZ_JBSHBL010000120.1:0-23627 GCF_053611985.1 Streptomyces sp. NPDC054770
GGGCCCCGTCCACTCGGAAACGGGGCCCCACGCGCGCGTGCCGTGAGCCGTGCTCAGCCGCCGACGGTCTCCAGCGCCGGGGCCGGCTCGCCCTCGGCGACCAGCCGCGCGGCGCGCCGCCGGCCGGGGATGACCAGGGCGGCGATCCCGGCGAGGGCCACCACGGCGGCACCGGTGACCAGGGCGGGCCGCAGTCCGTCCACGAAGCTCTGGGCGCTCTCGTAGCCGCCCTGGGCGGCGAAGATGGACGACATGACCGCGACGCCGAGTGCACCGCCGACCTCGCGCAGCGCATTGTTGGCGCCGGAGGCGATGCCCTGTTCCTGCGGGCGTACGGCGGACATCACCAGGTTGGCGGCCGGGGCGAAGTACAGGGCCATGCCGATGCCGCTGACGATCAGACCGGGCAGCTGGGCTCCGTAGGAGGCGTGCGCGGTGACGACGGAGGCGAGGTAGCCGAGTCCGGCGGCCTGCAGGAAGAGCCCGGCGGCGACGACGGGGCGGCCGCCTATCCGGTCGGAGAGGATTCCGGCGATCGGCGCGACGAGCATCGGCATGCCGGTCCAGGGCAGCATCCTGAGGCCGGCCTCGGTGGGCGAGTAGCCGAGCACGCCCTGCATGTACTGGCTGAGCAGGAAGATCGACCCGAACATCCCGAGGAACATCAGCAGGCTGGCCGCGTTGATCCCGGAGAACGCGCGGGAGCGGAAGAGCCGCATCGGCAGCATGGGGTTCTTGGCGCGGCTGCCGTGGATGACGAAGCCGACGAGGAGGGCGGCGCCCGCGAAGAGGCCGGTGAGCACGAGCGGGCTGGACCAGCCGTCGGCGGGGCCGCGTACCAGGCCGTAGACGATCCCGAAGAGGCCGCCGCTGGCGAGCAGGGTGCCGGGGACGTCGAGCGGGGCGCCGGTGCCGTGCGACTCGGCGAGGCGGAGGCGGGCGAGCGGCAGCAGGGCGAGGCCGAGCGGCACGTTTAGCCAGAAGATCCAGTGCCAGGACACGTGTTCGGTGAGGCTGCCGCCGATGAGCGGTCCGGAGGCGACCGCGAGCCCGTTGACGGCACCCCAGATGCCGTACGCCATCCCGCGCTTGGCCTCGGGCACGGCGGCCGTCAGCAGGGTGAGCGTGAGCGGCATCATGATGGCCGCGCCGACGCCCTGCACCGCGCGGGCGGCGATCAGGGAGTCGATGCCGGGTGCCATGGCCGCGGCGGCGGAGGCGCCGGTGAAGACGGCGAGTCCGGCGAGGAAGAGCCGTCGTCGGCCGAAGCGGTCGCCGAGGGCGGCGCCGAACATCAGCAGGACGGCGAAGGTGAGCGTGTAGGCGCTCACGGTCCATTCGAGGTCGTCCAGGGCTCCGCCGAGGTCCTTGCGGATGGAGGGCAGGGCCGTGGTGACGACGAGGTTGTCGAGGGCCGCCATGAATCCGGCGACGCTGGTGATGACGAGGGCCCAGCCGGCGCCCCCGCGACGTGCGGTCTCTTGTGACATCGCTCCCCCAGAGCGTGCTCTGCATGGATTAGTTATTGATCACTAATTTTCTGGCCCGCGAAAAGGCCCGGACCGGGAACGGCGGACCGCCCCCTCATCCGTCGCCGCAGTTCTCCAGCCGTCCCGTGGTCCCGGCGTCCGGGTACATCCCCTGCCAGACCCGGTGCCCGGGCGGAAACCCCATGGCCGCGTAGGTGTTGATGAGCATCCCCTTGGCCAGGAAGGCCGTGGTGCGGTCGACGTCCGCCCCCAGGAGCAGATGGACGGTGTCCCACAGCCGCCCCCAGCCCGCCCGCACGAGCTCGCCGAACTCGTGGTCACCCTCCGCCTCCGCGGCCGCGACGGTGATGTACGTCTGCATCTGCATCTGGAGCCGCTCCGGCCGCTCCTGGATGACCTGCACATACGCGTCACCCATGGCATGCAGGGCCTCTTCACCCCGCAGCCCCTCGGCCGCCTTCTCGAAGAGCTCACGCATCTCGTCGATGCAGCGCTGCGAGGCGGCGGCGAAGATCGCCTTCTTGCCCGGGAAGAGCCGGAAGAGATACGGCTGCGACACCCCGACCCGCTTGGCGATCGCCTCGGTGGAGGTGCCGTAGTAGCCCCTCTGCGAGAACTCCGCGATCGCCGCGCGGACGACGCTCTCGCGCCGCTCCTCTGCGCTCATCCTGACCATGCGAGAAAGTTAGTGCTCAATCACTAACCACGTCAAGGGGGTCCGGGCCGCTGGGTCACGGGCCCCACACGTAAGGGGCGCCCCACGAGGGAGAGCGCCCCTTACCGAGTCGCCGGGCTCAGCCCAGCCGCACGACCGCCCGTGACATGCCCAGCACCTTCTGCCCGGCGCTCATCGCCGTCAGGTCGACGCGCACGGTGTTGTCGTCGAGCTTGGCCGCGACCTTGCCACTGACCTCGATCAGGGCACCCTGGTCGTCGTTCGGGACGACGACGGGCTTGGTGAAGCGGACGCCGTAGTCGACGACCGCGCCCGGGTCGCCGGCCCAGTCGGTGACCACACGGATCGCCTCGGCCATGGTGAACATGCCGTGCGCGATGACGTCCGGCAGGCCGACCTCCTTGGCGAACTTCTCGTTCCAGTGGATCGGGTTGAAGTCTCCGGAGGCGCCCGCGTACCGCACCAGCGTGGCGCGGGTCACGGGGAAGGTCTGCGCCGGCAGTTCGGTGCCGACCTCGACGTCCTCGTAAGCGATCTTCGCCGTCATCAGTTCCTCACGCCCCCTCTTCCGCGTCCGCCGCGCGGGCCACCAGCTTGGTCAGGGCGCTCACCACGAGCTCGCCCGACTCGTCGTGGACGTCACCGCGGATGTCGATGATGTCGTTGCCCGCCAGGGACTTGATGGCCTCGATGGTCGAGGTCACGGCCAGCCGGTCACCGGCGCGCACCGGACGCCGGTAGGCGAACTTCTGGTCGCCGTGCACCACCCGGCTGTAGTCCAGGCCGAGCTGCGGGTCCTCTACGACCTGGCCGGCCGCGCGGAAGGTGATCGAGAAGACAAAGGTCGGCGGGGCGATCACATCGGAATGGCCGAGTGCTTTGGCGGCCTCCGGGTCCGTGTACACGGGGTTGGTGTCGCCCACCGCCTCGGCGAACTCACGGATCTTCTCCCGGCCCACCTCGTAGGGCTCGGTGGGTGGGTAGGTCCGTCCCACGAAGGACTGGTCGAGCGCCATTGGCCCGGCACCTCCTGATGTCTGCTGTGATGCCCCACAAACTAGCGGGAAAGCCGTCCCCCGAAACGCCGTGAGGCCGCCCCCGGGTGGGGACGGCCTCACGAACGAGCCTGTTGTTATCGCGTCTCGCGGTGCGCAGTGTGCGCATTGCAACGCGGGCAGTGCTTCTTCATCTCAAGACGGTCCGGGTTGTTACGCCGGTTCTTCTTGGTGATGTAGTTCCGCTCCTTGCACTCCACGCAGGCCAGCGTGATCTTCGGGCGGACGTCGGTGGCAGCCACGTGAGTGCTCCTTGACGAACGGGTGGGATGGTTTAACGCATAAAAGAGTAGCCGATCGAAGGACCGACCCCACAATCGGCTACTGTCAGTAGCGGTGACCGGACTTGAACCGGTGACACAGCGATTATGAGCCGCTTGCTCTACCGACTGAGCTACACCGCTTTGATGAGATCGGCCCCGCCTTGCGACGGGGACCTCTCACACCAGAGCCCCAATACGGAATCGAACCGTAGACCTTCTCCTTACCATGGAGACGCTCTGCCGACTGAGCTATTGGGGCGAGCGATGAAGACATTACACGCTCGGCCGCCGTTCACCCAAATCCGTTTCCCGCCGCCCTCCACGGCCCCTCCGCGGCCCCTTCCGCCCGGCTCACGGCAGCCTCGTGGCCCCCTTCCGGCACTCCCCACGCGCGCGTGCCGAACCGTTCCCCGCAGGTCCGACGGCTCCGGTACGACTATTGCGCTCCTCCCCGCCCCACGCGGCTCGCCACCCTAGGCTCGACTCACTCTGCGTGATCTTGAGTCCCATGCCTGGACCGACCCTCATGGAGCGCGATGCCCGACAGCCAGCCGCAGCCGCCCTCGTCGTCGTCCAACCCGCAGGGTTCCTCGGGCCAGTCCGACCCGGCCGCGCTCCTGCTGTGCGGGGCGCGGCTCACCGACGGCCGGACCGTGGACGTACGGCTGGGCTGCGGACGCATCGAGGCGGTGGGTACGGCCGGCAGCCTGGCGCCCGGCCCGGCCTGCACGGGTGGCACGCGCGTGGACCTGACCGGCTACCTCCTCCTCCCGGCCCCGGCAGAACCGCACGCCCACGGCGACACCGCGCTCTCCGCCGAACACGACGGCCCGGTCTCGTACGAACCCGAGGATGTCCAGCGCCGCGCCACCGAGGCGGCCCTGCTCCAGCTCGGGCACGGCGCGACGGCGGTACGCGCGCACGTGCGCGTGGGCGACGTCCAGGGGCTCGGCGCCCTTGCCGCCGTCCTCCAGGCGCGCCGCTCGCTGCGCGGACTGGCGGAGCTCACGGCGGTCGCGATGCCGCGCGTGCTGACCGGGATCGCCGGCGCCGAAGGGCTCGCGATACTGCGGGACGCCGCGAAGATGGGCGCGTCCGTGGTGGGCGGCTGCCCGGACCTGGACCCCGATCCCGCGGGCTACGCCGAGGCGGTCCTGGAGGTGGCCTCGGAACACGGCTGCCCGGTCGACCTGCACACGGACGCCACCGACCCGGCCCGGCTGGCCCGGCTCGCGGCGATGGCGGGCGGCATGCGCCCCGGCGTGGTCCTCGGTCCGTGCGCCGGGCTGGCACGCCTGCCCTCCGAGGTGGCCGCACGGGTCGCGGACCAGCTCGCCGCGGCCGGCATCACGGTGGTGTGCCTGCCGCAGGGCGGCTGCGGCTCCGTCGACCGCCGCGGCACGGCTCCGGTACGGCTGCTGCGCGCGGCCGGGGTGCGGATCGCGGCCGGCAGCGGCGCCCTGCGCGACCTGTCGAACCCCGTCGGCCGCGGCGACCCCCTGGAGGCGGCCTACCTCCTGGCCTCCCGTCACGGCCTGCGCCCCGAGGACGCCTACGACACCGTGAGCGCCGCCTCCCGCGCCGCCCTGGGCCTCCCCGAGGTCCGCGTCGAGGCCGGCTTCCCCGCCGAACTCCTCGCCGTACGCGGCGACCACCTGGCCGGCGCGCTCTCCCTCGCCTACAGCCGGATCGTGGTGCACCGGGGGCGCGTGGTGGCACGCACCAGCGCGGTCCGCGAGTACTGCAACTCGGCGGTGGCGGCGGAACTGGGGTTGCCGCGGCAGGGGCGAGGGGAGTTGTCCTGAGGGGCTCGGGAGCGCGTGGCGCGGAGCGAGGTGTTCCGGCAGGAAGCCCGACCGGGACGGACGCGCCCGGTGGGACACCACGCGCGCGTGGGGCGCATGAAGTCGTGCAGCGGATGCGGGGCTTCGGGCGTACGGTCTGAAACATGCGCATTGTCATCGCTGGTGGTCATGGTCAGATCGCGCTGCGGCTGGAGCGGCTGCTCTCCGCGCGCGGGGACGAGGTCGCGGGGATCATCCGGAAGGCCGAGCAGGGCGACGACCTGCGGGCGGCAGGTGCCGAACCGGTGCTGCTGGACCTGGAGTCGGCGTCGGTCGAGGAGGTCGCGGCGCGTCTGCAAGGGGCGGACGCGGCGGTGTTCGCGGCGGGCGCGGGCCCGGGTAGCGGTACGGCCCGCAAGGATACGGTGGACAGGGGTGCCGCGGTGCTGTTCGCGGACGCGGCCGTACGCGCGGGCGTACGCCGCTTCGTGGTCGTCTCCGGGATGGGCGCGGACCCGGCGCACCAGGGCGACGAGGTCTTCGACGCGTATCTGCGCGCCAAGGGTGCGGCCGACGCCTACGTGACCCGGCAGAGCGCCCTGGACTGGACGATCCTGCGCCCCGGTGCGCTGACGGACGCGCCGGGCACCGGTCTGGTGCGTCTGGAGGCACACACGGGCCGGGGTGCGGTCACGCGCGACGACGTGGCCGCCGTACTGGCCGAGTTGGTGGACACCTCGGCGACGGCCGGCCTGACCCTGGAGCTGATCGGCGGGTCGACACCTGTCTCGGTCGCCGTGAAGTCGGTGGCGGGGAACTGAGTTCTCGGAACAACGACCGAGTTCTCAGAACAACGGCAGCTGTCCCGGGAACTCGGGCACCACGTAACCGTCCAACGAGGGCTGTACGACCCCGATCCGGGCCTGCTGCCGCGAGCCGGGGCACGAGACCAGTTCCCCGGTCTCGCGCGCCCCGGGCGGGTCGTGGCGCGCGAAGCGGCCCGCCACGACGGCGATTTCGCGGCGGCACACCGGGCAGGTTCTGCGTCGGGATGACATGTGTTCAGTGTGCCCCGGAGCAGGGCTCGCGCCACGAACCACCGGCCCCGGCCGCACCACCGGCGAAGCACCTGCATGATCTTCATCACGCCTCCGTGCCCACACGCCCCGGGTACGCGTGACGGCGTGCGCACGGACACATGACGAAGGGCCCGTGACCTGCTCGATAGCAGGTCACGGGCCCTTCGTTCCCGTGTGGCGGCGCCAGGATTCGAACCTGGGAAGGCTGAGCCGGCAGATTTACAGCGGGCCGCTTCCGCTGTCAGTGACCTGCGGCTTTCCGTATGCCACTCGCCGCCGGGGGACACCTGGGGGACCAGAGCCCAGCTACGAGGTGATACCGAACCCGAAGCGGTCCACCCAATCGCTCTCGCGGCCACCAGGAAGGTCGGGCGCTGGAACGGGATGCAACAGCTCCTCCCCACAAGCGTGCGCCCAGAACTGGCCGTCCAGCTAGACGCTGGCGAGTCTTGGCGGAGTGCGCGACGGACTGCTGGCCGCAGGAGAAGCAGCTAGTCGGCAGCAAGCCAGGCCCGTACGCGACTCAACCAAGTGAACCGCCCAGGATGGCGGAGGCGATCAGTCCCAAGCCCTTGGCCATGCGCACCGGGACAGCGTTACCTATCTGACGCTCGATGGAACCGTAATGACCATGGAACTTATAGTTTGTGGGGAATGTCTGGAACATGGCCGCCTCGCGTAGCGTCAACCCGCGATTCTCCGTCGGGTGGATGAAAGTGCCGCAGGCTGGTGTCGTGCAACGCGTGGTCATCGTAGGAGCCGGTTCGTCCAGCTTGACCCTGCCGTAGGACGATCCCGCGTTCCGCGTAGTTAGTCGCTTATGGCAATCCAGTTGATGCTCTTCGGGTAGGTCGAAACGATTGCCGCCGACTGGTATGGCAGCGATACGGGCTTCCACAGCAGCCGAACTCTTCCGGTGGACATTCAGGGGATCACCGGGACGGCCATGGCGTGCGAGGTGTGCGAGCGCTTGACGGGCGGTCCGGGGAGCCGTCCGAAAGCTGCCTGGCAGCAGATCGACGAGGTCGCCGTCGAACGCAAAAGGGACATCGCCCCGAACCGCGAAGTAGATGAAACGCTTGCGCCGCTGTGGCACGCCGAACACGGCGGCATCCAACGTGCTAGCCCGGACTTGGTAGCCGGCCCCCGCCAACAGGTGACCGAGTTCAGTCAACCGGCGGTCGCGAGCGAGACCAGGGACGTTCTCAAGGAGCACGATCCGTGGCCGCAGCGCTTCAACGAAGCGGAACGTGTCCAGGACGAGATCGTTGCGCTGTTCGTCGACCTGCCCTTTCGCCAGGGAGGAGAACCCTTGGCATGGCGGGCAGGCTTTGAGTAGATCAAGTTCACCTGGAGAGAGAGCGGCACTCGCTAGGAGCGTCTGCGGCCGCACCGTGCGGATGTCGTCAGCAAACAGTCGCACCTTGGGATGGTTCATACGGTAGGTCTCGGCTGCCTCCGGGTCGTTCTCCACGGCGGCGAGCATGTGGAAGCCCGCGTCTCTCAGGCCTCGTGTCGCGCCCCCCGCCCCGGCGAACAGATCCACAGCTCTGTACGTGGGCATGGCGTGATCTTAGTCTGCCGACGGGTCAGCGCGTTAGGTCCATGTCGTTGTGACGGGCACTCAGTTGTGTTTAGCTAGAACGACCTTGACGCTACCTGGGGGGGTGCGTGGTCACATGACACATGTGAGCCCGGAAGAGCCAGATACTGACGGCCTTTTTTCGGCCATGCCTAGGCAAAGGTCGGGAGATCAACGGGTTGCCGACGGGCGCGCGCCCATGGTGGGCGATGCAACCGCCCCCTACCGGATGCGCATTAGTCGACTCACGGTGGATAAGCTCGGCATCAAGCTCTACGATCGCGTCTCCGCCGTACTAGCCGAAATCATTGCCAATGCTTACGACGCGGATGCCACGGAGGTCAAGGTCTCCTTGCCCTTCGGTACCTGGCTTGCCCCACTGCCCGGCAAACCGGTGGCCGAGCGGTACGAAATCAGAGTGGAAGACAACGGGCATGGGATGACAGCTGCCGAAGTCAACACTCATTATCTACTCGTCGGCTCCGATCGTCGTGGGCGTTTCGGAAAAGACACTTCCCGTCGCAGAGAACGGCGGGTTATGGGCAGGAAGGGAATTGGAAAGCTAGCTCCCTTCGGGATCTGCCGGACCGTGGAGGTAATCACAGCCGGCGGTGAACCAACTGACCGTGGATATCGAGTCTCTCACATCCTGTTGCACCTTGAAGACATGATGTTTGACTCTGAGGATGACTATCTTCCCGTTGTCGGTCCTCTCGACGGCACCTTCCGTGAACAACACGGCACCTGTATCCGCCTCAGAGATTTCAACCGCAAGCTGGTCCCTAAGGGCGATGAACTGCACCGACAACTCTGTGCTCGCTTCGGAATCCGGCGCGACGACTGGGACGTCGAGGTTGTCAACACGCGAGAGGGCGAAGCACTCCCCGGGCTTACACAGGAGTCATTCCGGCTGGGAGAACTGCAAATTGACCTTCAAGAGGACACGAAGGTCACATTCGATCGGACACCCATCGGCCCAGAGCATTTTGATCCACTGCCTGTGTCCGGATGGCTGGCCTTCGCAAAAGATGCGTACAAGGACGAGGTTATGGCCGGTGTCCGCATTTACGCCCGCGGGAAGATCGTCGCAACCACTCGCGACTTTGGCCGGACTTCTGGTTTCACCGGAGAGTGGAGCGTTCGCTCCTACTTAACGGGTGAGATCCACGCCGAATGGCTGGACGAGGATGAGGATCTGGTTCGCTCCGACCGGCAGGACATCATCTGGAGCTCAGATCTCGGCCAAGTGCTGCAGACATGGGGCGCGCGACAGGTCAAGGAACTAGCCAAGCGGGGCAGGTCCTCAGTTCAGAGGCGTACGCGTGAAGTCTTCGAACAAGCAGCCAGCCTCGACGTCCGACTTCAAGCAGAGTCTCCCGGAGATCCGCAGTATCGGAATTCGGTGAAAGAGGCATTCAACATCCTGGTAGCTGACAGCGATCGGGAAGCAGCTTCAGATCCTCAGCGAGTAGAGCGGTATGTACAGCTCGCCAAGAACATAGCACCACATCGGGAACTTCTGGATACCCTGCACAAGGTTTCCAAGGAGGTGGAAAATCCGCTTGACGTAGTCCTGGCACTTTTCCAGAAGGCCAGGATCGCAGAGTTCTACGCTCTTGGCCAGGTAGCGCAAGAACGGGTTGATGTCGTCACCAGGCTCCGACAGCTAATAACAGATGGCAACACACTGGAGCGTCCGCTTCAAGACCTTATCGAGAGAGCGCCGTGGCTGCTGGCCCCGGAATGGACTCCACTCGGAATGAACGAGGCACTCGACCGTGTCCGAAACAGCTTCGAATCCTGGTACTTCAAAAGGTCTAGCCGCTTGATTGCCACAAGCAGCATCCGTGATCCCGACCGTCGACCGGATTTCGTACTCCTGAATGGCCCGCGAGGAACCATATGGGTAGTTGAGATCAAACGGGTTGACTATCACCTGACGGACGATGAGTTCACTAGGGCAGTCGACTACCTTGAAAGCCTTGAGGAGTTCCTAGACGACAACCCGGAGTTCGCTGCACAGTTCCCGATTCGCCGGCTTACCTTCATCGTGGACCATATCGATCGGCTGAGCCGCACGAATCGCAGACTCTTGAAAGAGAGCGTTAACGTCGAGCGGCGCAGCTGGTACGACCTATTGGAGCAGACCGACCAGGCGCATCGGGATTTCCTGCGAAAGGTGGAGAAGCTGCGGAGAGAGCCGGGCGGGACCGACAACATCGGGAACTGAGACTTCAGTTAAAGCCCCGGCGCAACCGTCTCACCGCGCGGCCCGCGGCAGCCCGGGCGACTCTGGACGGATGCGTCCAGACACCTGGTTTGGCTGGGCGGAACGCCTATGAGGGCACGGCCTCGGCCGTGCCCTCATAGGCGTTGCATTACCCCAACCTGTCGGCTGGCGTCGACCGCGCGGAAAGCGTGGGCGCGCAAGGGGCCCGTCCCACCAGCTGCCCGTCAGTCGTTTACGGTCTGGCCGCCTTGAGTAGGCACCTGGATGCGCCCGCTGTCGCCGCCGTGCCCGTTACCGATACCCACAGGCAAAAGCTCCTGAGGCAGGGCCAGTTCACCCGCAGGGCGCTGGGCCAGCCATCCCGAGAGCCTATGTGCAGGCGCTTCGGTACGGACGTGCTTGAAGCCCAACCGCTCGTAGTAGGCGTGCAGACCCGTATTCGTGCGCCAAGTGTCGATGCGCACCCAGGAACGCCCTTCGAGCGCTGCCAGCCGGGACATCCAGTCAATGATGCGCGTGCCAAGGTGCCGACCAGACGCTTCCCGGGAAACGATCAGCTTGTACAGATAGAGCGCTGATTCGGGGTGATCCGCGTCCGTCCAGAAGTCCCGGTCAACGGGGCCGCGACTGACCGTCGCGAGCACCCGTTCACCCTCGTCGACCACGACCCACGCGCGCCCCTCGTCTATGCTGGCGCGCCATTTGCCGATGGCCCGTTCGCCCGTTTCCGGGTCGCTCCACTGATCCGTGCCTTTGGTGCGCAACCATCCCTCAGCCTCTGTTCGCAGAGTCAAGAGGGCGGGTACGTCCTTCGCCGCTGCGGGGCGGAGGTACTCAGTCCGTGCCGACTTCATAGAGGATCTTGTGCCTGTCTCCGGGGAGGATTGTGACCATGCAGCGGAGGGGCCGGCCGTCCGCGTTGTAGCCCGTTCGGGTGTGCTCTGCGATCGGTGTTGCCGCAGGTAGAGCAAGTAGTTCGGCCTCCTGGCGAGTCGGCATGCGCACTGAGATCTCGTCCACGTACTTGTCTTGGATGAGCCCAATGGAAGCCAAGATGCCACCAGGTGCGGAGACGTCTCGGGGCTCCATCAGGGGTGTACCGCTGACGAGTTCCTGAGGGAAGTACGAGTCAGCAAGGGCGTAGGGCCGGTTGTCTATGAACCGGACACGCTTGCGTGCCACGGCCAGCCCGTTTGCTGGCAGCTCAAGGCGCTCACGGACGTGAGCCGGCGGCTCCACAATCGACACAGTGATGTCTTGCCGGGGAGCGTTCCCGTTCTCCGAAATGGCGCTCGCCCACTGGTCTCCAGCGGTTCGTCCTTCAACTGCGTTGGCGTGACGACTCCGGCTCTCCAGCGTCGTCCAGTTCCACACGACAGGCGGGTAGTCCTCGCGGACGTACTTCCCCTGCCCCTGGCCCGTGACGACCAGCCCTTCCTCAACGAGTTGGCGGACGCCGGCGCGAACGGTCTCACGGCTGTAGCCGTACTGACTCATCATCTGCGTTTCGCTCGGAAGCGCATCACCCCCCGCCAACGCCCCCGATTGAATCTGTTCCCGCAGGTCATAGGCGATTTCTTGGGCCTTGGTCATACCGCGTCGCACCGGCAACGGATCTCCTCCACTCCGACTCCTCCGTACAAGTTAGACCAGGGGGCTTGACTCTCCAAGCTCAACTCGTGCAATCTCTTGCGCAGGCACTACTCCAGACAAGCTAGACAGGGTGTCACGTACGGCTTTGCCGTACAGGTATGGCCCGGAGGAAAACCCCTGGTCACGGGGGTGAGTACGAAGGCAGCGCTCGTTCCTTGAGAACTGAATAGGTGGGCCCCGTCTCCCCGAGTCGAAAAGACGGACGCACGGCCAGAGCCGTGCCTAACAGCCCCGGTGACCAGCCGTGAAGGGCGCCGGATCGAATCCGGCCCGGGGCACGCACCGCCATCTGTTCGCAGACCTGAGAGGAACCCGACATGCCCAGGATCACCGACCGCATGCGGCGCCAGGCCGACGACAACCGGCAAGCCGCCGTGTGGGCCCGCGACCACGGCAACGAGGAGCGGGCCAAGCAGTTGGAGAACCGCGCCGACGAACTCGAATCCGGCCGCGTCACCGACGTCACCGACCAGCTCAGCGCGCTCACCCGCTGGGCCTTCCGCCGCTGACCACTGCACCGCCTCAACCCAAACGGCGCGCGGCTCCCGGGGTGCCACCCGGGAGCCGCTGACGGGCCGTTCACTTCGAAGGAGACACGACCCTATGAGCACCATCGTGACTGTTCAGGACGCTGTTACCGCGTTCGCCGAATGGATCGAACCGACGGACGCGGAACTGGACGCGATCGAGAACGAGATGGCCGTCATCCTGGCGGACGTCGACCTGTTGGACGCGCAGATCATCACGTTGGACCGCACCCCGACCGAGCTGGACATCCGGCGCCTGCGCCGGGCCCGCCGCCGCGCGCTCGCCGCCCGCGTCGCCCTGCTCAACCGCACGGCCGGTGAGACCCTGCCCGGCGGTGCCGCATGAGGAACCTCAACGCCAAGCGCCTGTTGACCGTGCTGCCGGCGGTCGCGATGACGGCCGTGTCCATGGTGCTCACCCTGGCCGTGGTCATGATGTGGCTTGGGACGGCCGTGCCCTGGTACGTCGCCCTGGTCGTCGGGTTGGGCATCGACGGCGGATGGCTCGCCACCCTCGCCTACGAACGCCGGCTGGCCGCGCAGGGCGACCACAGCAACGCCGTGACCGCCGTCGGGTGGTCCTTCGGCGCGGTCGCCTCCGGTGTCCTGGTCACCCACGCCGTGACCGCAGAGGCGTCCATGGGGGCGTGGCTGGCCGTGGCGTGGCTGCCGATCGCCGCGAAGATGCTGTGGCTGGTCCACGGGCTGTGGGAGCGGACCGCGCTCACCCCGGCCGCGCTGGACACGATCCGGGGCATTCAGCAGGAAGCCCGCGATGACGCGGCCGTGGCCCGTGCCCGCCTGCGGGCTGAAGCGTCCACGGAGGAGACGCGGCTGACGGCCGTGACCGAGGCGGGCGCCCGCGTCGCACGCGTCCAGGCCAAGACCGCTGAGACCCTTGCCGGGGCGTGGTCGACGCTGGAGACGGCCCGTAAGGGCGAGAGCACTGGACGGGCCCTGACCAGCGTGACGAGCCGCGTCACACCCGACGTCACACCCTCGTGGGAACTCCCCGTATGGGGCCCCAGCGAGCCGGTGGCGGCGCTGGAGCCGGCCCCCGCGCTCAGTGACGCGGCGCTGGACACGCTGGTCGATGAGATCCGCCACAGCGAGCAACCGCCGTTGTCGTACCGGGAGATGGCCACCCGCTTCCGCACGGCCGGCCACTCCGCATCCGAGGTACGCCTTCGGGCCGCCTGGAAGCGCGTCATCTGATGGCGGCGCTGCCGGTCTACCGGTGGCACCTGGCACCGGACGGCTACGCCACCCGCCGCCAACTCCGGGCCCGCAGCCTGCGCCCCGGCGGTCAACAGGTGGCCGCGCAGCTCGAACGCCCCCGCCACCGGCGGCCCCCGCTCATCGCCTACCTGTACCGCGTCGACCTGGCCAAACCGGTCCGGCCCATGACGCCGGCGCGGCGGGCGGCGCTCGCCAAAGCCAATGCCGCCCGCCGCACCTGCCCCGCCTGCCGGCGCGATGCCGGATACGTCATCCCCCCGTCGCTCGGCACCTGCACGCCGTGCGCCTACCCCGACCCGTACCGGGCGGAAGGGACTGCCTGACATGGGCAACAACTCGGAGATCCGCCGAATCGACCGCGAGATCCGCAAGACCACCAGCAAGCTGGAAGCGGTCCGCCGGGGCGAGTGGTGGCCGCTCACCGGCCGCGAACGCCGGGACATGCTCCGCGCGATGGCCGGCGGCGCCCGCAGCATCCACAAGGGCCGCAGCACGGACGGCGCGGACGACCGGATGGACTCCATCGGCACCGCCGCCGAGACCCGGCTGAACGCGGAACTGAACGCCCTCTACTTCGAGCGGCGCCACCTGCTCACCGAGGCCAAGCGCGACAAGGCCGCGAAGAAGTCGTCGGGGTGGTGGTGAGCATGGACCGCCGTTGCCCCGCCGCTCACCCGGACGACCCCACGCCGTGTGTCGGTCCGGTCGTGGTGACCGTGCTGGACGCCTTCAACGCCGGCGCGAACGGGTGCGAGCACCACGGCGCCCGCCTGCTGGCCAGCGTGGACGGCGCCCGCGTCTACCCGCTGCCCGACGCGCCGGCCGGCAGCGCCATCCGCGTCTTCACCGCCGCCGACACCCTGCGCCCCTTCTGCTGGGTCGACGGCCCCCGCACCCGCCCGGACCAGCTCAGCCGTGCCGAGAACCGCGCGCGCTCCCGTGACCTTCCCTCTCTCGCCTCCCGCACTGGAGACCTGCCGTCATGACCGAGAACGTCATCAACCTGCACAAGCCCACCGACCCGCCCACCGGCGCCAACGCCCCGACCGTGCTCACGATCGTCCCCGACCCGGCACCCGCCCCGCGGTTGCCGCTGTGGGTGCGCTCCGGCCGGGCCATCAAGCGCGCGGCGACCGACGAGAACACGAAGACCGTGGTCCGGGCGGTCGCCCGGCACTCCCTGTACACGTTCAACGGGGGCCGGATCGTGGCCCGCCGCACCTGGGACGGGCGGACCGGGGCCCGCTACGAGCGCATGATCCGCGCCGCCGAAGCGGCCGGGAACATCGAGGTGGCGGAGGAGTGGGAGGAGCGTCTCCAGCGCTTCCGGCAGGCCCGCCACCATCGCCGCATGGACCTGCTCCACTCACCTGTGGAAGCGGCCAAGGGCGTCGCCGTCGGCACCGGTATGGGCGTCGGGGTGCTGGTGGCGCTCGGAGTCGTGATGGCCATCAACACGAAGCATCCGGCGGACGTCATCACACCGCTCGCCGCCACCATCGACTTCATCGCCACTCTGATCCGGATCATTCAGATCGTGTGGGGGCCCGCGCTCACGATCGCCCCGTTCCTCGCCCTGCTCGCCCTGTGGGCCGTCGGCAGCAAGCAGCAGGCCGCACCCCAATGGGCCCTGCCCGCCAAGGCCCGTTCCGGCGAGGGTGAGCCGATCACCCCGTCCATCGTGGTCAAGGCCCTGCGCGACCTCGGCGTCCCGGCCCTGCGCAACGCCATCAAGGAGATGGGCGACGCCGGCGCATCGATGCTCGGTCCGATCCGGATCGCCGGATGCGGTGTCGAGGTCGACGTCACGCTCCCGTCGGGGGTGGCGACGAACGAGGTACAGCAGCGCCGCCGCAAGCTGGCGGAGAACCTGACCCGGCATGAGCACGAGGTGTTCATCACGATCCCGCAGGCTGCCCGCACGGTCCGGCTGTGGGTCGCCGACTCCGGGGCGCTGGACGAGCCGATCGGGCCGTCTCCGCTGGTCACCGACGAGACGATGACCGCGAACTACAAGACCGGCAAGGCGCCGTGGGGTCAGGATCTGCGCGGCGATGCCGCACAGATCAGCCTGTTCCAGCGCCACCTTCTGATCACCGGTCTGTCCAACCAGGGCAAGACCGCCGCCATGCGCTCCCTCGCCCTGTGGTTGGCGCTGGATCGCTCCGTGCAGTTCTGGGCGGCCGACCTCAAGGGCGTCGGGGACTGGCGCTTCCTGGACGGCATCGCCGACGTCCTCATCCAGGGCCCCACGGACGACCACGTCATCCAGGCGACCGAGATGGCCGAGGCCGCCGTGGACGAGATGAACCGCCGTCTCCAGGCCCGCCAGAGCGACCCGCACGCCGTGTTCCCCCCGCTCATCGTCATCGTCGACGAGGCGCAGGTGGCGTTCATGTGCCCGGCCAAGGACGAGGAGAACCGGCCCTACGGCGGGTCCAAGGCCACCTCCCGGTACTTCATGGCCGTGCGGAAGATCCACAACCAGGGCCGGGCCGTGGACGTGCTGATGTGGCAGGGCACCCAGGACCCCACCAACGACAACCTTCCCAAGCTGGTCCGGGAAGGCGCCCACACCCGCGCCTCCCTCGCCCTGGGCACCGAGCAGCAGGCCCGCATGGCGCTCGGGGACAAGGCCGTCGACGGCGGCGCCGCCCCCAACCTGCTGCGCCCCGGCCTGGACAAGGGCACCCTCGTGGTCGCCTCGGACGGCATCAGCATCCCGGCCGGCCAGGCATCCATCACCGTGCGCACCCACTACATCGACGACGACGCGGCCGAAGCGCTCGCTGCGCGCGCCAAGGCCCTGCGCAACGGCATCACCACGCTGCACGCCGTCGAGCCGGACCGGGAGGAGCGCGACGCACTCGCGGACATCGCCTCGGTCGTCGGCACGGACGCGCGGGTGCTCACCCAGGACGTCCTCAAGCGGCTCGCTGTGCTGGACGCGGACACATACGGCAAGTGGTCCTTCATCGACCTCAAGCGTGTCCTGGACGGCACCGGCACGGAGCCGTACAAGTCCGACGGGCGCATGGTCATCGGCCGCGACCGACTCGCCCGCGCGCTCGCCGACCGCGACGAGACGGGTTCCGCTTCCGCCTCCCAGTGACAGGGAGCCGACCCGTGCCGGGTCAGGGAGGCAGGGAGAACTCCCTGACTCCCTCCCTGACCCGCCTCCCTCCCCCTGACCTGCATGAATGATCAGCCAGGGAGGCAGGGAGGCACCCCAGGTCAGACCCCTGAAACCCCCCTCTCAGCGCCCCCGGCAGGGGGTGTCTTCTCCTCCCTGAACCGTGACCGGAAGGGATTCCGCATGTTCCCCGAGACCACCCCTCAGCCGCTCGACTCCGGCGTCCGGATGAGTGACGACGTGGCCGCCGCCGAAGCGGCCCGGATCATCGCCGACGCCTACCGGCCCGCTCCCGAGACCCCCACCGCCTACCGCGACGACAGCCCGCTTCCCGCCTACGGCGACACGCCCCCGGTCATGCAGCCGGACCGGCGGATCGTGCCCGCGTGGGCCGCCGGGACCGCCGTTGCCGGCATCGGAGTCGGTGCCGCGTTCGTCGGCGTCGGGTGCGGTGTCTGGCTCGCCTGCCAGGGATTCGCCGCCGTCTCCCTCACCTCGGTCCTGTTCGTCACCCTCCCCATCGCCGCCGTGGCCGGCGTGTTCACCGCCATCGGAACCGCACTGCGCTCCCTCAAGGGCGTCCACACCGAGAACCACCACCACTACGCCGGACCGGTCCGGCAGGAGAACAACACCACCCACACGCGGGGCCTGATCGCCCGCACCCGCAACGAGCACCACGGCTGACAACGCCAAAGGCGGCCCCTCTCGCCAAAGACCGGGCCGCCCTTGTCCAGCATCACCAAGGAACTGGAGACATCCAGGATGACCCAACCCACCCTCATTCCGCGACTGCTCGCGCCGATCGGGCCCTTCCGAGTGTTGGACGGCTGCTGCTGCATCGGTGGCGCCACCGAGGGCCTGCGCCGCGGGTTCGGCCCGAACGTCCATATCACCGGTGTCGACAAAGAAGCCCAACCCGACTACTGCGGTGACGCCTTCCACCAGGGCGACGTGGTCGACTTCATCCGCGAACACGGCCACCGGTTCCACTACATCCACGTCTCCCCGCCCTGCCAGGGAGAGGGCGCCCCCACCAAGGGCACCAACCGGGCCCGCAACGCCGCGATCGGCCGCACCTACCCCCGACTCATCCGGCCGGTGCGGGCCGCACTGGAGGCGACGGGCCGGCCGTACTCGATCGAGAACGTGGCCGGCTCCGACGTCCGCAAGGACATCCGCCTGTGCGGGGAACAGTTCGGCCTCGGAGTGCTCATGCACCGCTACTTCGAACTCGGAGGCTGGACCACGGTGCAACCCGTCCACCCTCGCCACCGCGGGCGGGTGCGCGGCTGGCGCCACGGCACCTACCACGAGGGTCCCTACGTCGCCGCGTACGGCAAGGGCGGCGGCAAGGCCACCGTGGAGGAGATCCGGGAGGCCAAGGGCATCGGCTGGTCCACCGACCACTTCCGCCTGCGCGAGGCACTGCCCCCGGCGTACATGGAGTGGATCGGCCGCGCCTACCTCACCTCGCTCGCGCCGACCCTGGGAGTCGCGGCATGAGCGAGCACCTGCGCACCGCCCTGCGTCTGGCGGCCGACGGCCTGCCCGTGCTGCCCCTGCGCCGGGGAAAGCTGCCGTTCGGGAACTGCCCCGCCTGCGCCCGGAACGCGTGCGGGGGCCGGCCCCACATGAAGGCGGCGGGCGCCTGCGGGTGCCCTGCGCCGTGCCACGCGTGGGCGGCTGCAACCACCGACCCCGCCGTCATCGCCTCGCCCGCGTGGGCGCCGGCGTGGCGGCACGCGGCGGCCGTGGCCTACCACCCCGGCGGCGCCGGTCTCACCGTGGTCGACCTGGACGACCCCGCCGCCATCGCATGGGCCCGCGCCACGCTGCCCGCCACCCGCACCGTTGCGACGACGCGGGGAGAGCACTGGATCTACCTGGGCACCATGCCGTCCGCGAACGCAGTGCGGCCGGGCGTGGACATCAAGTCCCTTGCCGCGTACGCCCGTTGGCTCGGAAACGGCACGGGCGCCACGGCGCCTCTGCCGGACTCTGTGCGCGCTCTCGCAGTGAAGGAACCGCCTGCGCCCCGCAGGGCGGCACAGAGCCTCACAGCGCCTCTGAGGGGCCAGGGGGGCGTATGCCCGCACCGCACACCGACCTATCTGGACCGTGGGGTGTCCATGGCCGTGCAGCGGATCACCGAGGCCCGCAGCGCCGTCCACGCGACGGTGTACCGCACGTTCCTCGCGGTCCTGTCGACGCACGGCCGGTGCGGCTGCCTCACCGACGCCCATGTCGGCCGGCTGTTCACCGCCGCGCAGGCCAAGGGTGAATCCCCGCGGCACTGCACGGACGCGTGGGCCAACGCCCTGACCACGTTGGGACTGTGACCATGCCCGACGACGAGCAGACACCCGCCCGCAAGGTCATCACCGACTACGCGCAAGCGCACTTCCGGTACTTCCGCACCGTGGACGGGACCGTGTACGCGCAGCGCACCGGCCACCCCGTCGCACGCCCGATCCGCTCCCAGGGCACCACCGGCAGCCACCGCCAGGAACTCATGGTCGGCCTCTTCCGTGACGGGGTCGGCGTCTTCAACGGAACCGCCCTCAAGGAGGCGTTGGACTTGATCGAGGCACTCGCCCTCACCGAGCAGGTACAGCCCACCCATATCCGCGTGGCCCCCGGTTTCGACGGGGCCACCTGGTTCGACCTCGGTCGCGACGACGGGCAGTCCGTCCGCATCCACCCCACCGGCTGGGACATCCGCGTTCCCGACCCCGAAGAGGTGTGCTGGCGGCGCACCCAGCTCACCGGGGAACTCCCGCTGCCCGCCAAGGACACCAACGGCAAGGGCATCGACCTGCTGATGCGGCTGTGCAACTTCGCCGACGCCAAGACCGAGGCACTGGCCATCGCGTGGCTCATCGGCTGCCTGGAGCCGTCCGCACCCGTCCCCGCCCCGTTCCTCACCGGCCCGCAGGGCGCCGGCAAGTCGACCGGCGGGCGGATGCTCGTGCGGATCATCGAGGGCATGACCGGCGACCTGCGCAGGGCGCCCAAGGACGAAGAGAACATGATCACAGCGGTCGCGGCCGGATGGATCACCGCCCTGGACAACCTCTCCCACCTGCCCCCGGACCTGTCCGACCTCATGTGCTGCATCATCACCGGAGCCGAGAGCATCAAGCGCGCGCTGTTCACCGACGGCGACGTCGTCCGCTCCCGCTACCGCCGGCCCATGCTGCTGACCGGCATCGACGTCGGCGTCATCCGCCCCGACCTCGCCGAACGACTCCTCACCCTGCGCCTGGAACGCCCCCGCGTGCGGCGCACCGAAGCGGAACTGTGGGCGGAGTACGCCGAGATCCTGCCCGTCGTCCTCGGCTCCCTGCTGGACCTGACCGTCAAGGTCCGCGCAGTACAGGCCGAGACCCCGACCGACCTGCGCATGGCCGACTTCGCCCACCTGTGCGCCCAACTCGACACCGCCACCGGCTTCGGAACGCTGGAGGCATACCGGGCCAGCCTGGACGACCTCAACGACGACGTGATCGAGGGCGATCTACTGGCCCAGACGGTCCTCAAGCACGCCGCCGAACTCACCCCGGGCGAAGAGGTGCGGATGACGTCGGCCGAGTGGCTGCACACCCTGAGCGCCCTCTACAGCGGCGAGGAATGCCGCCCCCTGCCCAAGGGCTGGCCCACCACCGGCAAAGTCCTCTCCGACCGGCTCAGGCGCATCCAACCCACCCTGGCCGCGCGGGGCGTCCTCGTCGACTGGGGACGCACCAGTGCCGCCCGCTACATCGAACTCAGCCGCCAGGCCCCGCCCCCGCCGCCCGAGCAGCAGACCGCGTTCTGACCGCCGCCGCACAGGCGGACAAGCAAGAAGAGCACGCCGCGCCGGGGGTGCTCCTCTTGCTGTTCGGTGGCGGCGCCGCCCTGCACAGGTCGCGCCGCGAAGCGGCTCCTTCTTCAAGCCTGAGCGGACGCACTGACCACAGACACCCCCCATTCTTTTTCCTAAGTAGGGAAGATCTGCGTCACCGCGTCACCGAGGGCCTGACAGACGGCCGCTGACCTGCGGCGAAAGCGGGTGACGCAGACGGTGAATGCTGCGTCATCCCGCGTCATCAGCGTCACCCCGTGACGAGCGCTCGTGTCATCGGTGACGCAGGGCCCGCCGCACTGCGTCATCAGAACCCGCAGGTCAGAAGCCTGATTGACGCAGGTGACGCGATGACGCAGAAATCCCAGCTTCGGACAGCACAGACCACCCCGCCCCAAGACCAGACCACGCGAGGAGTAGCACTGTGGCCCGCCCCAAGATGCTCAAGCTCCCCGAAGTCCTCGAAGAGATCGACATGAGCCGCGCCGCCTTCTACCGCATGCGCGCCCGTGGCAAGGCCCCCAAGCTCATCAAGCTCCCCAACGGGCAGATCCGCTGCCGCCGCGACGACCTCGACGCGTGGTGGTCGTCCATGGAAGAAACCGCCGCCTGACCTCCGCCTACGCGCCCGAGACACGAGGGGCCCGCCTCACGCGGGCCCCTCTGGAGTTTGCATGTCACTGACCTATGACGTTCGCCTCTACTCCATCGAAATCCGCAAGGATCGCCCGAAGCCCTATCGCCTCCGTTGGCTGGTCGGAGAGCGCAAGCACTCCAAGAGCTACACGCTCAAAGTGCAGGCGGAAGGACGCCGTTCGGAACTCATGTCCGCCGTGCGGCGCGGCGACCAGTTCGACGAAGAGACGGGCCTACCCGTCTCCGAGCTGCGCGCGAAACTGGGCTCCGTCACCTGGTACGAGCACACGCGTACGTACATCGATCGCAAGTGGGCCTTGGCGCCGGCCAAGTCGCGCAAGAACTACGCCGACGCGCTCGCCACCATCACCCCCGCGCTCGTGAAGACGAAGGCCGGCAGGCCCGATCCGGCGCTTCTGCGACGCGCTCTCTACGGGTGGGCGTACAACCGGAACCGCTGGAACGAGACTGCACCGGACGACGTGGCCCGCGCCCTGGAGTGGATCGCCAAGCACTCCATGCCGGTTTCTGCGCTGGAAGACCCGGCCACCGTCCGACTGGCCTTGGACGCTCTCGCCCTGAGACTGGACGGGAAGGAGGCTTCGCCGCGCACCGCGAAGCGAAAGCGGGCGTGCCTGAGCGACGTTCTCGGACTGGCTGTCGAAGAGCAGTACTTCAGCATGCCGGTCAACCCGCTCTCGGCCGTGAAGTGGACGGCTCCGAAGTCAGTTGAGGCGGTGGACCCCGAGAGCGTCGCCAACCCTCGCCAGGTTCGCGCGCTACTGGCGGGAGTCCGTGAGCAGGGGGCGCGCGGGCGGCACTTGGAAGCGTTCTTCGGGTGCCTGTACTACGCGGCCATGCGTCCGGCTGAGGCTGCCGGACTGCGCGCGGATCAGTGCCACCTCCCGGAGACGGGATGGGGGATGCTCACCCTCCGGCAGGGCATCGTCCGGGCAGGGCGGAGCTGGACGAACGACGGGGCGGCACATGAGACGCGCCACCTGAAAGCGCGTGCCAAGAAGGACTCCCGTCCGGTGCCGATCCCGCCGCATTTCGTCCGCATGTTGAGGGAGCACATTGCCGCACACGGTACGGCGCCGGACGGCCGGCTGTTCCGGACAAGCCGCAACGGCCTACTTCAGGAGACCGGCTATGGGGAGGTGTGGGCAAAGGCTCGACAAAATGTCCTGAGTGAGGCGGAGACGTCCTCACTGCTCGCCCGCCGTCCCTACGACCTGCGGCATGCCGGTGTGTCGTTCTGGCTCAGTTCCGGCGTGGACGCCATGGAGTGCGCCCGGCGGGCCGGGCACAGCATCGCAGTCCTGCACAAGGTGTACGCCAAGGTGCTGGACCAGACCCGGGAGCGTGCCAACAGTCGGATCGATGCGGCACTTCGGGAGTGGAATGGGCCCGAGTGATCATGCTCACCCCCGGGGGACACCTGGGGGACACGCACTGATCGACAGTGGGATTTGGGCGGTACGGGGTGAGACACGTCCACGTCTCGTCCACGCCGAATCGAACGGGGCCGATCAATGAGAAACCCCCTCTGACCAGGCTAAGAACCTGTTCGGAGGGGGTTTTCCCCAGTGTGGCGGCGCCAGGATTCGAACCTGGGAAGGCTGAGCCGGCAGATTTACAGTCTGCTCCCTTTGGCCGCTCGGGCACACCGCCGGGGGTTTGCCACCAGACCGAACCGCTTTTCGGCGGTGCTCCCTGGCAACGACGTAAACAATACCCGATCCACAGGGGTGCTCCGCCACCCGATTGATCGCCGCCCGCGGGACGCGGGATGGCTAGGCTGGTGCGGATGCGGCCCGGTCCCCACACCGGGCTCGGCGGCCGCCGCCGCACGCCGGAACGCATCCCGTTACGCCCCCTGATACAAGGAGCCACAGGACATGGCCGACTCCAGTTTCGACATCGTCTCGAAGGTCGAGCGGCAGGAGGTCGACAACGCCCTCAACCAGGCCGCCAAGGAGGTCTCCCAGCGCTACGACTTCAAGGGCGTGGGCGCCTCGATCGCCTGGTCCGGCGAGAAGATCCTGATGCAGGCGAACTCCGAGGAACGGGTCAAGGCGATCCTCGACGTCTTCCAGTCGAAGCTGATCAAGCGTGGCATCTCGCTGAAGGCGCTGGACGCCGACGAGCCGCAGCTCTCCGGCAAGGAATACAAGATCTTCGCGTCGATCCAGGAGGGCATCTCCCAGGAGAACGCGAAGAAGGTCGCGAAGATCATCCGCGACGAGGGTCCCAAGGGCGTGAAGGCCCAGGTCCAGGGGGACGAACTGCGCGTCACCTCCAAGAGCCGCGACGACCTCCAGGCCGTGATCGCGCTCCTGAAGGGCCAGGACCTCGACTTCGCCCTCCAGTTCGTGAACTACCGGTAGGCAGCGTCGCCGGCGTACGGGAGGGCGGGCACCGCGCGGTGCC
>NZ_JBSHBL010000121.1:0-23572 GCF_053611985.1 Streptomyces sp. NPDC054770
GTCCGGCACCCGCTGCCGGACCGCGCCGTCGGCGTCTGCTGAACGCAGGGCACTGCGTCTACTGCACGCGGGGCGGCGGCGCCCGCTGCGCGCGGGGCGGCGGTGGATAACAATCCGCACCACTCCGCGTGCGCCCCCGCCGCCCAGGCACGATGCTGGACCCGTGATGGACGAGACGGAGTTCTGGGAGCTGGTCGACGCGACCCGACAGGCCGCCGAGGGCGACCCCGAGGAGCAGGCCGACCTGCTCGTGGAGCGGTTGCTCCAGCTGGAGCCGGACCTGGTCCTGGACTTCGCCCGTCACTTCGAGGCCCGCTACAACCGCGCCTACCGCTGGGATCTGTGGGGCGCCGCCTGGGTCCTGCTGGACGGGGCCAGCGACGACGCGTTCGACTTCTTCCGGTGCTGGCTCATCGCCCAGGGCCGGGAGATCTTCGAGGGTGCCCTGCACGACCCGGACGCGCTGGCGGAGCTGCTGGACGACTTCGACGAGGAGATCGACGGCGACGGCGAGGAGCTGGGGTACGCGGCGGACGAGGCGTACGAGCAGCTGACCGGGACCGTGGCGCCGGACCTGGGCATCGCCCCCGCGCCCTCCGAGCCCGAGGGCACCCCGGTCGACCTGGAGAACGAGCGGGTGCTCGCCGAGCGGTTCCCCAGACTCTGGGACCGCTTCAAGGAATAGGGGAACAGGCGAGCAGGGGTCAGACGGCGGTACGGCGGCGGGTCGCGTCGGACGGGATGTAGGCCTGCGTCTGCTCGGCCCTGACCGGGTGGTGCATGGGTGCCGCGTTGGCCTGGTCGAGGGCGGACGCGGTGACCGCGGCCGGGCCGAGGACGACCGTCGCGACCGCGCAGACCACGGCCCAGGCTCCCCGGGACGACGTGGTCCAACCGGCCTTCTCCGTGGCGTCCTCACGGGCTTCGCTACGACTGCTGTTCATGATCCCCACCTCCAGTCGGCTGCTGATGTCCCCGACGGTAGGACGCGCGGATCTGAAGGGCCTGCGTGCCGCCTATGGCGTTCCTGTGGACGCTTTCGCGGGTGGTCCGAGCGGGGGTGACAGGGAAGTCGTCAGCGGGGCCGTCAGGGGGGCCGTCAGGGGCGTTTCCATGAGTGTTCGCAGGGGGGTTCCCGCCTGGGCCGCCCTGCCCTGGAGCCGGGCCGCCGTCTCCCTGATCTCCGGGAGGCGGGCGACGAGGGCGGCTCCGGGGCAGTTGGTCATGTAGCCGTCCTGGTGGCCGGCCACGGCCGGCAGGGCGACGACCGCGCCCTCCTGGTAGCGGCTGCGGCCGTTGCTGGAGACCAGGACGGCGCTGCCGCGCGGGTCGACGTCGGCCAGCCCGAGTTTCCAGGCGGCGACGGCGGCGATCGAGTCGGCCATGGCGCGCGGCACCGGCACCCCCGCGGTGAAGGTGCCGAGGGCCGCGATGCCGGCGGTGCGGTGGTTGAAGCCCTGGGTGTGGGCGCCGGTGACGGCCCGCTCGGCGCCGCCCGCGCGGCCCTCGTAGATGGTGCCGCACCGGTCGACGAGGAAGTTGTAGCCGATGTCGTCCCAGGCGCGGTCGCCGGTCTGGCCGGTGTACAGGCGGCGGATGATCTCGGGCACCTGGGCGCAGGAGTAGCCGTTGGGCGAGTCGGTGTGGTGCACGAAGACGGCGACGACCTTGTCGTCGTAGCGCGGCGGCGGCTGGGTGCGGCGGACGGTGTCGTTCAGCCAGGCCGAGCGCGGCACGATGGGCGGCCGGGGTGCCTGGTAGCGGGTGGCGGGGCTGGCGGGCGCGGGCGCGGCCAGGCGGATCGCGACCGGGCGGTCGGCGCCCCGGGTGCACAGCACCAGCGCGAGGACGGCGGCGAGGCCGGGCAGGCAGCCGAGCAGCGTCAGGGCGGTGATCCTGGTGCGCCGCCCCGCTCGTGGGATGACACGCATGGCACCCACTCTCGGGTTGATCGACTCCGCCCGCGATGTGTGCTGTGCCACCTGGTGGAACCATCGTCCTGGTCCGGGGCGTTTCAGGGGGTACACGCACGCGTGGCCGGTTCCCGGAGTCCTCGCGCGCGTGAACTGATCACCGGACCTGTCCCGGCCGTATTAAGGGCACCGAGAGAAAGGCGGCTCCGTGGACCTGCTCGACCTGGTGCTGGTACTCGTGGTCCTCGTCTACGCGGCGTCCGGTTACCGGCGCGGGCTGGTGGCCGGCTGTGTCTCGCTGGCCGGGTTCGTGGGCGGCGCGGTGATCGGCGTGTGGGTGCTGCCATGGGTGATGGAGCTGGTCACGCGCGGGACGGCGACGGCGACGGTGGTCGCGGTGCTGACGGTGCTGGTGCCGGGGGTGGTGGGGCACGAGCTGGCGGGGCGGCTGGCGCTGCGGCTGCGCCGGGAGCTGGACCGGGGGCCGCTGCGGGTGGCGGACGGGATAGGCGGGGCGGTCGCCAACTCGGTGGCGGTGCTGATCGTGGCCTGGGTGGCGGCGAGCGTCCTCGCCGCGTCCTCGTCGCCGGTGGTGACGACGGCGATCCGGGACTCGAAGCTGCTCGGCGCCGTGCAGAACACCATGCCGGACACCACGCCGGCCTGGTTCTCGCGGGCCACCTCGGCGCTGACCGAGGCGGGTTTCCCGCAGGTCTTCAACCCGTTCGAGAACGAGTCGACGGCCCAGGTCGCCAAACCCTCCGGCGACAACGTCACGGCGGCCGCCACCAGCGCGGCCAAGCGCAGCACGGTCAAGATCGAGGGTTCCTCCGGCACCCAGGGCCGGGAGGGCAGCGGGTTCGTGTTCGCGCCGGAGCACGTGATGACCAACGCGCACGTGGTGGCCGGCATCGACAACCCGAGCGTGCGGATCGGCGGGGTCGGGCCGTCGTACGACGCGGAGGTCGTCCTCTTCGACCCGGACCGGGACGTGGCGGTGCTGTACGTGCCGCAGCTGCGGGCGCCGGTCCTGCGGTTCGACACCACGGCGGCGCGCGGGAACTCCGCGGTGGTGGCCGGCTATCCGCAGGACGGCGACCTGAACCTGCAGGCGGCCACGGTGGCGAACAAGGTGGAGGCCACCGGCCAGAACATCTACAACGACGCCACGGTGACCCGGGAGATCTACTCGATCCGCTCCACGGTCCGCCCGGGCAACTCGGGCGGCCCGCTCCTGACCACCGGCGGCAAGGTGTACGGCGTGGTGTTCGCCCGCTCCACGTCCGACGACGAGACGGGGTACGTGCTGACCGCCGACGAGGTGGCCACGGACGCCACGCGCGGGGCGAGGGCCACGTCGCCGGTGGACACCGGCAACCTGATCACGCCCTGACCGTCACAGCGGTCACCGTCACAGCATTCGCCGTCACAGCAGTCGCCGTCACAGCAGTCGGCCCATGACCACGTCGTCGACGTACGCGCCGTCCAGGAAGAACTCCCCCGGCAGCACGCCCTCGACGGCGAAGCCCTCCGACTCGTAGAGCCGGCGCGCCGGGGTGTTGTGCCCGAGGACGCCGAGCCGGATCCGGCGGGCGCCGCGGCGGCGGGCCTCCTCCATCGCCGCCCGCAGCAGCGCCCGGGCCACGCCAAGACCGCGGGCCGGCTCGGCGACCGCGAGGCCCTGGATCTGCCGGACGTGCGCGTTGGAGGCGATCTTGTAGGCGCGGCCGAGGCGGACATAGCCGACGATGCGCCGGTCGACCTCGGCGACCAGCGTGTCCTCGGGGGCGTGCCGCTCGCTGAAGAAGGGGTCGTACGGCGGCTGCGGCGCGGGCATCACCGCGTGCAGGTACGACCAGGTGGCGCGGTCGAGAGCGGCGAGTTCCTCGTCGTCGTCGGGCAGGGCGGTGCGTATGTACGGATCCGGCATGCGGTCACCCTAAGTCGGCCGGAACCGGGGCCCCACGGGTTTTCTCCCGCCGGTCCCGGCATGCTGGGACCCATGGAACGTTCTCGTATCGCGGTGGCCGGCGCGTCCGGTCTCATCGGCAGCGCCCTGGTGCGGTCCCTGCGGGCGGACGGGCACGAGGTGGTGCGCCTGGTGCGGCGCGCGGCCCGCGGCGCCGGGGAGGTCTGCTGGGACCCCGGGGGGCAGTACGTGGACACCGCGGGGCTGGCCGGCTGCGACGCGGTGGTGAACCTCGCCGGGGCCGGGATCGGCGACCGGCGCTGGACGGCCGCCTACAAGCGGGAGATCCGGGACAGCCGGGTGCTGGGCACGGCCGCGCTGGCCGAGGCCGTGGCGGCCCTGCCGGACCCGCCGCGGGTGTTCGTGAGCGGCAGCGCGATGGGCTTCTACGGTGACACCGGCGACCGGGCCGTGGACGAGGACGCCCCGCCCGGGGACGGTTTCCTGCCGTCGCTGTGCGTGGAGTGGGAGGAGGCGGCGGCCCCGGCGCAGGAGGCGGGCGTACGGACGGTGTTCACGCGCACGGGCCTGGTGGTGGCCCGGGGCGGCGGGGCCTGGGGCCGGCTGTTCCCGCTCTTCCAGGCGGGACTCGGCGGCCGGCTGGGCGACGGCCGCCAGTACTGGTCGTACATCGCGCTGCACGACGAGGTGGCCGCGATCAGGTTCCTGATGGACACCGAGGGGCTCTCGGGCCCCTTCAACCTCACCGCGCCCCACCCCCTGACGAACCGTGAGATCACCGCGGCGATGGCCCGGGTGCTGCGCCGCCCGGCCCTCTTCCCGGTGCCCTCCCCCGTGCTCCGCGCGGCGCTCGGCGAGATGGCCGGGGACGTGCTGGGCAGCCAACGGGTGGTGCCGAAGCGGCTGCTGGAGTCGGGGTTCACCTTCGCGTTCCCGGGCATCGAGGACGCGATCCGCGCGGCCTGACGACCCCTGTGACCGTATGCGACCGGCGTGCGACCGTGCCCTGTTCATGCGCGACTGTCATTGACCGATCACCGCCCTAACCTCGACCCGAACTCGGGTATCCCCGGAGCCTGTTGGGGGCATCACGTCTCCACCGGACGCGCAATCGAGGAGGGGCCTCGTGCATGAGCCCGCGTACCAGGCGGACGTCGTCATCGTGGGGGCCGGTATCGCCGGACTCTCCGCGGCTCATCGGCTGAACAGCGCAGGAGTAACGACCGCGGTCCTGGAGGCCGCCCCTTACGTGGGCGGCCGCATGTCGACGGAGAAGGTCGACGGCTTCCGGCTCGACCGGATCGGCCAGCTCCTGTCCACGTCCTATCCGGAGCTACGCCTCGCCCCGGGACTGGACGCTCTGGTGCTACGCCGGTACGCGCCCGGCGTGCTGCTGCATCGCGACGGGCGCAGGCACCGGGCGGGCGCTCCGGCGGGAGGCGGAAGCGCGAGGGGCGCACTGTACGCCGTGCGCGCCCTGGCAAGCGCCCCCAGGGGCGGCTCACCGGTGGCGCCGCCCCGGGCGACCGCACCGATGGGCGGCGCGGTCGACCAGGCCCGCCTGGGCGCCGCGCTGGGCCGCATCGCCTCCACTCCCGTCGAACGGATCCTGGCCCGCCCCGAACTCCCCGCCGCGCACGCCCTCGCGGAGCGCGGGGTGCCCGCCCGTACGATCGACGGCTTCCTGCGCCCGCTGCTCGCGGCCCTGCTCTGCGACCCCGAGCTGACGACGTCCAGCCGCTGCGCGGACCTCGCCCTGCGCTCCTTCGCGAGCGGGCGGCTGTGCGTGCCGGAGGGAGGCGCCGAGGTCCTCCCCGACCTCCTCGCCCGCGCTCTGCCGCCCGGCACCGTCCACACCGGCGTACGGGTCACCTCGGTCTCGACGACATCCGTGACAACGGCCGAACACGGCGAGATCCAGTGCCGGGCGGTCCTCCTGGCGACCGACGCCCGGGCCGCCGCCGAACTGCTCCCGGGCCTGCGCGTCCCGGACTTCCACCAGGTGACGGTGGTCCACCACACCACGGACGAACCGTTGACCCTGACGACCGGAACGTCGCTCCTGCTGGACGCCGACCGGGGCGGCCCCGTCTCCCACACCTCCGTCGTCAGCAACATCGACCCGACCCGGGCCCCGCAGGGCCGCGCCCTGATCTCCTCCACCCTCCTCGGCACACCCCCCAAGGACGTCGACACGGCAACCCGCATGCACCTCTCCCGCCTCTACGGCACGTCGACGCGCCGCTGGGAGACCCTCGCGGTCCACCACACCCCCGAGGCCATCCCCGCCATGCGCCCCCCGCACGACCTCCGCCGCCCCGTCCGCCTCCTCGCCGGCCTCTACGTCTGCGGCGACCACCGCGACACCAGCACAGTCCAGGGAGCCCTGCACTCAGCCCACCGAGCAACAGCAGCAATATTGACGGACCTCACAGCATCGGGCTCCCTGAACAGGGCGGAACCTTTGCAACGCCGGGCCGCATAACGCCCCGTCAGGGGCGCGGGGCTGTATCCCATTTGCGGCTCCACCGCGGCGGAAAGAAAGGTAAGCCGCACAGCGCCCCCTCAGGGGCGCGGGGAACTGCGCGACCAGCCACGACGGCGCCGCACCAGGCAGACGACCGGAACCGGCAACGGCGAGCGACAACGGCCGGCCCGGCACCGCCGGACAACGCCGTCGCGGCTGATCACCGTTGCGGCGGAAAGGAAGGTAAGCCGCACAACGCCCCGTCAGGGGCGCGGGGCTGTATTCCATTTGCGGCTCCGCCGCGTGGGCGCGACCAGCCACGACGGCGCCGCACCAGGCAGACGACCGGAACCGGCAACGGCGAGCGGCAACGGCCGGCCCGGCACCGCCGGAGAACGTCGTCGTGGGTGATCACCGTTGCGGCGGAAAGGAAGTCAAAGCCGCCGGGCAGGACTGAAGCACCGGAGTGGCGAGCCGAGTGGGAAATCGGCTCGCCTGGCGCAACACCCCCCGGCCGCAGCCCAGCGCAGTGCAACGCCTCTCAGCTCAATGCCGCGACCTTCTCCCGGTAGCCCTTCACCGGTGCCGCGTCCTTGTAGGGCTCCAGGCGGCGTTCGAAGTCCTTGACGTATTCGATGGCGCGGACCGACCGCATCTCCGCCGCAGCCCCCGCCGCCTCCACACCGAGCGCGCATGCCTGGTCGAGTTCGCCCAGGCCCAGGCGGGCCGTGGCGAGGACGACGCGGCAGAAGAGGCGGCTGCGGGCGTAGGAGGGCGCACGGAGTTGCAGGGAGCGTTCGGCGTGCTGGGCGGAGGCCCGGAACTGCTGGAGGTCGCGGTGGCAGTGGCCGAACTCGTCGGCCAGTTGCGCCTCGTCGAAGAAGCGGGCCCAGTAGGGGACTTCGTCGCCGGGTCGGGCCGCCTCCAGGGCGCGTTCGGCGCGGACCAGCGCACCGGTGCAGGCGCGCACCTCGCCGAGGACCCCGTGGGCGCGTGCCTCGGCCGCGTGGAGCAGGGCCTGGACGACCGGTGGGGCGCTGGTGCCCACCCCCTGCTGGGCGACGCGGGCGAGCTGCACCGCCTCCCTGCCGTGGCCGAGGTAGACCGCCTGGCGGCTCATGGTGACGAGGACGTAGGAGCCGTAGGACCGGTCCCCCGCCGCCTGGGCGAGCCGCAGGGACTGCACGAAGTAGCGCTGGGCGAGGCCGTGCGCGGCGATGTCGTACGACGTCCAGCCCGCGAGCCGGGTCAGGTCGGCCGCCGCGCCGAACAGCCTGCGGCCGGTCTGCTCGCCGTACGTGCCGCGCAGCATCGGCTCGCACTCGTGCTCCAGGTAGCGGACCAGGGCCTGCCGGGCATGGCCGCCGCCGTACTGGTCGTCGAGGGAGCGGAACAGTTCGCCGACCGAGCGGAGCGCGGCGATGTCGCCGCCCGTCACCTTCTGGCCGGGCCCGCGTTCGGCCTGCCCGCGCGGCCGCACCGGTGCGAGCGGTACCGGCTTGGGCGGGGCGGGCCGGGTCTGCGCCGGCACCCGGGCGACCGCCGGTGCCGGTGCCGGTGCCGGTTCGCCACGGGCCACCCGGTCGTCGGCGCGGCCGATCAGCCAGTCCCTGCTGGGCACGACCAGCCCGGCCGGGGTGAAGGCGATCTTGCGGAGCTCGGCGTGGCTGCCGGAGTCCTTGCGCCACAGGCCGCTGACGATGTCGACGGCCTCCTCGGGGGTGGCGGCGAACTCCAGCCCGGCGTACACCGGGGCGCAGGCGTCGAGGCCGAGGTCCTGGGCGGTGAGCCGGCGGCCGAGGCGCCGGGTGAAGACCTCGGCGATCAGGGCGGGCGTGGTGCCCCGGGGCTGCTGGCCGCGCAGCCACCGGGTGACCGACGTCTTGTCGTATCTGAGATCCAGCCCGTGTTCGAGGCCGAGTTGGTCGACGCGACGGGCCAGACCCGCGTTGGAGAACCCCGCTTCTGCGATGAGCGCGGCGAGCTGGCGGTTGGGGGTGCGCTGCGCGGGTCGGTCCGTCATCTGCGGTGCGGTCTCCTGCCTTCGGACTCAGCTCGGTCGCTTGTGCCCGGATTGCCGGTGAGCAGCCCTTTTGGCACTCATGGACGGCGCGAATGTAGCGGAGAGTGAGCAGTCGATCGCACATCTCGACGTTCATTCATCCGATCGTGTGAGAATTAACCCCGGGGCTGACGCGCGGCGGGCGGACGTACAGTGGCTTGGGCGCGTTACGTGCCTGACACACCCATCGCCCGAGGGAGGCGCTTGCCGTGAGTGAGTTGCGGTTCGTCCGCATGGGGTTCGGCGCGGATGCCGTCGAGTACCAGGAGGCCTGGGACGAGCAGCGCCGGGTGCACGCGGCGCGCTTCACCGACGAGGCGCCCGACACGGTCCTGCTGCTCGAACACCCCCCGGTGTACACGGCTGGCCGCCGCACCGCGGACAACGAACGACCGCTCGACGGCACCCCGGTCATCGACGTGGACCGCGGCGGCAAGATCACCTGGCACGGCCCTGGCCAGCTGGTGGGCTACCCGATCCAGAAGCTCCCGCGCCCCGTGGACGTGGTCGCGCACGTCCGGCGCCTGGAGGAGGCGCTGATCCGCGTCTGCGCCGAGTTCGGCCTGGAGACCACCCGGGTCGAGGGACGCAGCGGCGTGTGGGTGCTCGGCGACCCGGTCGAACAGCGGCCGCAGGCCCTCGGCGGGCTCTCCCTGGACTTCGACCCCCGGCTGACGGACGACGAGTTCGACCCCCGCCTCAACGGCCCGGAGTACGCACCCTCCAACGCCGGCCAGCGCCGCGAGGACCGCAAGATCGCCGCCATCGGGATCCGGGTGGCCAAGGGCGTGACCATGCACGGTTTCGCCCTCAACGTGAACCCGGACAACAAGTGGTTCGACCGGATCATCCCGTGCGGCATCCGGGACGCGGGCGTCGCCTCCCTCGCCGGCGAGCTGGGCCGGGACGTGACGATCGAGGAGGTGCTGCCGGTGGCGGAACGGCACCTGAAGGACGTACTGGAGAACGCGGAACTGAAGCCGAGGGTGATCGAGAAGGCACCGGCGGCATAAAAATCAGCCCGTCCGGCGTTCGAGGACGAGGCCGAAGGCCGAAAGCGGGGTCCGGGGGCGGCAGCCCCCAGGGGTCAGCACCAACTCCGGGCATTCAAATCCACGGGCGTACCCTGAAGGTCGCCGAAGAATCAATCGCTAGGGAGCCGGTCGTGTCCGCAGTCTCACCCGACGGACGCAAGATGCTGCGCCTGGAGGTCCGCAACGCCGAGACCCCCATCGAGCGCAAGCCCGAGTGGATCAAGACGCGGGCGAAAATGGGCCCCGAGTACACGAAGATGCAGAACCTCGTGAAGAGCGAGGGCCTGCACACGGTCTGCCAGGAAGCCGGCTGCCCCAACATCTACGAGTGCTGGGAGGACCGCGAGGCGACCTTCCTCATCGGCGGCGACCAGTGCACCCGGCGCTGCGACTTCTGCCAGATCGACACCGGCAAGCCCGAGGCCCTGGACCGCGACGAGCCGCGCCGGGTGGGCGAGTCCGTGGTCACCATGGACCTGAACTACGCGACCATCACCGGCGTTGCCCGCGACGACCTGGCGGACGGCGGCGCCTGGCTGTACGCGGAGACGGTCCGCCAGATCCACGCGCAGACGGCGGAGCGCGAGGCCGGCCGCACCAAGGTCGAGCTGCTCGCCCCCGACTTCAACGCGGTCCCGGAGCAGCTGGCCGAGGTCTTCTCGTCCCGCCCCGAGGTCTTCGCGCACAACGTCGAGACCGTGCCCCGGATCTTCAAGCGGATCCGCCCCGGCTTCCGCTACGAGCGCTCGCTCAAGGTCATCACGGCCGCCCGCGACTACGGCCTGGTCACCAAGTCCAACCTCATCCTCGGCATGGGCGAGACCCGCGAGGAGGTCAGCGACGCGCTGCGCCAGCTGCACGAGGCCGGCTGCGAGCTGGTCACCATCACGCAGTACCTGCGCCCGAGCGTGCGGCACCACCCCGTGGAGCGCTGGGTCAAGCCGCAGGAGTTCGTGGAGCTGAAGGAGGAGGCCGAGCAGATCGGCTTCTCCGGTGTCATGTCCGGCCCGCTCGTCCGGTCCTCGTACCGCGCCGGCCGCCTGTACCAGATGGCCGTGGAGAAGCGTGGCGCGTTCGTCGCCGTGCAGGCGGTCTGACGGACGCGGTCCGGCCCCGGCCGCCGAGCGTGTGAATTCACGCACAAACTATTACCGGTCAGTAGTGACCGAATGGACGCGGTCCTGACCGTCCTCGCTGATGAGGGCGTACGTCAGGACCGCGTCAGCGTTCCGGGCCCGCGCATCAAGGCTTCATTGGCGTTTGACCGGTCGGTCACGCCCTGGTAACACCGAACAGTGACCCTGGTATCACAGCACGTACACCCACTTCGAGGGGGGACCTCCACCATGCAGGCCGCGCCCGTTCGCGCCACCGCGATCCCGTCCTTCACCGACGCGCTGCGCGCCGTCGAGTCTCTCCTCATGAGCGGCGGTCAGCGCACCGCCCGCCAGAACGCCTGGACCTCCGTACTGGAGGACCGCCGTCGCGCCAAGGACCGCGTCGAGGCCCAGCACTTCCTCGAGCAGGCCGCCGGCCGCTCCTGACGCCCCCTTCCGCGGCCCTGCCGGGACACTGCCGTCGTCGGCACTCCCGGGGCCACGTAGACTTCGGGGCATGGCGAGGAAGGAACCCGCAGCGGACGCTGCGAATGCCGGACGACTGAAGCAGATCGTCCTGACGTACAAGATGACGCGCAAGGCCGACAAGACGATCGGCCTGGTGCTTGCCGGTGTCGGTCTCGGCACCCTTGCCGTCTTCCTCGTGATCGGCTTCCTGATCGGCCACCCGGTCTATCTGGGCATCCTGGGCCTGCTGCTCGCCTTCCTCGCGACGGCGATCGTCTTCGGCCGACGGGCCGAGCGGGCGGCCTTCGGCCAGATGGAGGGCCAGCCGGGCGCCGCGGCCGCCGTTCTGGACAACATCGGGCGAGGCTGGACCACGACGCCGGCGGTGGCGATGAACCGCAGCCAGGACGTGGTGCACCGGGCGGTCGGCAAGGCCGGCATCGTCCTGGTCGCCGAGGGCAACCCGAACCGGGTGAAGACCCTGCTGGCCGCCGAGAAGAAGAAGATGGCCCGGATCGTGGCCGACGTGCCGGTGCACGACGTGATCGTGGGCACGGGTGAGGGCCAGGTCTCACTGAAGAAGCTGCGGACCACGATGCTCAAGTTCCCGCGGGTGCTGACCGGTCCCCAGGTGACGACGACCAACGACCGGCTGCGGGCGATGGGGGACCTGATGTCCAACATGCCGCTGCCCAAGGGGCCGATGCCTGGACGTGGCGGTAGCGGTCGCTCCCCCCGGATGCCGCGAGGATGACACCCGGCCTCACCTCTCCGCTCATCTCCATGGGCGGCAAGGGGTGAGGCTCAGCGGGAGGCATGCCCTCGCAGTTCTCCAGGGCACCCATGAGTTCTTCCCAGAGACCGGACGCAGTCCAGCGCCGCCAGTGCCCGCGCAGCCCCGTCGAGCCGTATTTCCTATCGAGCTCAGGCCAACGGGCACCGGTACGCGCCTTCTCCAAGAACGCTTCCAGCACGACGCGCGGAGCGAGCCCGCCTTTCTGGCGAGCGGTGAGACTACCGCCCGGGAAGCGAGCTGATGGCACGACCCGATCCCAAGCTTCGTCCGTGAGCGTCGGGACCGGGCGCCCGTGCTTCCGGAACCACTCCGCCACCGAGCAGACAAGCCCCTTGCGCATCGGCGGATGAGGGCCGGTTACCTTGATGCGGATGTTGAGGAGTTCCATGAACTCCTGCTGCTGTTCGTCGGAGAGCTCTTCCAGACGACGGTGTGCCATCTCCGCGAGAGCCTGAAGGTTCTTCGCGCGCTCCTCCCCCATGGCCACCTCAGCCTTCCAAGCGGCGACCTCTTCCCGCGTCTTCTCCAGTTGCGCCAGTTCCTCCATCAAGGGCTTCACGGCCCGCTCAACGGCGGCTTCGGCTTCCTTCGGAGTGCGCCCCTTGCGCAGTTCCCGCTTGGTGACCACGACAGTCGTGACGTCGATCGTGTCGCCCTGCTCCGCGATGTGCTGATCCAGTTCGGCGAGCCTCGAAGTCAAGTCAACGTTCTGTCCGACCGTCGTTCCCACCCATTCCTCAGCCATGGTCCGCAGGCGCTCGGCGTCACCGAGGAGTTTGCAGACCTCCGTCCATGCCCACTTCTCCACCCCGCCGGCGTCGATCTGAGAGCAGGAACAGGTGGGCGCGCCGGGATAGGCCTCGGCTTTGCCCGTGCAGCGGTAGTGACGAGTCGTTGCGTGAGTGCGAGTAGCCCCGACATAGTGCTTGTCACACGGGCTCATGATCCGGCCCGAGAGCGAGTACACGCGTCCGGGACCCGCAGTTGCACGAGCAGGCTTGGCGGTCGCTCGACGCAGCTCGGCGACCTCGTCCGGGGTGAACATGGGGTCCAGCTCCATGACGATGCTCTCACCCCACACAGGACGACCGTCCGGCCCCAGTTCGGCATTCTTGACGTTCCTGAAGATGAACCGGCCGTTCAGCAGATCCTCGTTCATCAGCCGCGCACGGATGTTGGCGTGGCTCCAGGGCTTCCCGGACCGGTTCAGCAGTCCTTCAGCATTGAGACTCAGAGCCACTTTTCGCCAGTTTCCCCGGAACTTGACTGCGAACACCCGCGCCCTACGAAGCACCACACCTTCATGAAGGGTCGTACAAGGAGAAATTCGCGAGCAGTTCTCCTCACCATCACATTCATCGATGACGAGCTTCTGCTCACCCTTCTTCCCCTGGTTGGCGATCCGGTATCCATATCGAGCCTGACCACCAGGAAACCCGCCGCCTTCCGCCTTCTCCTGAATTCCCCCTTGCGTACGACTGCGGATATTCTCGCGCTCATCCTCTGCATAGCCGGCATCCTTTCGCATCTTCGAGCGTCCGGAGGCCGTTGAATTGTCGTAGTCATCCTTGACGACAGCAACGAAGATCCCGAGTTCTTCGAGATCCCAGACCCAGCGCCAGAACGCCCGGCCGGTACGACCGATAGCCCGGCCTTCGTTCACCGCCACCATGTCGAAGGGGCGAGGCTCGCGGTGAGCATCCTCCATGAGCCGCTTCAGGTCGCCCCGCTCGTGAGCCTCCAGGCTGCCGCTCACACCTTCGTCGGTGTAGGTGCCAACATGGTTCCAACCCTTGCGCTCGATGTAGCGCGCGGTCTTCTTGGACGTGTAGGCGACGCCGTAGCCCTTGGCCTGATCTTCGGTCGAAACCCTCAGGTAGTCGACCGCCCGGAGCGCGGTCGCCCCTGCTGCCACATCGATTGAGGATGTGAGAGTCTTGCCCATGTCAGTCCCTCCAGACTGGCCAGACCCCGGAGCGCGCCAACGCTGCCGGGGTCACCCATGTGCTGAATCGACTATACGTGATGATCGCCTCACTCGGACCCGAACAGAATTTCCAATATTCGACGATGCGCCGCTTGCGAGCCAGGCCGCTCCGTGGCACGCCAAATGACCTTGCGACCAGGAGTCGTTTCACCGGGATCCTGCGGCCCCTCCCAACCGAATTCCGGTACTCGACCGATTTTCTCTGTACTTCCGACTCATCCCCCAGCCCCCCCATTCGTCGGCCAACACCTTCGCGGGGGTCTGTGTAGCGAACGGTGGAACTCGGTCGGTTTTCTTCAGCGACGGCCGGCGGTGAGCCAGCCGTCGAAGGTGATGTCGAAGGCTTGGAGAGCGGCCTTCCAGCGCATGGTCCAGCGTTTGCGTCCGGTGCCGGTCGGGTCCGGGCTCATGACGGCCAGGTAGACGCATTTGAGGGCGGCCTGGTCGGTGGGGAAGTGCCCCCGGGCCCGGACGGCCTTACGGATCCTCGCGTTGATGCTCTCGATCGCGTTCGTGGTTCAGACGATCTTGCGGATCTCCACGTCGAACTGGAGGAAGGGAACGAACTCCGCCCAGGCCGCCTCCCAGAGCCGGACGATAGCCGGATACTTCCCGCCCCAGACGTCGGTGAACTCCATGAACCGCTCCAGCGCGGCGTCCTCGGTCGGCGCGGTGTAAGACGGGCCTGAGCGTCTTCGCGATCTTCTCCCAGTCCTGCCGGGCCGCGTAACGGAAGCTGTTCCGCAGCAGGTGAACGACGCAGGTCTGGACGATCGTTGCAGGCCAGACGGTATTCACGGCGTCCGGGAGACCGGTCAGGCCGTCGCAGACCAGCATCAGGACATCAGCCGCGCCGCGATTCTTGATCTCGGTCAGGACCTGGAGCCAGTACTTCGCACCTTCACCACCGTCGCCGATCCACAGACCCAGAATGTCCCGGTGCCCCTCGGCAGTGACCGCCGGCGCCATGTAGACGGGCCGGTTGGCGACCTGCCCGTCCCTGACCTTCACGTTCACACAGTCGATGAAGACGACCGGGTAGACGCTGTCCAACGGGCGGTTCTGCCATTCCGCCATGCCGGCCATCACGCTGTCGGTAATCGTGGAGATCGTGGACTTGGAGATCTCCGCGCCGTACACCTCGGCGAGATGTGCGGAGATCTCCCCATGCGTCAGCCCCTTTGCCGACAGCGACAGGACCATCTAATAGCTCGTCGGTGGGCCCGTGCGTGAGAGTGCAAGGGCTCCCGACCCGTGCGATGCAGGCCTACCGCCGTTCCGGGACGAAGATCCCCAGGGCTAGACCGGCCACGTCCACGGCGGCGTCGCCTGGCGGAGGCCTGAGGACCATTCGGGACGTGATCCCCGAGACGAGACAGGCCCTGCCCGGCGCCGCCGGCCCTTCTTGACCAGCTCGGGCTCGAACGCCCCCGCCCGCTCCCGTGGCACCGAGATTTCGACCGGCCCCGACTCGGTGATCACCGTCGTGGGCCGACGCCCGTTGCGGTAGTTCTCCCTGCCACCCTCAGCCCGCTCGCCGGGCTCATGTCCCAGATGATCAGTGAGCTCGCCCTCCAGCGCAGATTCCAACACCCGCTTGGTCAGCAGTTGCAGGAGGCCACCCTCCCCGGTGAGCTTCACGCCACCGGCCTGAGCCCGGGCAACCAACTCGGCGACCAGCCCGTCATCCACGGCGCTCGCCCCACTCACAGGGGCCTTCCCAGCCTCGCTGTCACTCGTCACGTCAGTCATCAACTGTCGCTTCCAGCACGGGAGTTACACCGCTCACCGTACAGACCCCGCTGAGCGTTTAGCCTCCCTGACCATTCCTGCAGGTCAGGGCGAGACCTTCGGAGTGAACGCAAAGGCAACCCTGGAGAACCCTGCCCAAGGGGCCGATGTCCTCCGACAGGTGATCTTGATCGTTTGTCAGGTGGCATTGACGGCTGGCGAGGGGATGGGTCACATCCCGTAGGCCTTTTCGACCTCCGTCAGCTCTCCGCTTCAGAAAGAGCCTTGAACTGGGGGCACGTTGCCGTTGGACGGGGCATGCTCTGTGGACGTGTTGCCCCGTGCGTGAGCGAGCGCGGTTACCCGACAGGTGAGAGGAGTGGTGATGGATCCGATCTCAGCAGCTGCGCTGGCTGCTCTGGCCGGGGGTATCGGCGGCGAGGCTGGTCGGCATGCGTGGCAGGCGTTGAGCGCGCTGATCCGCCGCCCGTTCCGGCAGGGCGAGGCCGACGATGCGCCCGTGGTGAGTTCCGGTGACGCCGAACTCACGGCGCTGGCGCAGGATCCCGGCGAGTTGGAGCGAGCTCAGCGGTTGAGCACGGCCCTTGCTGTGCGCGCTGCGCTCGACGCGGAGTTTCGCCTCGCCCTGGAGAGCTGGTGGCGGCAGGCGGAGTCGGTGTGCACGGGTGAAGGTGCGGTGACGAACCAGGTCAGCGGGGGCACGCAGTACGGCCCTGTCGTCCAGGGCAGGGACTTCTCCGATCTCACCATCACCGCGCACGCGACGCCTTCCGCCACGGGTGACTCGCAAGGGGATTGAACCGGCGTCGCCGACGGGAGTTGGCTCACGTCCTTCCGGCGAGCCGACGCTGCAGTTCGGCGTGACGGAGCTGGTAAGTGGCTCCGACCTGCCGAAGCACTCCCCGCCGATGTGCATCCGCAAGAAATGACATCAACCGCCATGGCACTTGGCCACGCAGGGCGAGCCACCATCGGGCGAGCGTGAACGATCCGTACCTGGCCTGGAGGAAGCCCCAGGCCAGACCAGTAGCCAGCCCGTCAGCCACCCCGGTCAGGGCCCCCCGCCATGGCCCCAGGACCGATGCGATGACGACAGAGGCGGCGAGGCCGATGGCAAGGCCACCCGCCATAGCGGTGGTCCAGAACGTGACGCGGTCCTGGTCCAGTACGGTCTGCGGATCCGCAGCAACCGTCGCCTCTGCCGGCTTGGCCTCCAGCCCTGCGCCGAAGGAACCGCCAGCGGCAGCGACCACCCCCGACACCAGCCCGCTGAACAGACCTGTCTGCAGGGCGACCGCGATCCCGATGGCGAGACCGCCCCCTAGGCCGGTGAGGATGCCGAGCGGTGACCAGCGGAGTCCTCGCGCCGGAAGGCGGCTGTGGCCCAAGGTGACCACGCAGGCGGCGGCGACGCCGAAACCGACGCTGTTGACCAGCGACGCCGAGTCCCCCATCTCGGGTTCGCCGACGAACGCCCCAACGAAGGACGCTGCGATACCGCCTGCCAGCCCGGCCCGGAAACCACCCAGGAACCCTGGCACCAGGCCCAGCGCGAGCCCGCTGACGAAATACCCCGCCGGGCTGTGGATCCCGAGCACGAAGCGCATGCCGAGTCCGAACGCGGATCCGAGGACGCTGCCGATCAAACCTCCCGCTAGCCCACGGTTGAAACTCCGGGCAGGCGGACTCCACCGCCGGCCGATCATTGCCACGGTGACGCCGACGAGCATGCCGACCCCGAGCCAGGCGCCGAACGGCATCAGCACACCGGCCGGCACCGCCACGAGTCCAACGGTCGCTCCCACCAGAATCCTTGGCGCCGCATCGGCAAGGTCCCACCACCTGAGGTCGGTGGTGCCCTGCTGGCGATGTTCCAGGTCACGGGCAAGAAAAGTCAGGAAGTGAGCCGCCTGCCCTCGTGTCCATCCGCGCCGTGATCCTGAAGGCCTGGCCGGTGCCAGGGCTGAGGTCCGGTGCCGCGTGTAGGAGGCGGGGATGAAAGCATCCAACAGATGCGCCCGGATCGCCGTGGGCGTGGGGAACTGAGAGCGGTCCAGGAGTTCGAACGGATGACCGGCGGGGGCGTGGTGCTCGTCCGGTGTGGGGCCCCGTTCGGAGTCCTGTACAAGGACGTGCGTGGAGTCCTGCGCTGGATCCAACGGGCGGCCGTGAAGCCCGGAGTCGTACGCAATGTCCTCCGCTGCGTCCGGCGAGGGGTTGTAGACGACGCGGGCGAGGTATGCCATCAGCGGCGTCGTGAACAGCTGGCCTAAGGGATGAAGGTCGTGCTCGGCGGCCAGCGCGGCAAATACCCCCCGCCAGCGGGCTTCGTTGGTCGGTCCGCCAGCGGAGTCCAGTAGGTACGACGCGATGATGTCCAGGGCCAGCGGCTCGATCTCGACGCCCGCCGCACCAGTCACGCGTACCTCGGGCCCTTTGCGGGGCCGGACTGTGGCGGCGAAGGGGTCGCTGCGCGAGCTGAGGACCATTCCGAGGTCCGGGCGGAGGCCAAGGGCGTCGTTGATCCGGGCGATCGCGCGCCCGCGCACGCGATCGGGTATCTCGTCCAAACCATCCAGCACCAACATGATCGCGTCGGCATCCAGCAGTTCCCGCCCCCTGTTGGCTCCCGTCCGGCCGGGTTCACTGAGCCATGGGTAGTCGATGCCCAGCCGCTGTTCCAGCCACAGATCAAGGTCTTCCCGGTCCGGGTCCCACGAGGCGAGTGATACGAGCACAGGCACCGGGTCCCCGTGGCGGCGGTGTGCGAGCAGGTCCAACACGAGCCGCACCAGCAGCATGCTCTTGCCGGAACCCGGTTCCCCGAGCACGACCAGGCGACCCGTGGGCACCCTGGTCAGCACCCTCACTAGATCCCCGCCGCCTCCGGACAGCGCCTCCGGCCCAGACGCCCAGCCGGACGGTGAGGCCGACGACGCCCGGCCGACTCCGGTGGTGGCCAGCCGGACCAGCGAACGCCAGGGCTCCATGAGCTGAGGAGGCGCGGGCCGCCATCGGACCGGAAGCGGATACGGATCGTTCAGTCGCCGCAAGGCCGCCTCCTCCCTCCACTGACGTTTGACGGCGACCGCGAGGTCGTCCGCCGCCTGGACCAGGGCCGCGTCCTCAGTCACCTTGGCCGGAGGATTGACGAATCCGTTGATTATGACGTCACCGAGAAAGTCCCGCCCCTGGATCACGGGCCCGCCGGCCCCCGAGAACTCGTTGCGGATGTCTCCGTCCCCTGTATTCCCCTCCCCTTGCACATCCCGCTCCACGAACGACCCCCTTCCGCCCGAAAGCCCCTACCGCGTCTCGCACCGGCACGCACGCTGCCCGCCGACCACCGCGCACGCGGCTAGCGAGCGGATCAGGTTGCCCAGCCACCCTCAACTCCGTGGAGCCCACGCACACTTGGCGACCATCCGGGCTCCGCTGGGCGGTACAGCCTCGGTGCTGGGGAACTCTCGTACTTCCGGCCTGATCGAGAAAGTCGTGGATGTTCTCCCCTGCGACGTCCCACAGGCACTTGCCCTCATCCATGAGGCCTACACTCCTCTGCGGTCCCCGGATGATCCTGCCGCACCGGCCGGGCGGTCACAATCGCCTGGCAAACAGTCAAGAACACATGTCAGACGACAGCCGATGCCGAGAGGCATGCGGATGCCCAAGGGTGGGCCGCGGGGGAAGTAGAGCACGCCCACGAGCTCGGGGCGCGGTGGTTGCGTGTGCGACCGCCGCGCCTTCGTGGTTTTTCGCGCCCGCGTGGCGGAGCCGCATATCGACACGGCCCCGCGCCCTACGGGGCGCTCGAAGCGTGGCCCCTGGTGACACGCCGCCGAACGGAGCATCCGGCCGTTAATCGGGTCATCTGCTCCTAACCTGCCAGATGTGACAAAACGCCATATCACATACCTCGCGTGCAGCGCCGCCCTGTGCGGCTCCCTCCTCGGCGCCGCTCCGGCGACCGCCACGCACCACGTGCTCCAGGTGCACCCGGGCGAATCCATCCAGAAGGCCGTCGACGCGGCCGCGCCCGGCGACACGGTCCTGGTGCTGCCCGGGACGTACCACGAGAGCGTCAAGGTGACCACGCCCGGCCTCACCCTGCGCGGCATGGGCCCGAGCACCGTGCTCCAGCCGGCCAAGAAGTCCAAGAAGGCCGTGAGCGGCACGAAGAAGGCCGCCCAGAAGTCCTGTGCCGAGATGGGCAACGGCATCTGCGTGGTCGGCACCAAGACGGAGCCCGTCGAGGACGTGACCGTCGCCCACCTGACCGTGACCGGGTTCTCCCGGACCGGCGTCATGGCCGTGGGCGCGGCCAACCTGCACGTGCACGCGGTGGCCGCCGTGAAGAACGGGCAGTGGGGTCTCGCCGAGGAGCGCTCGGTCCACAGCACGTACGGGAACAACATCGCCCGGAACAACGGCGACGCGGGCATCTTCCTCGCCAACTCCGTCACCACGGAGAAGGGCGCCGTGGACACCGCCGGCACGGTCGTCGAGCACAACCTCCTGGAGGGCAACCGGATCGGCGTCACCGTCCGCCGGCTGCGCAACCTCACCGTCGCGGACAACTCGGTCACCGGGAACTGCGCGGGCGTGTTCGTCGTCGGCGACGAGAACAAGCCGAAGGCCGGTCGCATCACCGTCGCCGACAACCAGGTCGTGAAGAACAACAAGTACTGCAAGAAGACCGCCCGGCTGTCCTTCCTGCAGGGCTCCGGCATCGTGCTGACCGGCGCCGAGGACACCCTGGTGACCGGGAACACGGTCACCGGCAACTCGGGCAAGTCCCCGCTGTCCGGCGGTGTCGTGATCTTCAAGAGCTTCGTGGGCGCCACCAGCGACAAGAACACCGTCAGCGGCAACAAGCTGTCGGGCAACGCCCCCGCCGACCTGGTCAACCAGGAAGCCGCCAAGCACGGCAACACCTTCAAGCAGAACACCTGCAAGAAGTCCAAGCCCGCGGGTCTGTGCTGACCTGACGGCCCTGCGACACCCCACACGGAAGGAAGGCGGCACATGACCGCACCAGCACGCGACCTCTCGACGCCGGCCAAGGGGCTGGAGGAGGACGCTCCGCCGCCGTCGATGCGGCTGCGCGAGCTCGTGTTCGGGGCGGCCTGTGCCGCCGCCGTCCGCGCGGCCGCCCGGCTGCGCGTCGCCGACGCGCTCGGGGACGCCCCGATGACCGTGGAAAGCCTGGCGTCCGCGGTGCGGACCGACCCCAAGCCGCTGCGCCGGCTGCTGCGCGCCCTGTCCTGCTACGGCGTCTTCGCCGAGCGGCCGGACGGGACGTTCGCCCACACCGAGACCTCCCGGCTGCTGCGCGAGGACGACCCGCACAGCCTGCGCTACATCGCCCTGTGGTGCACCGAGCCGTGGACCTGGGACGCCTGGCCGAAGCTCGACGAGGCCGTGCGCAGCGGCCGCAACGTCGTCGAGGACCTCTACGGCAAGGAGTTCTTCGTCTACCTCAACGAGGACGCGCCGGAGTCGGCGGACGTCTTCAACCGGGCGATGACCACCTCCAGCGAGCAGTCGGCCCGGGAGGTCGCGGCCCTGCTCGACCTGTCCGGCAGCCGGTCGGTCGCGGACCTCGGCGGCGGGCAGGGGCACGTGGTGGCCAGCCTGCTGGACAAGTACCCGGCGATGAAGGGCTACCTGCTGGATCTGCCCAAGGTGGTGGAGAAGGCGCTGCCCCGGCTGCGCGAGGGCGGGGACCTCGCGGACCGGGCGCGGATCGTGCCCGGGGACATCCGGGAGGCCGTGCCGGTCGACTCGGACGTCTACGTCATCAAGAACATCCTGGAGTGGGACGACGAGTCCACCGCGCGGCTGCTCGCCAACGTGACCGCGGCGGGCGGGCCCGGGGCCCGGGTGGTGATCATCGAGAACCTGGTCGACGACACCCCGTCGATGCGGTTCAGCACCGCGATGGACCTGCTCCTCCTGCTGAACGTCGGCGGGGCCAAGCACACCACCGACAGTATGGTGCGCCGGCTGACGGAGGCGGGCCTGAGCGTCGGCGACATCCGGCCGGTCAACCCGTACCTGCACGCCTTCGACTGCACGGTGCCCGCCTGACCCGGGTGCCCCGGCACACGCCGGTGCCGGGCCCGCGTGGTGTGCGGGTCCGGCACCGTTGGCGTACGGCGGTACGCGGGTTCACCCGCCGCCGTCGCGCTCCCAGAGGTAGAAGCGCTGGGCCATCGCGTCCTTCGGGGAGCGCCAGGTCTCCGGGTCGTACGCGCTGACGTACGCCTGGAGACGGTCGCTGACGTCCCTGAACTCGGGGTGCGAGGTGACCTTGGCGATGGCCGGTCCTGGCTCGCGCTCGGACTCGATGAGGTGCATGTACACATCACCGAACTGGAAGAGGCTGCGCCGGGTGACCCCGACGAGGTGCGGCAGTTCTCCCCGGTCGGAGTCCGCGAACACCTTCGCGATGTCGGGGGCGGAGCCCGGTGCCATACGGGCGACGATCAGGGCCTGGTGCACGTGTCTCTCCGTTCCTGTCTTCCTGACGGCCGGCTCAGTCGGCCAGGGCCGGGTCGGGGCGCCGGCCGGTGGCGGCCTTCTCGATCTTGTCCCGGATCAGGGCCATCTGGATCTTGGAGTTCTTGTTGATGTTGTCGGTCATCCACTCGTCGTCGACGGGCGCTTCCGGCTTCATCGCGAAGTCCTGGGTCCAGACCATCCGGGTGCCGGCGGGGACTTCCTCGTACTGCCAGAGGATGTCCATGTGCGCGAACGGGCCGGTCTCGACCCGGCGGGCCTTCACCCGGAGGTGGGCGCGGTCCGTCTCGCGCTCGGAGACCCAGCTCCACACCTTGCCGTTGTCGTCGGGGTGCATGGTCAGCCGGAAGGTGACCTTGTTCCCCGTCTCCTCCAGGATCTCGGCGCTGGCGTACTCGCTGAACAGCTGGGGCCAGTTGGCCACGTCGTTGGTCATGTCCCAGACCAGGTCGACGGGCGCGGCGATGGTGATCTCGTTCTGGGTGTGTCCGGTCATGTCAGGCTCCCGCGGGCATGGCGCTGTTGACGAGGTCGAGGAACTGGCGGGGCGTCCTGCACCGCTCGGCGTCCACCGGCATCGGCACGCCGTGCCGGTTCTCCAGCTCGCCGACGATGCCGAGCAGGCCGAGCGAGTCGACGCCGAGGACGTCGAATCCGCTGTCGGCCCGGTCCTGGAGGTCGGCCGGGGAGACGGTGATGCCGGCGGCCTTCTTCATGAGTTCGGACAGTTCGTCCACGGTGATGCTCATAGGAACTCCTTCTGCTTCGCTGCCGGGGGCAGCTGGTGTGTTCGACTCACTCGGCCGCGCCGTGGCGCAGCACGAGCGCCGAGTTCGACCCCATGAGGCCCCGGCTGAGCACCAGTGCCGTGCGTGGCTGCGCGGCACGGGCGCTGCCGGTCACGAGGTCGAGGTCGTGGCAGATGTCGAAGACGCCCGGGGTCGGCGGGATCAGCCCGTGTTCCATCGCCAGCACCGCGGCGGCGGTGTCGAGGACGGGGGCCGCGCAGTAGCCCCGGCCGATCCCGGTCTTGGGTGCCGTGACGGGCACGCGTCTGCCGTGCGCGCCCAGCACGTCGGTGATGGCCAGCGCCTCCGCCCGGTCGGCTTCGGGTACGCCGAGGGCGTCGGCGAAGACCACGTCGACCTCCTCGGGAGCGCAGCCGGCCTCGGCCAGCGCCCCGCGGATCGCCTGGGCGAGCCCGGCCCTCGACTCGGCCCAGCGGGAGGCCCCGGTGAAGGTCGACGCGTGGCCGTCGAGGGTGGCCCGGACCGGCAGCCCGCGCCGGCGGGCCGAGCCGGTGTCCTCCACGACGAGCATGGCGCCGCCCTCGGCCGGCACGAACCCGCAGGCCTGCTCGGTGAACGGGCGGTAGGCGCGGGCCGGGTCGGTCTCCCGGCTGAGCTCCTCGTAGCCGAGCTGGCAGACCACCGAGTACGGAGCTATCGGTGCCTCGGTGGAGCCGGCCACGATGACGTCCGTACCGCGCCGCACCGCGCGGGCGGCGTGGGCGAGGGCGTCCAGGCCGCCGGCCTCGTCGGCGG
>NZ_JBSHBL010000122.1:0-23500 GCF_053611985.1 Streptomyces sp. NPDC054770
CGCCTGCACTCAGCTCAGACTGAAGTCGTCCGCGTCGACGTTGGACTGGCCGTACCAGCCGTGGGTGTAGACGGTGACCGTTCCGCTGCTGCCGGTGGTGAAACTGACCGTGAGCTGGTTCCAGCTGCTGCTGTTGGACCAGGTGCTCGCGGTGGCGCCGCCGCTGACCCCGAGGTAGGCGTACGGGCCCTGCACCCAGGCGGTCAGCGTGTAGCTGTGGTTGGCGGACAGGGTGACGGTCTGGTCGCACTCGCCGGTGCTGCTGGCACTCGGTGTGACCTGGAGGCTGTGGCTGCCGCTGTGGACCGGGCTGGAGACCACCGAGCTGCCGCCCGTGCAGGTCCAGGGACTCAGACTGCCGGACTCGAAGCCCGCGTTGGTCAGTGAGCCCCCGCCACCGCCCCCGCCGCTGCCGGAGGAGGTGACCGTGAGCGAGTAGGTCGAGCTGTGGCTGCCGCTGGCCGCGGTTCCGGTGACGGTGATCGGGTAGGTGCCCGCGGCGACGGACGAGCCGACCGTCGCCGTCAGCGTCGAACTGCCGCCGGACGTCACGGAACTGGGGCTGAAGGAGACGCTGACACCGGAGGGTGCGCCGGAGGCGGCGAGACCGACCGACTCGGCGCTGCCGGAGGTGACGGCGGTGGCGACGGTCGCGGTCGCCGAACCGCCCTGGGCGACCGAGGCGGAACCCGGCGACAGGGACAGCGAGAAGTCGGTGGTGGTGCCTCCGCCGCCGCCCGTGCTGCCCTCGTAGGGCACGAACGCGTCGGTGAACGCGAGCTTGTTCTGGCTGATCTCACTGCACGTGGACAGCGAGTTGGCGCTGCCGCTGCACGGCTGGTCCCGGTTGGCCGACCAGAACGCCAGCCGCCCGACACCGTTCTGCGCGGCGAAGCTCTCCACGGTCTGGGCGTCCGCGAGCGTGAAGGTGGACCCGTCGTCGTTCTTGCCGATCATCGGGGTGATGCCGAGGTTGGCGTAGGTGTAGCCGGAGTCGACGGACTGCATCTGCGCCAGCGTGGCCTTGGCCGCGGAGACCGCGCCCTGACCCATTTCGGTGCCGGTGCCCGCGTAGTAGTCCATGGCCATGATGTTGACCACGTCGATCTTGATGCCCGCGGTCTTGGCGGCCTTGAGGATGTTGACGCCGTCTCCGGTGAGCCCGCTGGTCAGCACCGGCAGGGTCATGGAGAACTTCAGGTTCGGGTTGGACGCCTTGAGGTCCTTCATCGCCTGCATCTGGCGGGCCGCGGCGGCGGTGTCCGCGATGGCGGCGCCCTCGACGTCGAAGTCGAGCTGGGTGACGCCGTAGTCGTTGATGATGGCCTGGTACCCGGCGTCGATGCTGCTCTGGGTGGAGCAGGTCCAGGCGAGCGGCTCACCGCTCGCCCCGCCGGAGGAGATGATGACGGAGGCACCCTCGGACTTGGCCCTGGCGATCTCGGGGTCGGTGTAGGAGTCGTTGCCTATGGGGAGCGTGTCGCCCCAGATCTGGGTGCAGCCTTCGCCGAGCACGAAGGCGGCCGTGTAGGCCTTGAGCCCGTGTCCGGTGATGGCCGTGTCGAGCAGTCCTTCCTGACCGTTCGACATGTCGACGTAGGGAGCCACGGAGTAGACGCTGCTCCCCGCGGCGCTGCCGGCCGGTGCCAGTGCGACGGTGACGCCGGTGGCCGCGAGTGCGAGGGCACACGCGGAGGCCGCGAATCTTGCCAGGTGCATGACAGTGGCCCTTTCGGGATGCCCATCGAGGGCGGGGCGGTGGGGGGTGGGCCGAGATTTGGTACATACCAAACCGCCGTCGAGGGCCTGCCGTCAAGAGGACTAGACCAACTGAGTTCGATCGGAGCTGTCCGGGTCAACTCCGGGCGGGGGTAAGGCGGTAGCGGCTGTGTACGGCCTGTGCGGTCGGGGTGGTGGTGGCCTGTGCCGCGTGCCCGGGATGGCGTGCGGTGGTGAACCGGGAGGCTGTGGACCGGCGCGGGCCAGGGAGTTCGTCGTCGGATTCGGGTCCGTTGCTTTCCGACCAGCCGGTCGGTCGCTCAGGAGGAGGGCTCGGTCACCGTGGACTCGCTGCGACGGATGGTGACCAGGGCCGCCCACGCCATGGCCGCCAGCGGGATGACACCGGAGATGATCACCTGCCCCTGGCTGGAGACCATGCTGTTGGGGGTGCCCAGCAGGTAGCCGACGCCGATGCAACTGCGGGACAGTGCCTGGAAGCAGGCCCAGGCGCTGCCGTGCACCTCGGCCGGCACGCGCGCGTGCACCGCGTTGCGCAGGCCGACGTTGCAGACTCCGTTGCCGAAGCCCGCGATCAGGAACAGCGGGAAGATCACCGCGGCCACCGGGATCAGACCGGTGAGGAGCAGGCCCAGCGCGATGCCCATGACACCGCCGACGATCAGCAGGCTGTGCCGGTCCGCCCAGCGCGCGCGGCCCGCGAGCAGCGCGCCCGGGACTGACCCCAGGGCCCAGGTCGCCAGGAAGAGACCGAACACGGTGTCGTTGCCGTTGACGACGTCCCGCAGGTAGTAGACGCCCGCCACGTTCTCGATACTGGTGGCCACCATCGCCGCCGCCAGCGCCGGCATCAGCGTGCCCACCACCGGCGCGTCGCGCAGCGCCCGGTAGCCGTCCGCGAGCCTGGTGGCCGGGCGGCGGCCGATCGCCACGTCCACGGTGTTCGGCACCGCCAGCATGGTGCAGCCCGCCAGCACGAGGAAGGACGCCGCGTCCACCGCGAGGAGCACGGGTGTGCCCCACTGGGAGTTCAGGAATCCGGCCAGGGGAGGGCCGGTCAGCCCCGCGACCGACAGACCCGCCGTCAGCAGGCTGTTCGCCCGGCCCGTGTGCTCCTCACCGGCCACGGCGGGCAGCATCTTGAACCCGGCGGCCACCGAGGCGACTCCGGCCAGGGCCGACAGCGCGATCAGGGCCACCCGTGCGTGGAACCCGCCGACCGCGGTGGCCGCACCCAGCGACAGCGCCTGGGCCAGCAGCGCCCACAGGCAGACCGCGCGCGCACTGAACCGGTCCACCAAGGCGCCGATCAGCGGTGCCGCAAGCACCGTGGGGATGAGTTCGGCGAGCATCACCTCGGTCACCCCGAAGCGGATGCCCCGGTCCGCCGCGTGCAGCACCAGGCCCAGGGAGGCGAGCGTGTCACCGAGCCGGGAGAAGAGCGTTCCCGCGATGAGCACCTGCGCGGCGACCGGCATCGTGGCACCCGGGCGCAGCGCGGCGAATGGCGCTCTCCGCGTCTTTTCCGTGTCCAATCGATTCCAATCCGTCCGCTTTCCGGTCCCATTCAGCCTGCTCGCGCATTAGATTAGGCCTGCTCGTACAGCGGTAGAGCGTCCACCGGCCACCTGGAGCAACCGCTTCCCGGTCATTGCGCGCCCCGCCGGAACCCGAGGCGGGATCCCAATTTCTCAGCCATGAGCTGCACTTCACCGAATGTCCACACATGTTCCACATCAACTCCCGCTGTGCCGGTACCGGGAGGTCCGCTCCGCGCGTCACCCGGGATGATGTGCATCCGGGGCGTTCCGGACGTCCTTTCCGGGCCGGGCACCGCCGGTGCCGGGGAACGGCGTCCCGATGTCCGCGTGGGCGCCGTTAAGCATGTTTTTCGGCCAATCGCTTGAGTTGCGGCGGTCTCTGCCGGTGAACCGCTCTGCTCCGGTCCGCCGATCCGGAAAGCGCCTTCTCGGTGCGTGGAGTTATCGATGCCGGCCAGATGAATGTCCGGAAAATGCCGGGACAACGCTCGGCCGTATTCCCCGAGGGGCGGAGAAAAGCGAACGAACCGGTATCTCTGGAAAGGGCGGCAGTCTCGCCGTACGGCCCTCGGGCATGCCGGCAGGCCTCCGGGCATGCCGTCAGGTGCCACGGGCTTGCCGACGGTCACCGGACTGGCCGACCGGGGGGCGGACTGGCCGTCGGAGGGCCGCCTGGGCCCCGGGAGTCCGTCCCGGCGGCCGGGCTCCCGCCCCGTCGCGGGATCCGTCGAAGCGCCTGATCGAAGCGGCCGATCGAACTGGCCGATCGAGGTGGCCGATCGAGGTGGCCGATCGAGATGGCCGGTAGAAGTGCCCGATCGAAACGGCCGGTCGAAGTGCCAGGTCGAAGTGCCAGGTCGGAGTGCCTGATCGAAACGGCCGGTCGAAGTACTCGATCGAAACGGCCGGTCGAAACGGCCGGTCGAAGCGCCGCTCGAAGGGCCCGGTCGAAAACCGAGTGCCGTGCCCCGCACCCCCGGCCTACACTCACCCGGTATCACGCACCGTAACCGCGGAACGCGGTCCGGGTGCTTTGCCGTGACGAGTTCGGACGAATGAGGGGAGAGGGCCATGCGGGATCGCACCGCTGCCGCCGTCTCTCCCCGTTCCCGCTACGAGGTGATCCTCGTGTCCCCGTCCCTCCGGTGCCCGCTGCGCGGCCGGTACCGGACTCCGTGACGCGAACCGGATCAATCAACTCCCGGCATATGCCAAAGCATTGACGTGCCGTCAGTCGTGACCGGTGAACTTCGCCGCACGGGAAATTGCGCTGCCCTTCCCGGAGCCATTCCGGGAACCGTCATTCGAAAGGCATCGGGCCGTGCGCACCGAACTCCACCCGAACTCCGTCAACCCTCTGGCCGCCGTTCGCAACCTGGGCATCCTCGCCCACGTCGACGCCGGAAAGACCACCGTCACCGAACGTGTCCTCTTCGCCACCGGCACCATCCACAAACGCGGCGAGGTCCACGACGGCACCACCGTCACCGATTTCGACCCCCAGGAACGCGACCGCGGCATCACCATCTTCGCCGCGGCCGTCAGCTGCGCCTGGCACGGTCACCGTGTCAACCTCATCGACACCCCCGGCCACGTCGACTTCGCCGACGAGGTGGAACGCTCCCTGCGCGTCCTCGACGGCGCGATCGCCGTCTTCGACGCGGTCGCCGGCGTCGAGCCGCAGAGCGAGTCGGTGTGGCGGCAGGCCGACCGGTACGGCGTCCCCAGGATCGCCTTCGTCAACAAGCTGGACCGCGCCGGCGCCGACCTCGACAGGGCCGTCGAGTCGATCCGTGGCCGCCTGCACCCGGCCCCGCTCGTCGTCCAGTTGCCCATCGGCGCAGAGGACGGCTTCACCGGCGTCGTGGACCTCGTACGCATGCGCGCGCTGGTCTGGGCGGACGACGGCGGTACGGCGGTGCCGGGAGCGGCGACGGGGCTGTCGGTCGGACCGGTGCCCGAGGGGCTGCGTGCCGAAGCGGAGCGCCGACGGCGCATGCTGGAGGAGGCGGTGGCCGCGCTGCACCCGGCCGCGCTGGAGGAGTTCTGCGCGCCGCCCGGCCGACTGTCCGCCGCCACCCTGGCCGGTGCCCTGCGCGACCTCACCCTGACCGGCGAGGGCGTCGTCGTCCTGTGCGGCTCCGCCTACCGCAACCGGGGCATCGAACCGCTCCTGGACGCGGCCGTGGCGTATCTGCCCTCGCCGCTCGACGTGCCCGCCGTGCGCGGTACCCACCAGGGTGCCGAACAGCGGCGGGCGGCCGACCCCGAGGGGCCGTTCGCGGCGCTCGCGTTCAAGGTGACCGCGACCGCCACGGGCCGCCTCACCCATGTCCGGATCTACTCCGGCACGATCGAGAAGGGAGACACCGTGTGGGATCCGGCGACGCGCCGTACCGAACGCGTGGCGCGCATCCTCCGCGTCATGGCCGACCGGCACCAGCCCCTCAACCGGGCGGTGGCGGGTGACATCGTGGCCGTCGTCGGGCTGAGGTCGGCCCGCCCCGGCGCCACGCTGTGCGCTCCGGACGCCCCGCTGCTCCTGGAACCGCCGCCCGCTGCCGAACCGGTGGTCTCGGTCGCGGTCGAGGCCCGCCGCCGCACCGACACCGGTCGGCTGGCCCAGGCGCTGGCCCGGCTGGCCGAGGAGGACCCCTCGCTGGGGGTGCGCACCGACGCCGAGACCGGGCAGACCGTGCTGTCCGGGATGGGCGAACTGCACCTGGAGGTCGCGGTGGAGAAGATCCGGCGGGACGGCGGCCCCGAGGTCACGGTCGGCCGGCCGCGGGTCGCCCTGCGGGAGGCCGTGGCCCGCGGGGTGACCGGTTTCGTCTACCGGCACGTCCACCAGACAGGCGGGGCCGGGCAGTTCGCGCACGTCGTCCTGGACGTCGAACCCCTGGGGCACGAGGGCGGCCACGAAGGCGGGTACGGGGACGGCTTCGAGTTCCGGTCGGCGGTCGTCGGCGGCCGGGTCCCGCAGGAGTACGTCCGCGCCGTCGGGGCCGGCTGCCGGGACGCCCTCGCCGAGGGTCCCCTCGGCGGGCATCCGGTCACGGGGCTGCGGGTCACCCTGACCGACGGCTCGACGCATGTGAAGGACTCCTCCGACACGGCGTTCCGCACGGCGGGCCGGCTCGGTCTCCGGGAGGCCCTGCGGGCCTGCGCGATGACGCTCCTGGAGCCGGTCGCCGAGGTCACGGTCACCGTGCCCGAGGACGCGGTGGGCGGCGTGCTCGGCGATCTGGCCGCCCGGCGCGGCCGGGTCACCGGTTCGGCGGCCCGGAGCGGCACGGCGGTGCTCACCGCCACCGTGCCGCTGGCCGAACTGTTCGGCTACGCGACCCGGCTGCGCGGCCGCACCCAGGGCCGGGGCACGTTCACCACCCGCCCGACCGGCCACGCCCCGGCCCCGCCCGAGGCACCCGTCCGGTGACACCGCGGCGGGGGCCGGGGACACCCTCCCCGGCCCCCGCCACTGGCACCAGCCGCTGGGCCCAAGCCACTGGCCCCCGCCACCGGCCCTGACCGCCGGCCCTCGCCCAAGCGTCCCCGCTGCCGTACCGGCCGGGCTGGCCCCGCCGTCGTGTCCGACGCTGCGCCTTCTCCGCCTCCTCCTCCGCCGCTACCCGACACCCCGCCCCGCCCCCGCCTCCGCTCCCCGCGACCGCCCGTCGAAACACAACCGTTGTGGAACGCCGGCCGGCCCCTCCCCGCGCAGGTCACCCGGCTTCGGCCCAGGTCACGGCGTCGGGTGTGGCGTATCGTCGCCGCGGAACCGGCCGTTCCCCGGCCCGCCTGCGCGGATACCCGTGCCGGATCCCTTGACGAGCCACTGTTCGGGGGATTAACTCACGTCCTAAATTAAGCCATGAGGGGCTTCGGAAGCCGAACGTCGGTCTCGGCGTCCGCACTCGCGGGCGCCGGCCTTCGCGAAGCCCTCTCGGGGTTCTCGACTCCCGGAAAGGCACAGCTGGAGCCATGCGCAGCATCCGAGCCGCGGCCGTAGGCGCCGTCACCATGTCTCTCGCCCTCGCGGCCACGGCCTGCGGTGGCGGTTCGTCCACCGGGGGCGGGTCCAACGACTCCCCGAAGACGCTCACGTACTGGGCCTCCAACCAGGGTGCCAGCATCGAGGTCGACAAGAAGGTGCTCCAGCCGGAACTCGACAAGTTCCAGAAGCAGACCGGCATCAAGGTCAAGCTGGAGGTCGTGCCCTGGTCGGACCTGCTCAACCGGATCCTGACCGCGACCACCTCGGGCCAGGGCCCCGACGTGCTGAACATCGGCAACACGTGGAGCGCCTCGCTGCAGGCGACCGGCGCGCTGCTGCCCTGGGACGCCAAGAACTTCGCCAAGATCGGCGGCAAGGACCGGTTCGTCGACTCCGCCCTCGGCTCCACCGGCGCCGCGGGCAAGGACCCGGCGGCCGTACCGCTGTACTCGATGGCGTACGCGCTCTACTACAACAAGAAGATCTTCGCCGACGCCGGCATCTCGCAGCCCCCGGTCACCTGGGACGAACTGGTCGCCGACGGCAAGAAGATCTCGGCCAAGGGCAAGTCGGTGCTCGGCGCCGAGGGCGGAAACGGCGCGGAGAACATCCACCACACCTTCATCTTCGCCAAGCAGCACGGCGGTGACTTCTTCACCGCCGACGGCAAGCCGGACTTCACCAACGACAAGGTCGTCGCCGGCGTCAAGCAGTACGTCGACCTCATGGCCAAGGACAAGGCCATCCCGGCCGGCGACGCCGAGTACGCGCAGAACCAGTCGGTGAGCGACTTCGCCAAGGGCAAGCAGGCCATGCTGCTGTGGCAGTCGGCGTCCGCCAACCTCAAGTCGCAGGGCATGAGCGACAGCGACTACGGCATCGCGCCCGTGCCCGTCCAGTCCGGCACCCCGGGCACCGGCGCCCAGGTCAACTCGATGGTCGCCGGCATCAACCTGGCGGTGTTCAAGAACACCAAGAACCTCGACGGCGCCACGAAGTTCGTGAAGTTCATGACCAGCGACGACGAGCAGAAGATCCTCAACACCGCCTACAGCTCCATCCCGCCGGTCAAGGCGGCGCAGGAGGACGCGGCCTTCAACACCCCGGCCAACTCCGTCCTGAAGAACACCCTCGCCACCAGCGCCACGGCCCTGCCCCAGGTGGCCTCGGAGTCGCAGTTCGAGACGACCGTCGGTACGGCCGTGAAGAACCTGTTCGCCGACGCGGCCGCCGGGCGCGCCATCACCACCGACTCCGTGAAGGCCGAGCTGGCGAAGGCCCAGCAGCAGATGCCGGCGGCCTGAGGACCATGACGACCACCACCACCGCTGTGCAAGAGCCGGTGCGTGCGAACTCCCCCGGGGCGGCGGGCGGCTCGGGCCGCCGCCCCGGGCGGATCCGCCGGATCGGACTGCCCTACCTGCTCCTCCTGCCCGCCCTGCTGCTCGAACTGCTCGTCCATCTGATCCCGATGGTCATCGGCGTCGTGATGAGCTTCAAGGAGCTCACCCAGTTCTACATCCGGGACTGGACCACCGCCCCCTGGGCCGGGTTCGACAACTACAAGCTGTCGGTCGAGTTCAACGCCCCCATCGGCAAAGCCCTGTTGCACTCGTTCTTCGTCACTGTCAGCTTCACCCTGCTCTCGGTCGGCCTGTGCTGGCTGATCGGCACCGCGGCCGCGGTGTTCATGCAGGACGCCTTCCGCGGCCGGGGCCTGCTGCGCACCCTGTTCCTGGTGCCGTACGCACTGCCCGTCTACGCGGCCGTCATCACCTGGGTGTTCATGTTCCAGCACGACAACGGCCTGGTGAACCACGTGCTGCACGACCAGCTGCACCTCACCGACAAGCCGTCCTTCTGGCTGATCGGCGACAACAGCTTCTACGCGCTGCTGACCGTGTCGGTGTGGAAGGGCTGGCCGTTCGCCTTCCTGATCGTGATGGCCGGACTCCAGAACATCCCGAGGGAGCTGTACGAGGCGGCCGCCCTGGACGGCGCCGGCATGTGGCAGCAGATCCGCCGGATCACCCTGCCGTCGCTGCGCCCGGTCAACCAGGTGCTGGTGCTGGTCCTGTTCCTGTGGACGTTCAACGACTTCAACACGCCGTTCGTCCTGTTCGGCAGGTCCGCCCCGGAGGCCGCCGACCTCATCTCGGTCCACATCTACCAGGCCTCGTTCGTCACCTGGAACTTCGGCACCGGCTCGGCCATGTCCGTGCTCCTGCTGCTCTTCCTGCTGGTGGTGACCGGCGTGTACCTGGTGTTCACCTCGCGCGGACGGAGGACCTCGGATGTCTAGCCCCAGCTCGCCGATGGCCCCGCCGCGGTCCTTCCTGTGGTCCCGGCGGATCTTCCTCACGCTGCTCACCGGGTTCGTGCTGATCCCCGTGTACGTGATGATCTCCAGCTCGCTCAAGCCCCTCGCGGACGTCACCGGCAAGTTCCGCTGGCTGCCGAGCGGGCTGACCATCCGCCCGTACATCGACATCTGGTCGACGGTCCCGCTCGCCAAGTACTTCGTGAACTCGCTGATCGTGTCGGTCGCGGCGACCGTCTGCTCGGTCGTCGTCGCGGTCTTCGCCGCCTACGCGGTCAGCCGCTACGAGTTCCGCGGCAAGCGGGTCTTCACGGTCACCGTGCTGTCCACGCAGATGTTCCCGGGCATCCTCTTCCTGCTCCCGCTGTTCCTGCTGTACGTCAACATCGGCAACGCCACCGGCATCGCCCTGTTCGGCTCCCGCGGCGGCCTGATCCTCACCTACCTGACCTTCTCGCTGCCGTTCTCGATCTGGATGCTGATCGGGTACTTCGACTCGGTGCCCAGGGACCTGGACGAGGCGGCGCTGGTGGACGGCTGCGGGCCGCTCGGCGCGCTCTTCCGGATCGTGGTCCCGGCCGCGATCCCGGGCATCGTCGCGGTCGCCGTCTACGCCTTCATGACCGCCTGGGGCGAGGTCCTCTTCGCCTCCGTCATGACCAACGACACCACCCGCACCCTCGCCGTCGGCCTCCAGGGCTACTCCACCCTCAACGACGTGTACTGGAACCAGATCATGGCCGCCTCGCTCGTGGTGAGTGTCCCCGTCGTGGCCGGCTTCCTGCTGCTCCAGCGCTACCTCGTCGCCGGGCTGACCGCCGGCGCCGTCAAGTGAACCCGTCTCGTAACGAAGCCAGTTCCGAAGGGAATTTCGTGACCATCGACCTCGCCGCCCTCCCGCACGACTTCCTGTGGGGCACGGCAACAGCGGCGTACCAGATCGAGGGAGCCGTCGCCGAGGACGGCCGTGCACCCTCCATCTGGGACACCTTCTCGCACACCCCGGGGAAGATCGACAACGACGACAACGGCGACGTCGCGTGCGACCACTACCACCGCTGGCGCGAGGACATCGACCTGATGCGCCGACTGGGCACGAACGCCTACCGGTTGTCGGTCGCATGGCCGCGCGTGCGGCCCGGCGGCGACGGCCCGGTCAACGCCAAGGGCCTCGACTTCTACGACGAGTTGATCGACGGCCTGCTGGCGGCCGGCATCACCCCGTCGGTCACCCTGTACCACTGGGACCTGCCGCAGGCCCTCCAGGACCGGGGCGGCTGGCCCGAGCGGGCGACCGCCGAGCACTTCGCCGCGTACGCCTCCGTCGTCGCCGAGCGCCTCGGTGACCGCGTCCACCACTGGACCACCCTCAACGAGCCCTCCTGCTCGGCCTGGATCGGCCACCTGGAGGGCAAGATGGCCCCCGGCTGGACCGACCTCACGGCCGCCGTCCGTGCCTCCTACCACCTGCTCCTCGGCCACGGCCTGGCCGCGCAGGCGATCCGGGCCGCCGCGCCCGGCGCCGAGGTCGGCATCGTCAACAACCTCTCGACCGTGTTCGCCGCCACGGACCGCCCCGAGGACGCGGCCGCCGTCCGGCGCCACGACGGACACGTCAACCGCTGGTGGCTGGACCCGGTGCACGGCCGCGGCTTCCCGGCCGACATGGTCGAGACCTACGGCGTCGAACTCCCGGAGAAGCCGGGCGACCTGGAGACCATCGCCACCCCGCTGGACTGGCTGGGCCTGAACTACTACTTCCCGGCCTACATCGAGGACGACCCGAACGGCCCGGCCCCGTACGCCCGTTCGGTGCGCCGCCCCGACGTCCCGCGCACCGGCATGGACTGGGAGATCGACGCGGGCGGCATCGAGACGCTGCTGCTGCGCCTCACCGAGGAGTACGGCGCCCGCAAGCTCTACGTCACCGAGAACGGCTCGGCCTACCCCGACGTGGTCCGCCCGGACGGCACCGTCGACGACCCCGAGCGCCAGGCGTACCTGGCCGCCCACCTCGCGGCCTGCGCCTCGGCGGCCCGCAAGGGGGCCCCGCTGGCCGGCTACTTCGCCTGGTCGCTGCTGGACAACTTCGAGTGGGCCTACGGCTACGACAAGCGCTTCGGCCTGGTCCACGTCGACTACCGCACCCAGGTCCGCACGATCAAGGGCACCGGCCGCCGGTACGCGGACATCATCCGCGACCACCGGGGACAGGCCCGCCGGGCGGCCTGACACATACCGCGGTGGGCGCGGACCAGGGGAGTTCCGCGCCCACCGCACCTTCGACCGTCATGCGTCATGCGTGATCGTCATACGTCATCGTCACACGTACGAGCAACAGGCACGGAGCTCTATCTGTCATGCCCACAACACAAACGAACGGACCGCCGACGCTCAGGAGACCCGTATGCCATCCCCGTTCCGCATCCCGCGTACCGTCCTGGCCGCCCTGGCGGCGGCCGCCCTGCTGACCTCGGGCACCGTCCTGGCCGCCCCGGCATCCTCCGCCGCGACCGCCGTGACCTGGGACACCGACCGCGCGAACACCGCGTACGCGGCCAACCCGAACGCCGTCACCGCCTCCGGCTACGAGAACGGCGGCACCACCCCGGGCATGGCCTTCGACGGCAACGGCGCGACCCGCTGGTCCAGCAACTTCGCCGACGACGCCTGGATCCAGATCGACCTCGGCACCACGATCCGCATCGACAGCGTGGAACTCGACTGGGAGGCCGCGTACGGCAAGAGATACATCCTGGAGGCCTCGAAGAACGGCACGGACTGGACGCCCTTCTACACCGAGACCGCGGGCACCGGCGGCTCGGTCACCGCGCACACCTACCCGCAGGAGGTCACCGGCCGCTACGTCCGCATGCGCGGCATCCAGCGCGCCACCCCCTACGGCTACTCGCTCTGGAACTTCAAGGTCTACGGCGGTGAACCGGCCCCCGCGTCCTCGACCGTCACCAACCTCGCCCTGAACCACCCCGCGTACTCCAACTACTACCAGCACGCCGGCAATTCACCGGCGTTCGCCACCGACGGCGGCTGGCCCGCCGACCTGAAGGGCGACTCCACCCGCTGGTCGAGCGACTGGAACGCCGACCGCTGGATCTCGGTCGACCTCGGCGCCACCTCCACGATCTCCTCGGTCGACCTCTACTGGGAGTCGGCCTACGCCGTCGACTACCTGCTCCAGGTCTCCGACGACAACGTCAACTGGCGCACGGTGTACGAACCTTCGGCCGCAGCCATAGCCGCCCGCCGCGCGAACGTCGTGTCCCCCTCGGACGCGTCCGGCCTGCACGACACCGTCACCCTCCCCTCCCCGGTGACCGGCCGCTACGTCCGAATGCTCGGCAAGGAGCGCCGCAGCTTCTACAACCCGGCTCCCGCCACAGCCCAGTTCGGCTACTCCCTCTACGAGTTCCAGGTCTGGGGCACCGGAGGCAGCGCGTCCGCGGCCTACCCCGCCCTCCCCGGCGACCAGTCGGGCACCTACCAGACCACGTTCTTCGACGACTTCACCGGCAGCTCGCTCGACCGCTCCAAGTGGCGGGTCGTACGAACCGGCACCGAGATGGGCTCGGTCAACGGCGAGGCGCAGGCGTACGCCGACTCGCCGGACAACATCCAGACCCAGAACGGCGAGCTGATCCTGAAGGCCAAGTACTGCAAGGGCTGCACCCAGGCGGGCGGCGGCACCTACGACTTCACCTCGGGCCGGATCGACACCAACACCCACTTCGACTTCGCGTACGGCCGCGTGAGCGCCCGCATGAAACTCCCCGTCGGCGACGGCTTCTGGCCCGCCTTCTGGCTGCTCGGCAGCAACGTCGACGACCCGTCGGTCTCCTGGCCGGCCTCCGGCGAGACCGACATCATGGAGAACATCGGCTACCCGACCTGGACCAGCACCTCGCTGCACGGCCCCGGCTACTCGGCCGACGGCAACATCGGCGCCCGCCAGACCTTCCCGAACGGCGGCACGATCGACCAGTGGCACACCTACGCGGTCGAGTGGACGCCGACGGCGATGCGCTTCTACGTCGACGACACCCTGGTCCAGGAGACGACCCGGAACGTGCTGGAGTCGACGCGCGGCCAGTGGGTCTACGACCACAACCAGTACGTCATCCTCAACCTCGCCCTCGGCGGCGCCTACCCGGCCGGCTGGAACCAGGTCACCAGCCCCTACTGGGGCCTCCCGCAGTCCAGCGTGGACAAGATCGCGGCCGGGGGAGTGCAGGCCGAGGTGGACTGGGTGCGGGTGGAGCAGAAGCGCTGAACGCAGTGCCGGGCGGTCTGTGAGACTGGCGGGCGTGGAAGCAGCATTCGCCCGTACGGTCTGGCAGGTCCTCGAACCACTGCACGCGGTCACGTACTTCGCACCCGAGAGCCGCGAAGCCAACCGCGCGGTCGGCCTGCGCGGTTTCTGGATGGGCTACTTCGCGGCCCGGGCCGCACCGCTCGGAGCGGTGACGGCGGGCGTGGTGGAGGCGGTCTTCTTCAACTTCCACCCCGCCATGGTGCGACGTGCCATCCCCGATGCCTGGGGATTCGCCACGCCCGACGCAGTGCTGCGCGCCCGCACCGAGGCGGCTGCCGCAGCACTGCGCCGCACGGCGCCGCCGGCGAAGGACGCGGTGGTGGAACTCGTCCTGCTGCTGGAACGGGTGGTCGCCGCCGCGGACGGAGCCGGGCGCCCGCTGTTCGCCGCCAACCGCGGCCTGCCCGGACCGGAGGACCGGGTCGGCGCCCTCTGGCAGGCCGCCACGACGCTGCGCGAACACCGCGGTGACGGTCACGTCGCCGTACTCACCGCCGAGGGCCTGGACGGATGCGAAGCCCATGTGCTCTTCGCCGCATGCGAGGGCCTGCCCGCGGGGATCCTGCGGGAGAACCGCGGCTGGTCCGCGCAGGACTGGCAGGCGGCCGCGGACCGCCTCGCCGCCCGGGGACTGCTGGACAGCAGCGGACGCCCCACCGCCGGGGGCCGAGCCCTGCGCTCCCACATCGAGGCCCGCACCGACGACCTCGCCGTCCGCCCCTACCGCGACCTCACCCGGACCGAGGCCGCCCGACTCCTCGGCCTTCTCACCGTCCTGGCCGACCAGGTCCTCACCTCCGGCACCATCCCCTTCCCCAACCCCATGGGCCTCCCGCCCCGCCCCCTCACAGCAGACCGTGGGCATCACACGGGAAAACCCAAGCCATGAGTGAACGGGGCGTCCGTGCCTCCCGTACCCCCGACCGTGGGAGGATCGCTCACCATGAGTGCGTCGCCGGCGGTACGGAGCCTGCGTGCCGCGGTGTTCGCCGCGGTGTGCGTACTCCTGGCTGCCGCCGGGCACGGCCTCGCCATGGGCGACTTGCCGCCGCTGTGGGCCGACGCGGCGGGTTTCGCCGTCGTGTTCGTCCTGGGCCGCGCCCTCGCGGGACGGGAGCGCGGGCTGCCGGAGATCGGCGTCGGCATGCTCCTCACCCAGGCCGGTCTGCACTTCGGCTTCGACATGGCCCGCGCGGTCACCCCGGCCCCCGCGCAGACCATGAACATGGCCCCCATGCGCATGCACGGCCAGGCCATGACGGGCATGGCCGGCATGGCGCAGCAGCATCCGCACGTCCACGTCCTGACCGCGCACGCCACCGTCGCCCACGTGGTCGCCGCGCTCGTCGCCTCCTGGTGGCTGCGGCGCGGTGAGGCCGCGCTGTGGTCGCTGCTGAGGCGGACGGCCGCGCTCGTCCCCGGTCTGGCCGCCTGGTACGCCTGGTGGCGCAACGCCCAACTGCCCGCCCGGGCCGACGGCCCCCGGCGCGTCCCGGCCCACCCGATACGGCCCCGCCGACTGCTCGCGCTCCGGCACGCGGTGAGCCGACGCGGCCCCCCGAACCCGATCCCGTACACGGTCTAACACCAGTAACACTCTCTAACAGACTTCACTCGTACGGAGATCAACTCACTCATGTCTGCCATGTCCGCCATGTCTGCGACTCGCCTCACCCTCCGCCGCGCCGCCACCGTCACCGCGGTCACCGCCGCGTCGGTCCTCGTCGCCGCCGGTGTCGCCGCCGCGCACGTCACCGTCCACCCCGAGAGCTACGCCAAGGGCGCCACCGACGGCGTCCTGACCTTCCGGGTGCCCAACGAGGAGAACACCGCCTCCACCACCAAGGTCCAGGTCTACCTGCCCACCGACCACCCGGTCCTGGGCGTCCTCGTCACCCCGCAGGACGGCTGGACCGCCAAGGTCACCACCACCAAGCTCAAGACGCCCGTGAAGACCGACGACGGCACCATCACCGAGGCCGCCTCCGAGATCACCTGGACCGGCGGCAAGATCGGCGCCGGCCAGTACCAGGACTTCGACGTGGCGTTCGGCCAGCTGCCCGAGGACACCGACCAGCTGACCTTCAAGACCCTCCAGACCTACTCCGACGGCAAGGTCGTCCGCTGGATCGAGGAGGCGCAGAGCGGCGACGACGAGCCGGAGAACCCGGCGCCGACGCTCAAGCTCACGGCGGCGGCCGACGACTCCGCCACGTCCGCCGCGGCGGCCGCGCCGGCCACCAAGACCAGCGGCAAGGCGACCACCGCGACCGCCGACTCCAGCGACTCCACCGCCCGCGGCCTCGGCATCGCCGGCCTCATCGTCGGCGCCCTCGGCCTGGCGGCGGCCGCGTTCGCCGTCGTACGCACGCGGGGCGCACGGTCGTAGCCCAACACCTGAAAGCCCACGGCCGTGGGCAACCACCTGTAGGCCAACGGCCGTGGGCAACTGGGTACAACCGGCTTCGCCGCCCGAAGCCCGGCCAAGCCGTCAGCTTCACCGCCGTTGCCCGTGAGGCAGGCGTGGGTACCGAGACCGGCGAGACCGTGCACCGGATCGCGGCGCCCGGCTTCGAGATCCGCTGTAGAGCGGCGGCCCGCACGGGAGGTTCTCCCTGACCGTGGTTCGGTTCCTGGAGCACCGAAGATCGCCGACGAGGTGAAGCCTAGGAACCCGCGTTGAAGCACTCCCGGCCGGGACGGCCGGCCGAGGGGTAGTAGCAGCACCGCAGTCCCGTGGCGTGCGCAGCCGCGATCATGGTGGTGGTGACCATCTCGCCGGCCGCCGGCATGGCAGTTGGGGTGGTGGCGGCCTGGACGTGTCCCTCAGGGCTGGTGATCTCGATGCGGAAATCACGGTGTGTGGGCCAGCTGCGTACCCACCCGGCCTGACAGCTCGGGCTGAGGCGGATCTCCAGCCGGGTGCCGTCGGCCGCTGTTCGTGAACCCACCGTCACGGGATCTTCGCATGCCGTCGTCAGCGGATCACGGCCCTCGCAGGAGCGCAGACGGCAGATGGGCGGGCGGGCGGCAGACGCAGGGCCGGTTCCGTGGGCGGCGTGGATGATCGCGGCGGGTACCAGCATCGCCGCACACAGGAACAGAACTGCCGCCGTAGCGGCGCGAGGCCGCGCGGTGATCAGAGCGGAGGCAGCCGACAGCGCTCGATGCACGAGGCTGCGGGGGGCCTCGGGCTCCCGGTCGTCGAGGCTCCCGTCCGGGTGAGCGGTGGTCTGGTCCGGCCTGGGGTCGGCCGGGGATGCGGTGTTCCCGCGCCGGTTCCATTCCGCGTCCGCACGCTCCCACCGGGACAGTACGGTCTCCTCGCCTGCCTGCGCTGCCCGGCACAGCGCCTGCACGGCATGTCGGGGCGGGAATTGCTTGGCGTTGAGATACCGCTCCCACGACGATTTGCTGATGGCGGTCGTCCGTCCCAGCTCCGTCAGGCTCAGCCGGCTGCGGTCCTTGAGGTGACGCAGGTCGTCGACCAGAGCCCGGTACGCGGCTGGCAAGGTCTGCGGCAGCGTGCGCCACTGGGACCTGCCGGGTAAGTGCCCCATGGCTTGGGATCTTCCTTTCTCGACGTGGATCACGGTCACTCCACGTGGCGCAGCAAGGACCAGGTCTGCTCGCCGACGATTCCGTCCGGGGAGACGTGATCCTGCTGCTGCAGCGTCTTCACCTGCGCTTCGGTTCGCTTGCCGAAGTAGCCGTCCACGTCGCCCGGGGACAGGTGATGGCGGCGCAGGAGGCATTGGACTTCCGCCACGTCCGGACCCGTGCTGTTCAGCGCGACGAGGCGGGAGTCGGTGGCGCTGTTGCCGGCCAGCGTCAGGTCTCCGTGCCTCACGTAGGCGCAGCTGTACCTGCCCACTCCGGTAGCACCGGCCGCAGGGCCGCCGACAGCGTTCGGCCGGTCGGCGATCAACCATCCCGAAATGACGGCGGAGAGCAAGAGGGCGCCTCCGGCGAGGGACAGCGCCACCCCGTGTACTTTCCCCTGCTCCTGGTCGTGCGTCCGGTGCTCGCCCTGGCGCACGGAAGAAGCAGAGGGAGGACCGGAGAGAGCGGGAACTCGCCTGGGAGTCGTCTCCGTGGCCTGATCACGATGGGGGTCTTCCGTCGCGGCGCCGGAATCCTGAGCTGCTTCCCGCAGAGCCAGCAACGGTGCGGCGTCGGCATCGGCCAGACCAGCGAGGGCTGCGATGGCCGCCGCGGGCGGCAGTGCCTTGCCGTTGAGGTATCGCTCCCACGACGAACCGCTGAAAGGCGTCTTGGCCTGGAGCATCTGCAGCGTGAGACCGCTGTGGTCCTTCAACCGCCGCAGTTGCTGCACGAGTTGTCGGCCCTTGGGATCCAACGTCTCGGGTAGTTCTCTCCATCTCATGACATCCCCTCTGGACAAGAGTCTCCTGGATTCCGGGCCTTGTCTGCGACCCCACCTGCCTCGAACCCGCGCCGCCCCGCAGGAATCCGGCCACCGGCCTCACGTCCCGGCAATCCAGCGGGTTTTCCCGGGAGACCGTCTCCATTCGCACATCGCCGCAGGTCACGGGCTGGGATGTCCCGAGACATCGCGAGACGCCCGATACATATGGAGCTCGGCACAGCTTCTTCGAGAAGCTTGCTCAGTCCGCAGCACTTCGAGACGGACCGCCTGGCTATTCCCGCGTCGCTCCGCACAAGAACTACCGGTTGGCCGGGGTGCTACATCTTCGTAATCTCTTTCGGCGAAAAGATCATTCACATCACATCGGAGGGGTCATGGGAAAGCGGAAGGTTGCTCGGCTGGTTGTGGCTGCCGCATTGCTCGCGGGCGGCGTAACCGCGAGTGCGGTTGGGTCGGCCGACGCCGCAAACGGGAGTTCCGTTGCAACAGTCCAGAGTTGCTACGGCAGCGCCCACACGGACTACTTCTATCGCAGGGTGTCCGGCGGCAATGCCTTCTACCCTGACCAGGGGAGCTACCTCACCACGACGTCGGCCTGCGGGGATATCAACATCAACCCGTGGGCAAGTTACTCCTTCACGGTCTGCTTCAAGGCCACGGGGAGTTGCAATGGATGGCACTACGCCCCGGCCAATCAGTGGACTGTCATCGCCCATCAGGTGTTGGACGGCACGAAGTTCTACGTTCAGGCGAAGACCACCACGGACGAACCGGTGGCCGACCTCGCCTACTGAAAGTCGGGCAGCGGCGTGACCGCGGAGCCCACGGCGCACCGAGGCGCCAAGGGAGCCTGAAGAAGATCCGGGTGTTGCCTCGCGGGCGCGGTCCGCGAGGCAACACTGCCGGCCGGACACCCTCCCGCGGGTCACCGACTCCGGACGAGGCGCGCGAAGCGTTCGTCGGGCCCGCGCCCGACCTGCGTGCCACGCCCCGCTCGGGTCGGCATGATCCAAACGACGGGCCCTAGGCTTTCCGGATGCCCTCCGTGAACCTGCGTCATTCAGTTCGCGCGGTCATCCTCGACGAAGGCGACCGCATCCTCCTGTGTCGATTTGCGATCCCGGACCCGGCGGGGACAGTCGTGTGGGCGGCTCCCGGCGGAGGAATCGAACCGGGCGAGACACCGCTTGCCGCATTGCGTCGCGAAGTGCAGGAGGAGGCAGGCCTCATGATCGAGGCAGACCCGCCGCATGTGTGGCACCAGGAAGTCGTGGCGCCGGGTCACGCCGCGGGTTACGACGGCGTGGTCAACGACTACTTCCTCGTGCGCACCGTGCTGTTCGAGCCTCGCGGGGCGCTGTCCGACGACGAGCTCGCGGCCGAGAACATCACTGAGCTGAAGTGGTGGTCCCTGCCGGACATCGCCGGTTATCACGGTCCTGAGCTGTTCTCTCCCCGCGACCTCGCCGGACCGCTGGGTGCGTTGATCTCCGCAGGGGCCCCGGAGGTGCCGGTACCGCTCGGCCTGTGAACGGCGGACCGGCCGTCACCCCTTCCGGGTCCGGTCGTGTGGTCGGGTTGCCGGGCTCCGGACCTGCTGCGCAGCCTCTCCTCCTCGGTGAGGGTGGCCGGGTGCCGGGTGAGCCAGCCGGTCCACTGCGCACCGACGGTGGCGGCGGGCTCGAAGTCTGGTGGCACCGGCACCGGCACCGGCGCCGCCGTCAACCGGCCCGTCTGGACGCCTGTCTGGCTCACCGGCCGCCCACTCGCCGCACCCAGGTCAGCGCACCGCCAGCTCGAACATCTCGATGCCTTCGACGGAAGCCTGCGAAGTCTCCGAAGCCTCCATGGACGCCTCCGTCGGAATCTCCAGCGCCGGCAGCGCCGGCAGCGCCGTCCGGGCGTCCCGCGCGTTGCGCCACAGCCACACCACGTCCCGTCCGAAGGACCACACCAGGGAGCCGAGCGCCAGCAGCACCACGCCCAGGTTGGCCAGGTGGGGCAGCAGGTCCGCGCCGGCCAGCAGCAGGCAGATGCCCTGCATCGCGGCGACCGTCTTGCGGGCCATCGACGGCGGCAGCGGGGAGTTCAGCCAGGGCGCGGCCTTCGCGGCCGCGACGAACGCGTAGCGCATCCCGCCGATGAGAAGGACCCACGGGCCCAGCTGGGTCGACACGTACACGCTCAGCACCAGGATCAGGAACGCGTCGACCTCCATGTCGAAGCGGGCGCCCAGCGCGGTGGACGTACCCGTGCGGCGGGCCACCTTGCCGTCCACGCCGTCGAGGATGAGGGCCACGGCCGTGAGGCCGACCAGCAGGGTGACCGGCGGGGAGCTCTCGAAGGAGTCGGCGACCAGGGCGGTCACCCCGCCTACCAGGATCGCGCGGCCGAGGGTCACCCGGTTGGCGGGTCCGAAGGAACGGGGGCGGGTGCGGTGCAGGGCCCGGGAGAGCACCGCCCAGGTGGCTATCGCGAACGCCAGGCCCGTGAGCCAGCCGGCCGGCCCCATGCCGATCGCCGTCCCGAGCAGGGCCAGCAGCAGGACCTGTACGCCCGCTCCCACAGCGGTCTCCTGCTGGACCAGCCTGGCTTCGTAAGTGTTGTTCAGGGCCACCGCACGTTCCTCCGGCCGAGTGACAGAGTCGATCAACGCCGCGTACTGTGCGCGGACTGTGCACTTCTCGCTGTGCACATCTCGGTACGTGAACAACTTCCCGATCGTTCAGGAGGATGCCGATGAACTCCTCGGCCCGCGCGTTCTGGCTCCGCTCTCCGGGCCACGGAGAGCTGCGAGACGTCACCCTCGCGGAGCCCGGCGAGGGCGAGGTCCTGGTGCGCGCGCTGTACTCGGGAGTCAGCCGTGGCACCGAGACACTGGTGTTCAGGGGCGGGGTGCCGGAGAGCCAACACGCCGTGATGCGGGCGCCGTTCCAGGAGGGTGACTTCCCCGGTCCGGTGAAGTACGGCTACCTCAGCGTCGGCGTGGTCGAGCAGGGCCCCGTTGGGCTGATCGGGCGTACGGTCTTCTGTCTGTATCCGCATCAGACGCATTACGTCGTTCCGGTGAGCGCGGTGACGGTGGTACCGGAGCGGGTACCCCCGGCGCGTGCGGTACTCGCGGGCACGGTCGAGACCGCCGTGAACGCCCTCTGGGACGCGGCGCCGCTGGTCGGCGACCGGATCGCGGTGATCGGCGGCGGCATGGTCGGCTGCTCGGTCGCCGCCCTGCTCGCCCGCTTCCCCGGCCTGCGGCTCCAGCTGGTCGACGCCGACCCGGCCCGGGCCAGGACCGCCGAGGCCCTCGGCGTGGACTTCGCGGCCCCCGAGGACGCCCTCGGCGGCTGCGACCTGGTCGTGCACGCCAGCGCCACCGAGCAGGGCCTCACCCGCGCGCTGGAACTCCTCGCGCCGGAGGGCACGGTCCTCGACCTGAGCTGGTACGGCGACCGGCGGATCGCCCTCCCGCTCGGCGAGGCCTTCCACTCCCGCCGCCTCACCGTCCGCAGCAGCCAGGTCGGCACCGTCTCCCCGGCCGCCCGCGCCGGCCGCAGCTACGCCGACCGGCTGGCCCTGTCCCTGGACCTGCTGGCCGATCCGGCGCTGGACGCCCTCATCACAGGGGAAAGCGCGTTCGAAGAGTTGCCGGAGGTGCTCCCGAAGCTGGCCTCCGGGGAGATCCCGGCCCTCTGCCACCGGGTCCGCTACGGAGACAACGGCTGACGGAACGTCCAATAACGTCCGCTGCGGCTGCCAAGAGGTCCTGACCTGAGAAAAGAGTGAGAGTGGACTGAACACGGGGAAGCCAAGAGCCGTACTAAGGGCATCCCCCGGCAGGGATCAGCCGGGGGACCAGACGCGCCGCACCTGGAGGGTCGTCCGTTGTTCAGCATCACCGTCCGCGATCACATCATGATCGCCCACAGCTTCCGCGGCGAGGTGTTCGGGCCCGCGCAGCGACTGCACGGCGCCACGTTCCTCGTGGACGCCACCTTCCGCCGTGAGCAGCTGGACGACGACAACATCGTCGTCGACATCGGTCTCGCCACCCAGGAACTCGGCGCCGTGGTCAGCGAGCTGAACTACCGGAACCTCGACAACGAGCCCGACTTCGCCGGGATCAACACCTCCACGGAGTTCCTCGCGAAGGTCATCGCCGACCGCCTCGCCGAGCGCATCGAGAAGGGCGCGCTGGGCGAGGGCGCCAAGGGCCTGGCCGGACTGACCGTCACCCTGCACGAGTCGCACGTCGCCTGGGCGAGTTACGAGCGTGCCCTGTGACCGACATGGCCATCGGCCGCCCGCCGGCCCTCACCTACGTGCCCGCGCGGCGCGCGGCCACCGCCGACAGCGAAGCCCCCGCGAACATCGGGATCCTCCCCATGTCCCTGCGCAACGTGCACTTCGTCATGCCGGGCGGTGTCGACGACCCGGCCCAGCCGAGCGGCGGCAACGCCTACGACCGGCGGGTCTGCCTGGACCTGCCCGGCTTCGGCTGGCAGGTCACCCGGCACGTGGCGTCCGGCTCCTGGCCGCGCCCCGAGCAGGCCGCCCGCGACGGCCTCGCCCGCACCCTGCGGGAACTGCCCGACGGCGCGACCGTCCTCCTTGACGGCCTGGTCGCCTGCGGCGTCCCGGAGATCATCGTCCCGGAGGCGGAGCGGCTGCGGCTCGCCGTCCTCGTGCACCTGCCGCTCGGCGACGAGACCGGGCTCGACCGGGCCGTGGCCGCCGACCTGGACGCCCGCGAGCGCGCCGTGCTGCGCGCCGTGCCGGCCGTGATCGCGACCAGCGACTGGGCGGTACGACGGCTGGTCTCGCACCACGGCCTGGCCCCCGACCGGGTCCATGTCGCCGCCCCGGGCGCCGACATCGCCCCGCTGGCCGGCGGCACCGACGGCGTCTCGCACCTGCTGTGCGTCGCCGCCGTCACCCCGCGCAAGGGCCAGCACCGGCTGGTCGAGGCGCTCGCCGCGGTCCGCGACCTGCCCTGGACCTGCACCTGCGTCGGCGGGCTCGGCCAGGACCCCGAGTACGTCGCCCACCTGCGCTCGCTCATCGCCGAGCACGGCCTCACCGACCGGCTGCACCTCGCGGGCCCGCGCGCCGGCGCCGACCTCGACGCCAGCTACGCGGCCGCCGACCTGATGGTCCTCACCTCGTACGCCGAGACCTACGGCATGGC
>NZ_JBSHBL010000123.1:0-22920 GCF_053611985.1 Streptomyces sp. NPDC054770
GGCCAGCAGCGCCCCGGTCAACGACGCGGCGGTGGTCCCGCTGATGCTGGCCCTGCACAAGGGCCTGGGCGCCGGCCTGTCACTGGCCGAGGCGCTGCGCGACGCCAGGGCCGCCCTGCCGGGCGACGCACTGCACCAGGCGACGGGCTGGGCGTTCGCCGCGTTCGGGGCGGCCTGAGCGCCCCAAAGGGGCGCGGGGCCGTGTTGAATATGCGGCTGCCGCCGCGTGGGCGCGACCAGCCACGACGGCGCCGCAGACGGCAGACGGCAGACGGCAGACGGCAGATCGCGGCGCTTCCAGCGCAGCGCTTACGCCGACTGCCGGTCCGGCTGCTCCACCAGCCACGGCAGTGCCGCCCGGTCGCTCGCGCCGAGCCGGGTGTAGGCGCTGTAGAGGTGGTTGCCCACCGTCCGTACGGACAGCGTCAGTTGCTCGGCGATCTGCCGGTTGCTGAGGCCGGTGGCGGCGAGGGTGACGATCTGGCGCTGGCGGGCGGTGAGTTCGCCGAGGACCAGGCCGGACAGGGCCGGCGTGCGGGCACCCTGGCAGCGGCGGGCGAGGGCGACCGCGCGGGTCCGGGACAGCCGGGCGGCGCGCGGGTCGCGGTGGGCGCGGACGGCCTGGGCGTGGGCCTCCGCCGCGAACAGCAGCAGACCGCGCTCCGCCAGTGCCTCGGCCGCCCGGTCGAGGGCGGGTCCGTCGCCGCGGACGAGGGCCTGCGCGTGCCGTGCGAGCACGCCGTCCAGCCGCCCCGCGGACCCCGCGGCCCCTTCGGGCTCCCCGAGCCGGACGGTGCCGTAGTGCGCGAGACCCCCGTCCCCGCGCACTACGGCGGCTTCCCCCGACTCGGCGACGGCCCGGGCGAGTTCGGTACGGCAGGCGGCGTCGCCCGGCGTCGCCCGCAGTCCCTCCCTCGCCCACGCCGCCGCCTCTCGCAGCTCCCCCCGAAGCCACGAGTACCGGGCACGCACGGCCGCGTACCCGGCCGGTACGGGCAGGCCTCCCGACGCCAGCCACTCCCCCACCGGGGCCGGCACCTCCCGTACGTCCAACTGCTCGATGCACTGCGCCAGTTGCTCCTGTTCGTCCTTCAGGGCGGCCTCGCACTGCCCGGGGGTGCGGGCCAGCCTGCGGGCCCGCAGCCGTCCCGCCGAGGCGCGCAGCGCGGGGCCGTGCAGCGGGTGGGCCAGGCGGACCGTGCCCCGGTCGTCGACGCGGATCAGGCCGTCGGTCTCCAGCCGTTCGAGAGCGGCCAGGTCCAGGCCGTCGTCGAGGTGGAGCGGCAACGGCTCGGCGAACGCCAGGCGTTCGAGGGTTTCGCGGTCTTCCTGGCCCCGCCGGTCGAGCAGGGGCGCGATGCGGTTCCGTACGGTCGCGGTGAGCGGCAGCGGGCCGCGCCAGGTCCACTCGCCGGTGTCCGGGACCCGGGTCAGCGGACCGGACTCGCGCAGCGCGCCGAGCAGGTCGCGCAGCAGCCGCAGATCACCCCGGCACACCCGGTGCAGCCGGCGCACGGTGAGCGCGTCCAGGCCGCTGCCTGCGAGCAGCCGGTCCGTCTCGTCGTACGGCAGCGGTTCCAGGGCGAGATGGGTGAGAAGTTCCCCGGTCCACAGCCGGGATACCGCCCCGGGGACGGGGGCCGTGTCGACGGCGGCCACCACGAGCCGGGTGCGGCGGTGCACGGCGAGCTGGTGGACGAGGGCGGCCGAGGCCTCGTCGAGGAGGTGCGCGTCGTCGACGACCAGGAGCCGTACCCCGGACAGGTGGCGGACCGCGCCGGGCAGCGAGACCCGGTCGGAGAGCAGGTGGGCGAACGCCGCGAACGGGAGGGTGCTGGTCTCGGGGGTGCCGGTCACCCGGACGCAGTCGGTGCCCGGGACGGCCTCGGTGATCAGCCGGGTCTTGCCGGTGCCGGCCGGACCGGTCACCACGACACCCTGCCGTCCGGCCACCGACGACCGCCTGACCAGCTCCAGTTCGTCCTCCCGGCCGGTGAACGGCCAGAGCGGTTCGAGGGTTCGCACTTCCCGTTCGTAAGTCGTCACGTGAGTATGAGTCGCGTTGCTCAGCTCTGATACAGGGGGACTTGAGTAGCTTCCGACTCAGGCGCCCGGCCGGGGCGAACGGCAGTCTGGGCGCATGACCCCACGCTACTGCTCGCTACCGCGGCAGTCGGCCCCGGAGTTCGCCCCGGGACTGGCCGCCGAGCGGCTCGGCGCGCTCGTCGGCGGGCAGCGGATGTGGGTCAACGGCACGGCCCTGCACTACTACTTCTTCGACGCCGACACCGACGCCTCGGTGATCCCGGTCCCGGGGACCGGGGAGACCCGCCGGGTGTCGTGGGCCGGTGCGAAGGAGCAGCGGGACGTGGTGCGCGAGTGCCTCCGGGAGTGGCAGGACCTCGGCATCGGGGTGATGTTCGCCGAGGTCGTCGACCGGTGCGAGGCGGAGCTGCGGATCGGCTTCCAGCTGGGCGACGGATCCTGGTCGGCGGTGGGCCGGGACGCGCTCTCGGTCGGCCTGGGCGAGCGCACGATGAACCTGGGCTGGGACCTGACCGGGCCCGACGGGCACTGGACGGCCCTGCACGAGATCGGGCACGCGCTCGGGATGCGGCACGAGCACCAGAGCCCGTTCGCGGGCGTGCACTGGGACGACGAGGCGGTCTACGCCGACCTCGCCGGCCCGCCGAACCACTGGAGCCGGGACCGGACGGACGTCAACATCCTGCGCAGGCTGGACCCTTCCGAGGCCAACGGTTCGGTGTGGGACCCGCAGTCCGTGATGCAGTACCCCTTCGGTCCGGGGCTGATCCTGGAGCCGGAGCAGTACCACAACGGTCTCCACCCGCCGGGGTCGCTGTCCCCGGCCGACAAGGAGTTCGTGCTCCGCTGGTACCCGCCCGCCGAGCCGCCGGCCGCGCTGGTGCCGTTCCGCTCGGCGCCGCTCAGCCTGGGGCCGGGCGGACAGGCGGACTTCGCCGTGGAGCCGCCGGAGACCCGCGTGTACACCGTGGGCACCTTCGGAGAGAGCGACTCCGTGGTCGTGGTCTTCGAGGAGCGCGACGGGGAACCGCGCTACCTCGCCGGCCACGACGACGGGGGCACACCGCACAACACCGGTCTCAGGGTCCGGCTCGTCAAGGGCCGCCGCTACTTCGTCCGCGTCCGTCTCCACTCGACATGGGGATCCGGGGAGACAGCGGTCATGTGCTGGTGACAGCACGGCCGCGACGCGGAGGTCGGACGACCACTGTCCGGCGCCGGGGGAAGCAGCCGCGCGGACGCCACCTTCGGGGGAGGGAGACGTCCGCGCGGCAGCGCCGGTGCGTGGACTTGCCCAGGGGCGCGGGGCTGTATGTGATGTGCGGCTCCGCCGCGTGGGCGCGACCAGCGACGACGCACCCGCACCCGGCAGCGCACAGGACCACCCCTCCCGCTAGCCGCCCAACTCCAATGGTCGCGAAGGGTCCTTGGACCACTCCTCCAGCGAGCCGTCGTACACGGACACGTCCGCACGCCCCAGCAGCGTCAGCGCAAGTGCCGCCCCCGCTGCCGAGATCCCCCCACCGCAGTAGAGGACGACGGGCGACGCATCCGCCAACGCCCCTGCCTTCTCGTCGAGTTCACGCATCGGCAACACCCGCCCCGCATCGTCCAGCAGCTCCCGGCCGGGCAGGCTGATACTCCCCGGTATGTGCCCCCGCCGGCTGTACCGGCCCGGCACCGACCCGGCGAACCCCCCGGAGGGCAGCGCACAGACCAGCACCCCCGGCCGCTCCCCCCGGCTGATCGCCGCCACCTCCTCGATGTCCGACCAGAGCCCGGGCCGCGGCACCGGCGTCACCGGCACGGCGGCGGGCACGGCGGCGCCGTCCCCCGTGGCCACCGGCCGCCCCGCCGCCTCCCACGCCGCCAGCCCGCCGTCCAGCACCGCGGCCGGTACCGAGATCGCGCGCAGCATCCACCACACCCGGGCGGCCCAGATCCCGCCTCCGGTGTCGTAGACGACGACCTCGGCCCCCTCCCCCACGCCGAGCCCGGCCAGTGCGGCGGCGAGCGCGTCCGGCGCCGGAACGGCGAAGTGGTACGGCGCGCCGGGGTCGGACAGGTCCCCGGTGACGTCGGCGTGGCGGGAACCGGGGATGTGGCGCTCGGCCCAGCCCGCGCGGCCGGACGCGGAGCGGTGGTCGCCGTCGTGGCGGGGCGAGGGCAGCAGCGCGGTGGCGTCGAGGACGACCAGCCGGGGATCGTCCAGGTGGGTCGCGAGCCAGGTGTGGTCGACCAGGGGGCCGGGCAGCAGGGTGGTCATGGCGGGCGATCGTACGCCCGCGACCAGGGCGTCTCACAAGTCGGGCATCCGCATCCCACATTCCGGACCCGGCTTGCGCAGGATGCGGGAGCTGCGGTTATGGTTTCGGCCATCTACGCGGGAGCCCCTCCCCGACCGGGCTGAGAGGGCGTCTGGGATCCGTGTGCCGCACCTGCGGACACGGTCCCCATGGGGACGCCGACCGCACCAGCAGCGCTTTGCGCCCCGCGTAGGAGTTCACGTGTCCACAGCAGTCGAGCCGCAGCCCACGGTGCCCCAGCACGCTGCCCGCTCCTGTTGTTGTCGTACGTGCTGTCGCCGGTCCCGCTGACCGCGCCCCCTCGGCTCCCTCACCTCGCTCACCCCCGCGCGTCCGCGCACACCGCCTTCGGAGTACCCCCATGCCGCACATACGGGTCATGCTCGACTATTTCCATCCATGGCCTAATTCTGCCGGTCTGTACGTCGCCCGTGCCCGCCGCTGGTACGAGGCGGCCGGTCTGGACGTCGAGCTGGTGGTGCAGGATCCGGGGCGCGGGGACACGCTGGAGTACCTGGCCCGGGGCGAGGTGGACTTCGGGATCTTCCCGCCGAACCGGCTGCTCGCCCGCCGGGCGGAGCTCGGTCAGCCGCTGGTCGCGGTCGCCGCGATCAACCACCGCGGGCTGGAAGCGATCCAGACCACCACCTCGACCGGCATCACCCGGCCCCGCGACCTGGCGGGCCGCCGCCTCGCCTACAACCCGACCCCGCGCGGGCGGGCCATGGTCCGCCATCTGGTGGCGGCGGACGGCGGCGATCCCGACGCGGTGGTCACGGTCGACGCGGGCGCCCGTGAGCTGACGGTGGACGACATCGAGGCCGGCGAGGCGGACGCGACCTTCGGCAACTACTGGTCCTGGGACGCGCTCCGCGGCGACCTGCCCGAGCACAGCAGGCTGACCTGGCCGGTCGACGAGATAGGCGCGCCCCGCTACCACAGCTACCTGCTGGGCACGAGCGAGCGGCTGCGCGACGAACAGCCGTCCCTGGTACGGGACTTCCTGACCGTGACGGCCCGCGGATACGGCACCGCGGCCGGGGAGCCCGACGCCACGCTGGAGATGCTGGAGCGGGTCATCCCGTACTTCCCGCGGCCGCTCATCGCCCGCTCCCTCGCCCTGATCGCCCCGACGTGGACGGACCCGCACGGCCGATGGGGTGTGATCGACGAGGGCCGGATGGGCCCCTACGCGCACTGGCTCGCCGAGAACGGCGCCATCGCGCACGACCACGACTGGCACCGCTCCTTCACCAACGGCCTGCTGGACGTGACGGCATGACCCTGCTCACCCGGCGGCTCGCCGTCGACTTCAAGCGGGTGGACAGCGCGCTGTGTCGGGCCTGACCGCTCCGCACCGCCGCCCGGCTCCCCTCCCCCGTACGAAGGACCCTCCACCATGCTCCGCCGCACCGCGCTGCCGGCCCTCGCCGCCCTGACGCTGCTCGCCGTCACCACCGCCTGCTCGGCCGACGCCGACTCCACGGCCGCGGCCAAGGACGGCACCACCACCGTCACCCTGGCCCTGGACTGGACCCCCAACACCAACCACACCGGCATCTACGTCGCCCAGGCCAAGGGCTGGTTCAAGGACGCCGGGATCGACCTGAAGATCGTGCCCTACGGCTCGACCGCGCCCGAGACGCTGATCGCGAGCCACAAGGCCGACTTCGGCATCTCCTACCAGGAGGGCGTCACCACCGCCCGCGCGGCCGGCCAGGACGTCACCTCCGTCTACGCCGTCACGCAGAAGACGGACGTGACCGTCTCGGTGCGCGCCGACCGCACCGACATCACCTCGCCCAAGGACCTCGACGGCAAGACGTACGCCGGGTTCGGCGCCCCCTACGAGAAGCCGCTGCTGCAGAAGGTGATCAAGAACGCGGGCGGCACGGGCGACTTCAAGCAGGTCACCCTCAACACCTCGGCGTACGCGGCGCTGTACGCCGGCAAGGCGGACTTCGCGATGCCGATGCCGACCTGGGAGGGCCTGGAGGCGAAGCTCAGCGGGAGGCCGCTCAAGGACTTCCAGCTCTCCGACTACGGCTTCCCGGCCATCTACTCCACGCTGATCGCGTCCTCCGACCAGTTCCTGAAGAAGAACCCGACGGTGGCGAAGAAGTTCCTCGCGGCCGTCGACAAGGGGTACCGCTACGCGGCCGACCATCCCGACCAGGCCGCCGATCTCCTCATCGCCGCCAACAAGAGCGTGCTCACCAACACCAAGCTGGTGAAGGAGAGTTCGGAGCTGCTGGCCAAGGAGTACTACAAGGGCGCCGACGGTTCGACCGGTACCCAGAGCGCGGCCCGGTGGAAGGCCTTCGCCGACTTCGAGTACGGCGCCGGGCTGCTCGTCGACGCGAACGGCAGGAAGCTGACGAAGGCGCCGGACACCTCGGCGTTCTTCACCGACGCCTACCTCCCGGCCGCCAAGTGAGGTCCGTGCTGCGGTCGTTGTGGCCGCCCCTGCTGGTGCTCGCCGTGGTCGTCGGCGGCTGGCAGCTGTACGTGACGGCGGCCGGGGTCGACCCGACCACGCTGCCCTCCCCCGCCCGGGTGGCGGAGCAGGGCTGGCTGAACCGCCAGGACCTCTGGGACCAGACACTGCCCACGCTCCAGGAGACCCTGCTCGGCTTCGCGCTGTCGTTCGCGGCGGCCTGGCTGGTGGCGGTGGTGCTGGACTTCTCCGCCGCCGCCCGCCGGGGCCTGTACCCGCTCCTGGTCGCCTCGCAGACGATCCCGATCGTCGCCGTGGCGCCCCTGCTGATCATCTGGTTCGGCTTCGGGCTGCTGCCCAAGATGCTGGTGGTGACGCTGACGACGTTCTTCCCGCTGGCCGCCAACCTGGCCGCGGGCTTCGCGGCGACCGACCGGGAGGCGATGCGGCTGCTGCGCTCGCTCGGCGCCGGGCGGTGGCGGGCGTTCCGGCTGGTGCGGGTGCCGAGCGCGATGCCGTACTTCTTCGCCGGGCTGCGGGTGAGCATCACCTACGCCGTGGTCGGCGCGGTGTTCGCCGAGTACGCGGGCGCCGAGTCGGGGCTCGGGATCTACATGCAGGCCCAGAAGAGCGCGTTCCGCACCGACCTGGTGTTCGCGGCGGTGGCCGTGACGGCCGCGCTGAGCATCGCCCTGTTCGGGGCCACGTATCTGTTGCAGCGGCTGGTGCTGCCCTGGGAGCGGAAGGAGCGGCGGCCATGAGCGGTCTCGCCGTCGAGCGGGTGAGCAAGTCGTTCGGGGATCTCGAAGTCCTGCGCGACCTCGAACTCACAGTGCAGCCAGGTGAGTTCGCCGCTGTCATCGGGCCCAGCGGCAGCGGCAAGAGCACCCTGTTCAACCTGGTGTCCGGGCTCGACCGGCCGACCTCCGGACGGGTGCTGGTGGAGGGCGAGCCGGCCGGGGTGGAGTCCGGCAAGGTCGCCTACATGCCGCAGAAGGACCTGCTGTTCCCCTGGCGGACGGTCCTCGACAACACCGCGCTGGGCCTGGAGGCGCAGGGGGTGCGGAAGAAGGAGGCCAGGGTGCGGGCCGACGCGCTGTTCGCCGACTTCGGCCTCGACGGCTTCCAGCAGGCGTATCCCTCGCAGCTCAGCGGGGGCATGCGGCAGCGGGCCGCACTGCTGCGCACGGTGGTCCTGGAGCGGCCGGTGCTGCTGCTCGACGAGCCGTTCGGCGCGTTGGACTCGCTGACCCGCACCGAGATGCAGCTGTGGCTGGCCGGCATGTGGCAGCGGCACCGCTGGACGGTCGTCCTGGTCACCCATGACATCCGGGAGGCCGTACTGCTCGCCGACACCGTGCACGTCCTGTCCCCGCGCCCGGCCACGGTGGTGGACCGCGTCGAGGTCCCGCTGCCCCGGCCGCGCGGCGCCGACGACTTCACGGCGCCGGAGTTCGCGGCGACGGAACGCCGGGTCCTGGACTCGCTGCGCGGCACGACGGCGGTGCGGACACCGTGAGCGCGCATCTGGCCCACGGCCTGGGCACCGAGCCGGTCGAGCCGGACTGGCCACCGCTGACCGACGCCGAGGTCACGGCCGTGACCGGGCCGGCCCGGGTGGTGTGGCGCAGTCCGCGTCCGCTGTCGGCGGCGGCCGTCGTGGTACGGGACGGACGGCGGCTGTTCGTGAAACGGCACCATGTCACCGTGCGCACCCCGCAGGGGCTCGCGGAGGAGCACGCCTTCCTGCGCCATCTGCGCGAGCGCGGGGCGCCGGTGGTGGAGGTCCTGGACCTGGTGGAGCGCGGCGAGTGGACGTACGAGGTCCACTCGGCCGGTACCGGCACCGACCTGTACCGGGACGCGCTGTCCTGGTCGCCGTTCCTCGGTACGGCCCACGCCCGGGCGGCGGGCGAGGCGCTGGCCCGGCTGCACCTGGCGGCGGAGGGCTTCGCCGCACCGCGCCGCTCACCGCAGCCGCTGGTCGCCTCCTTCACGGTGTTCGCGGCCCCGGACCCCTGGGCCGCGCTCACCACGTACCTGTCCGAACGGCCGGGCCTGGCTGAGGCGTTGGCGGAACTCCCCTGGCGCGAGGACACCCGTCGCGTGCTGCTCCCGCACCACGAACGCCTGGCCCCGCACCTGTCCGCGCTCCGTCCCCTGTGGACCCACAACGACTGGCACGCCTCCAACCTCCTCTGGGGCGAGGACGGCGAGGTCGCCACCGTGCTGGACTTCGGGATGAGCGACCGCACCACCGCCGTGCACGACCTGGCCACGGCGCTGGAGCGGAACACCGTGCAGTGGCTGCACCCCGACCGTCCGGTCCAGCAGGAGCACGCGGTCGCGCTGCTCCAGGGCTATCAGGCGGTACGCCCGCTCAGTGCCGCCGAGTCGAAGGCGCTGCCCGCTCTTCTCCCGCTGGTCCACGCCGAGTTCGCACTGTCCGAGCTGGACTACTTCCACGGGGTCACCCGGTCGCCGGCGAACGCCCGGCTGGCGTACGAGTACTACGTCGGCCATGCCGAGTGGTTCTCGGGCGGGGCGGGCCACCGGCTCCTTGAGCTGGTGGCCGCGCAGGGGTGAGCCTCAGCGGCGACGCCATTCCGCCGCGAGGAGTTCGTAGGAGCGGATGCGGTCGGCCTGGTCGTGGGTGATGGTGGTGATGAGCAACTCGTCGGCGCCGGTGGCCTCCTGGAGCTGTTCCAGGCGGTCGGCGACGTGCTGCGGGCTGCCCACGAACTGGGTGTCGAGGCGGTCCTGGACCAGTTCCCGGTCCTCGTCCGTCCAGACGTGTGCCCGGGCCTCCTCGGGAGTGGGGAAGGGGATGGCACCCTCGGCGGTGCGGATGCTGCGGACCCAGGCGCCGTAGCCGGTGGCCAGTTCACGGGCGGTGGCGTCGTCCTCGGCGACCACGACGTCGGCGGAGACGCTGACGTAGGGCTTGTCGAGGACGTCCGAGGGCTGGAAGTTCGCGCGGTAGCCGTCCACCGCCTCCAGGACGGTGGCCGGGCTGACGTGGTAGTTGGCGGCGAAGCGCAGGCCCCGCTCGCCCGCGGCCTGGGCGCTCTCGCCGCCGCTGCTGCCCAGGATCCACACCTCGACGTCGGCACCCTCGCCGGGGACGACGTGGGCCTCGACGCCGTCCTCGGTGCGGTAGGTTCCGGCGAGCAGGGCGAGGATGTCGTCGATCTGTTCGGCGTAGTCCTGGGACTCGGCGTTCGGCAGCAGGAGCAGTTTGCGGTGGAGGGCGAGCCGCGGGGAGCCGAGCAGCCGGGCGAAGGAGAAGCGGGGCGGGATGACCAGCCCGTTGGGTGTCCGGCCGTCGACCACCGGGGTCGTCGTCGGCGCGGTCGCCTTCTCCCCGGGCGGGCGCCCGCCGGAGCGCCCCAGGCCCAGGTCGAGGCGGCCCGGGTACAGGGCGTCGAGGAGGCCGAACTCCTCGACCGTGGACAGCGCGGTGCGGTGTCCGAGCTGTACGGCGCCGGAGCCGAGGCGGATCGTGGAGGTCGCGGCGGCGGTCAGTGCCAGGACCACCGCGGGGGAGGTGCCGGCCACCCCCGGGTTGAGGTGGTGCTCGGCGAACCAGTAGCGGGCGTAACCGAACTCCTCGGCGCGCTGCGCGAGTTCGGCGGAGTTGCGCAGTGCGTCGGCGGCGGTGGCACCGCTCGGGACCGGCACCAGGTCGAGGACGCCGAGGGGGATGTCAGACATGCGCGGGCTCCTCCGCTGCCGGGTGTACGGGTGCCCACGGGAACGGTGGGTCGGGGATGTCCTTGCGCAGCACCGGGGCCACCGCCGACTGGAACAGCTCCAGCGAGTCGCGGTGCTGAGCATCCGTCAGCCCGCTGGCGTCGGCGTGCAGATGCAGGACCGTATGCCCCAACTGCTCGTGGTAGCGGTGCACTTTCTCGATGACCTGCTGCGGGCTGCCGATCAGCGCCGAGCTGCGCTCGGCGAAGTCCTCCAGGGTCTCGAAGACGACCGGCAGTCCCGCCCGGCGGAAGAAGGCCAGGTTCGCCTCGAACACCGGGCGGTAGGCGGCCAGCGCCTGCTGGCTGGTGGGCGCGACCAGGAGGCCCGCCGTGCCCGCGCCGACGGCGATGTCCGCCGGGTCGTGGCCGTAGTGCTCCCAGCGTTCCCGGTAGTACCGGACCAACTCGGCGTACGGCTCCACGGGGTTGCTGACGTTCGCGGAGAACAGCGGGTCGCCGTAGCGGGCCGCGAGGTCGACGGACTCCTTGCTGGTGGCGCTGCCGTGCCAGACCCGGACCGGCCGCTGGTAGGGGCGCGGCCACACCTCGGCGTCCGTCAGCTCCGGCCGGAACCGGGTCTTCGCGGTGACCTTGTCCTGCCGCCACAGCTGCCGGAACACCTCGTAGCTCTCGGCGTTGCGGTCCCACTGGTCCTCGGGCGTGACACGGAACAGCTCGCGCTGGGCGGAGCCGTTGCCCTTGCCGATGATCAGGTCGAGGCGGCCCTCGGAGAGGTGGTCGAGGGTCGCGTAGTCCTCGTACGCCCGGACGGGGTCCAGCAGGCTCAGTGTGGTCACCGCGGTGAACAGCCGGATGCGCCGGGTGAGCGCGGCGACATGGCTGAGCACCACGGTGGGCGAGGAGGAGATGAACGGCCGCTCGTGCCGCTCCCCCACGCCGAAGCCGTCGAAGCCCAGTTCCTCGGCGAGCACGGCGTTGCCGAGGACCTCCCGGAACCGGTCGTGGGTGGACTTCTGTCTCCCCGTGACCGGATCCGGGCGGTGCACGATCAGGGTGATCGCGAGGAACCTCACGACGCCACCCGCTCGCTCCGCTTCTCGTCCGGGTGGGCGAGGCCCAGATGGTCGCGCAGGGTGGTGCCCTCGTACTCGGTGCGGAAGACGCCCTGCTCCTGGAGCAGCGGGACGACCTGGTCGGCGAAGACGTCCAGTCCGCCGGGGGTGATGTGCGGGACCAGGATGAAGCCGTCGGAGACGTCCGCCTGCACGAAGTCGTTGATGGTGCGGGCGAGGGTGGCCGGGGAGCCGACGAAGGTCTGCCGGTTGCCGGTGTTGATCACGAGGTCGCGGATGGACCACTTGTTGGCCTCGGCGAGCTCGCGCCACTCGCGGGCGATGGCGATCGGGTCGCGGTACATCCTGACCTGGGCGCGACCGCGGGAGATGTGGTCCTCGCCCACCAGCGGGTCGACGTCGGGCAGCGGGCCCTCCGGGTCGTACGACGACAGGTCCCGGTTCCAGACGAACTCCAGGTGCTTGAGGGCGGTCGCCCCGCTGACCTGCTGGCGGCGGACCTGGTGGGCGATCTCCTCGGCCTCCGCGTCGGTGTCGCCGAGGACGAAGCTGGCGGCGGGCAGGATCAGCAGCTCGTCGGGGCGGCGGCCGTACTTGGCGAGGCGGGACTTCACGTCGGTGTAGAAGGCCTGGCCGGCGTCGAGGGTGGCGTACCGGCTGAAGATCGCGTCGGCACTGGAGGCGGCGAACTCGCGGCCCTCGTCGGACTCGCCGGCCTGGAAGATCACCGGGCGGCCCTGCGGGGAGCGCGGCACGTTGAACTGGCCGTGGATGTCGAACTGGGGGCCCTGGTGCACGAAGGAGCCGGCCCCGGCGTCGCGCAGGAAGGCGCCGGTGGCCTGGTCGGCGAGGATCTCGTCGCCGTGCCAGGAGTCGAAGAGCTCGTTGGTGGTGGCGAGGAACTCCTTGGCGCGGGAGTAGCGCTCGTCCTGCGGCAGGAAGCCGCCGCGCCGGAAGTTCTCGCCGGTGAAGGCGTCCCAGGAGGTGACCACGTTCCAGGCGGCCCGGCCGCCGGAGAGGTGGTCGAGGCTGGCGAACTGGCGGGCCACCTCGTAGGGCTCGTTGAAGGTGGAGTTGATGGTGCCGGTCAGTCCGAGGTGTTCGGTGACGGCGGCCAGCGCGGCCAGCACGGTGAAGGTGTCGGGGCGGCCGACGACGTCCAAGTCGTATATCTTGCCGCCCTGTTCGCGCAGCCTGAGGCCCTCGGCGAGGAACAGGAAGTCGAACTTGGCGCGTTCGGCGGTCTTCGCGAAGTGGGCGAAGGAGCTGAACTCGATGTGGCTGCCGGCGGCCGGGTCGCTCCACACGGTGGTGTTGTTGACGCCCGGGAAGTGTGCGGCCAGATGGATCTGCTTCAGCGGCTTGCTCATGGGAGTGCGGTCCTTCCGGCTCAGGCGGTGGCAGCGACGGCGTAGCGGTTGGCGGGGCGGGCGAGCCCGAGCAGGCCGCGCAGGGTGTCCGCCTCGTAGGCGGTGCGGAAGCGGCCGCGGCGCTGGAGTTCGGGGACCAGGTCCGCGGTGATGCGCGGCAGGTCGTGGCCGAGCACGGCGGGCCGCAGCCGGAAGCCGGAGAGGCCTTCGGCGGCGAACTCCTCAAGGAGGTCGGCGAGTTGAGCGGCCGTCCCGGTGAAGATCCGGGCGTCGCCGGTGTACGCGCCGCCGTCGAGGGCGTCGAGGCGGTCCTTGCGGGCGGCGGCCGTGGCCGGGTCGTCGTCCAGGAGGACCACGAGGTCGCCGAAGACGTGCACGGTGTCCCCGGCCCGTCCGGCGGCCTCCTGTTCGGCGCGGATCTCGGCGACGATCGCGCGGGCGTCGGCGCCGTCCTGCGGGGTGACGTAGCCGACGTCGGCCTGGCGGGCGATCAGCCGGTAGGGGACGGTCTGGTGGCCGAGGGCGGTGACGAGCGGCTGGCCCTGCGGCGGGCGCGGGGTGATGGAGGGGCCCTTGACGCTGAACTGCCGGCCCTCGAAGCCGATGTAGTGCAGCTTGTCGCGGTCGATGAAACGGCCCGTGGCGGCGTCCCGGATCTCGGCGTCGTCCTCCCAGCTGTCCCAGAGCCGGCGCACCACCTCGACGTAGTCGGCGGCCTCGTCGAAGTGCTCGGTGAGCCGCTGCTGCCCGGCCGGGGTGCGCAGTGCCGCCAGGTCGACCGGCGGGAAGGCGCGCCTGCCGAAGTGGTCCGCCTCGTGCGGGCGGGCGGAGATCTGCACCCGCAGCCCGGCGCGGCCGGTGCTGACGTAGTCCAGGGTGGCGATCGCCTTGGAGATGTGGAACGGCTCGGTGTGGGTGGCGATCACCGTCGGCACCAGGCCGATGTGGCTGGACAGGGGCGCGATCCGGGCCGCGATCAGGACGGCGTCCAGGCGGCCGCGGACCTGGTCGGTGCGCTCGTCCGGCTCACCGTAGTGCGAGGACTGCAGGCCGAGGCCGTCCTCGATGGTGACGAAGTCGATGAGACCGCGCTCGGCCTCGGCGACCAGGTCCGCCCAGTAGCCGGCGCTGAACAGGTCGTGCGGCCGGGCGACCGGCTCGCGCCAGGAGGCGGGGTGCCAGCCGGTGCCGTCCAGGGCGACGGCGAGGTGCAGGTGGGAGTCGGGAGATGAGGACACAGTGGTGCCTTCCTGAAGGTCCGTACGAGGGCGCGCCGAAGGGAAGGGCGCAGCGGGGACAACTGGTCAGGAACAACAGAGCGCGCCGGCCACGCGCTGGAGGTCGATGTGCGGCCGGGAGTGCAGGACGGTACGGCGGCTGGGGCTGGGCACACGTGTCATGTCCCGCTCCTCCCGGCCGGCTCCGCGTACATCTCGTCGTGAGTCACAACAGACCGGTTTCCGTGGTTGTTCCCGGGCTGCGCACCAGCAGGGTGCGGGTACGGAGCCGCTCGGTGAAGCCGATCGACTCGTACAGCCGGATCGCGTTCGCGTTGCCGGGGGCCGCGTGCAGGAACGGCGTGTCGCCGCGCTCGCGGATACCGGCGGCGACCGCGCGGACCAGCCGGGTGGCCAGTCCCCGGCCCTGGTGCTCGGGGTCGGTGCAGACGGCGCTGATCTCCGTCCAGCCGGGCAGCCGCAGCCGCTCCCCCGCCATGGCGATCAGGCGGCCGTGGTGCCGGATGCCGAGATAGGCGCCCATCTCGACGGTCCGGGTGCGGAACGGGCCGGGCTCGGTCCGGGCTACCAGGTCCAGGATCTCGGGCACGTCGTCCGGTCCGAGCCGGACGGCCTCGGGGGCTGGCTCGGCCCGGAGTGCCGTGTCCACGAACTGGACACCCGTTCCGCCGCCGACCACCTCCCAGCCGGGCGGTGCCGCCTCGACCGGTTTGATCTTCACGATCGCTCCCGGGCCGACGAGCGTGTACAGGTCGGCCCAGGCGGCCGGGTCGGTGGGGTCGGCGAGGGCGGCGTAGGCGTAGACGTCGTCGGGGTAGCGGGCCGCCCGGCCGACCCGTTCCGCGAGGTGGGCGTGCGGGCCGGCGAGGGCCGACCAGACGGCGTTGTCGAGCGGGGACGTGCGGGGAGCGAGAGGGGCTCCGCCTCCGCGAAGGCCGGTCTGGAGAGTCACGGAGGCGGAGTCCTTCCTCAACCTGCGGGGTTGCTGTCTTACGGATGATCAGGAGTCGGAGAGCGGCAGTCCGGGCGGGTTGACCTCGGACTTGGCGACGGCCTCGTTGGAGAGGTTCCAGGCGGCCAGCCACTTGGCGTACTGCCCGTTCTTGATCAGGTAGTTGATCGCGTCGGCGAGCGGCTTGGCCAGGCCGCTGTCCTTCTTGGCGGTCGCCGCGATCAGGCCCTGGAGGGACGCTCCGGCTCCGGAGTAGGTGCCCGCGTTCCGGACCGCCTTGCCCGTGCCCTTCGTCTGGGAGACCTGGTAGGCGACCGAGGGGTTCGGGGCGAGGTAGGCGTCGATCTTCCCGGCGGCCAGCGCGAGATAGGTGCTGTTGTTGTCCTGGAAGTACTTGACGGTGAGCGGCTTCTTGCCCTCGGCGGCCAGCTTCTTCTTCCACTCCAGGAGGATCCGCTCCTGGTTGGTGCCGGCGCCCACGGCGACGGTCTTGCCGGCGAGGTTCTCGTAGTTGCCGTCGAAGTTCCACTTGTCGTCCGCCGCCACCGCGAAGCCGAGGTTGTCCTCCCGGTAGGAGGCGAACTCGTACTTCTGCTTGCGCTCCTCGGTGTCGGTGACGTTGGAGAAGGCGACCTGGACCTTGCCGCTGTCCAGACCGATGAAGAGGTTCTCCCAGGTCGAGTTCTTCAGCTCCGGCTGGAGACCGAGGACGGCGGCGACCAGGCGGCTGATGTCGGCCTCGGAACCGGTGAGGGTCTTCTGGTCCGAGCCGACGTAGCCGAGCGGCGGGGAACCGGCGGGCAGGAAGCCGACGCCGATCTCCAGCTTGCCGCTCTTCGCTATCGCCTTGGGCAGCTCGGCGCTGATCGACTTCACTTCGGAGACCTTGAGCGTCGTCTCCTTGGCGGCGCCGTTGGAGAGTGCTCCCACGGTGACCGTGCCGGAGGCGGCGCTGCCGGATGTGGTGGCCGCGTCGCTGTCGCCCCCGCAGGCGGCGAGCCCGGCGGCGAGGGAGGCGACGACGGTCGCCGCGGAGATGCCTCTGATCAGGCTGCGTCGGGTGAGGTGGGTGGGCATGGCCGTTCCTTGTCGCTGGAAGAGGTGTGCGGAGGTTGGGCGTGGGGGTTCTGCGTGGGGGTTCTGCGTGGGGGGAAGTCCGGGGGTGCGGCGGTTCAGAGGACCTTGCTGAGGAAGTCCCTGGTCCGCTCGTGCTGCGGCTTGTCGAGGACCTCGGAGGGCGGGCCCTGCTCGACGATCCTGCCGCCGTCGATGAAGACGACCCGGTCGGCGATCTCGCGGGCGAAGCCGATCTCGTGGGTGACGATGACGAGGGTGGTGCCGCTGGTCGCCAGGTCCTTGATGACGGCGAGGACCTCACCGACGAGTTCGGGGTCCAGGGCGGAGGTGGGCTCGTCGAAGAGGATCACGCCGGGGCGCAGGGCGAGGGCGCGGGCGATGGCGACGCGCTGCTGCTGGCCGCCGGAGAGCTGCCGGGGGTAGGCGCCGACGCGCTCGCCGAGGCCGACCCGTTCCAGGAGTTCCTTGGCCAGGGCCTGGGCCTCGGGCTTGGTGAGCTTTCCGGTGGCGACCGGGGCGGCGGCCACGTTGTCCAGCACGGTCAGGTGCGGGAAGAGGTTGAAGTTCTGGAAGACGAAGCCGATCCGGCTGCGCTGGGCCAGGATGGCGCGCTCGCTCAGCTCCTTCAGCCGGTCGCCCTGCCGCTTCACGCCGATCGGCTCGCCGTTGACGCTGACGTGGCCGATCTCGGGCTTCTCCAGGTGGTTGACGACCCGCAGCAGGGTGGACTTGCCGGAGCCGGACGGGCCCAGGATGACGGTGACCTCGCCGGGACGGATGGTCAGGTCGATGCCGTCCAGGACGCGGTGGGCGCCGTACCACTTGTGGACGTCGTGGATCTCCAGGGCGGCGGGGGCCGTCTCCAGAGTGTCGGTGCTGCTCATACGGCGGTCTCCCGGCGGATGCGGGCGCGCAGGTCGGTGAGGCCGGTGCGCAGCTTCTGGAGGGGCGTCGGCGGCAGCGTGCGGGTGGCGCCGCGGGCGTAGTACCGCTCGACGTAGAACTGGATCACGGAGACGACGCTGGTCAGGATCAGGTACCAGACGGTGACCACCAGGAGCAGCGGCACGATGTCGCCCGGGTAGGTGGAGCCCATGGTCTGCGCGGTGCCGAAGAGGTCGAGCAGCGAGACGTAGAAGACCAGCGAGGTGCTCTTGATCAGGCCGATGAGCTGGTTGACGTAGTTCGGGGTGATCGACCGCAGCGCCTGCGGGAACACGATCCGGCGGAACTGGTAGCCCTTGGGCAGGCCGAGCGCGGCGGCCGCCTCGTGCTGGCCCTGGTCCACGGAGAGGATGCCGCCGCGGACCACCTCGGCCGCGTAGGCGGCCTCGTTGAGGCTGAGGCCGATGACGGCGACCACCATGTCGGTGGCGAGCTTCGACTCGTCGAAGGAGAAGAAGGCCGGTCCGAAGGGGACGCCGATGCTCAACGTCTTGTACAGGGCGCTGAAGTTGTAGAGGAACAGCAAGACCACGATGAGCGGGATGGAGCGCAGCGCCCATACGTAGGTCCAGCTGACCGCGCGCAGCACCGGGCTCTTGGAGAGCCGGGCCAGGGCGAGCAGGATGCCGCCGAGGAGGCCCAACACCGCGCTGTAGGCGGCGACTTCGAGGGTGATGACCAGCCCGTCGAGGATGGTCGGCCGCAGGAACCAGTAGCCGAAGCGGTCCCACTGGTAGAAGGGGTTGGACACCAGTCCGTGCACGAACTGGACGGCCAGGACCAGGACGACGGCGGTGGCGATCCACCGTCCCGGCCTGCGCAGTGGCAGAACTCGCTGTGCGGCGAGGGGTCTTGACGGTTCGTCGGCGGCGGGGGGTGCCTCGGGGGCGATCGTGGCGCCTGGGGGTTCACTCATGGCGGGCTCCGGCGGAGTCGGACACCCACGTGTCCCACGGCGGGGGCCGCGCACCGTACCGTGTTCGGGCACGGCACGGTGCGCGGGGGCGCGCGGGACACGGGGCTGGGCGGACGGCGGCACACCGGGCGGCCGGTGTTTCGACGGGGACGCTGGGGTGCGAAGCTGCGGGAGATCGGCGGAAAGGCCTGGTCAGACCCGACAGCGGGCACAGCCCGGTGCGGTACACGCGCTACACAGGGCGCTGTTGACACGGAGCAGATCGACGGCGCGGTCGGCGACGAGCGGGCTCGGGTACGGGCGTACGCAGCCCACGGCGCGGCGCTGGGCCGTCCTGGAAGCTGCGTACATGTCCGTCACCTGTCACTGTCGAGCCGGCCCCGGGGGCCTCGCGCTTACCGAATCGTCGCTTGCCGAAACGTCGTCGGTCCGGTCGTCACCTGGGGCACCCCACCGCGATGCGAGGGTTGCCGGTCAGCAAGCCAGGGCTTGACGCTGACGCTCTTGACCGTTCTGGTCCGTAAGTAACGCAGTTGCCCGAACGAATGTCAACGCCTGTCCGACTGGCGGGACGGTTCGGGCCGCTCTCACCTGCGCGGAACGCCGGGAGCGTCCGCTGCGTGGCCCGCCCAGTCCAGGATCTGGACGGCCGCGCCGGCGGCTTCCAGGCCCTGGCAACGGCCGTGGTGACGGCGGGCGATGCCGTCGAGGTCGAGGTGGGCACCGAAGGCCGGGTGGGCCGCCAGCCGCCGGGCGTAGGCCCACAGCACCGGGTGGCCGGCGATGGCGTGCACGGCGGTGGCGTCCAGGTGGTTGCGGTGCACGGTGTCGAGTTGCACCAGGGTCACCCACAACTCGATGTCCGCGGCGGTGAGTTGACCGCCGACCAGGAACTCCACCCCGGTCAGCCGGCGTTCCAGGTCGGCCAGGGCGGCGAGCAGCACCGCCAGCGCCTTTGGGTCGCCGCCCTCGCGGCCGGCCCGCTGGGCGGCCTGCTCGATGTCCTCGGCGCACAGCCGCTCGACGGCCTCGATCTCGGCCTCGGCGCCGCACGGGTAGAGCCGGGCGACGCCGTCCCCGAAGTGCCGGTCCAGGTCGCGCAGGATGTCCCGGCTGTGGGTGCTGACGATACGGCCGGACCAGTCGTCGCTGAAGACCGGCGCGAGGGCCGGTCCCGAGTAGTGGTGGGCGCTGGCCTCGTACAGCGGGCGCAGTGCCGGGTGGCTGCCGTCGGGACAGTCCGGGACGGCGGGGAGGAAGGTGACCGGACAACAGTCGTCCAGGGCCAGCAGGCTGTGGCCGACGGCGATCCGGAGGCCGTCCGGACACGCGGTGGACAGGTGCAGCCGGTAGCGGCGCGGCACGGCGTAGTGACCGCTGCGCGCGTCCCGGCCGATGCGGCCACGGAAGGCGGGGGCGGTGCGGACGGACGGCACGGCGGCGAGTGGAGTGATGGACATGCGTCTCCCCGGGGGCGGGCGGGCGCGCGGACGTACGCGCGGCGGAAGCGTTCGTCGGTGGGTGCTCGGCGAGCTCTGGTGAGTCCTGACGGATGGGCGCTCAGCCTCTGCGGCCGGTGGCGCCGCACATCCGCAGCAGGTCGAGGTGGCGGCGGGAGGTGAGCAGGGGGCCGGCCCAGGGCGCGGGGCTCTCGCGGCGCTGTCTGCCGGTGAGCGTGCGCAGGCGACCCATCTTTCCCTACCTTTTCACTAGGATTCTCTTCTGGAGTGTCGATCCGCCTCCGCCCGGCGTCAAGAGGGCGTCCACGCCTGGGACGCCCGGCCCCGGCCCGGCCCGGCCCCAGCCACGCCCAGGCCCCGACTTGCCGCCGGACGGAAGGGGCGGTGCCCTGGGGGACGGGGGGCCGAGTGACAGGAGCCGGAGCCGATGACCGAGCCCCCGGGTCCCGGGCCCGTGCCCGGCGCGGTGCCCGAGACCTTCGCGTTCCGCTGCGGGCGGTGCGGGCACGGCTGGGAGGCCACCTTCCAGGCGGTGTTCTTCACCGACCCGGTCGCCGATCCGGACCTGCAGAGCACCCTGGAGTACGTCGACGAGGCCGGCCGGGCCGTACCGTCGCCGCTCACGGACGCGGTGTGCCCGCGCTGCGGCAGCCGGCGGGTGCGGATCACGGCGACCGGATCCTGACGCTCACCCGAATGGCACGCGCGGGTGGTCGGCGCCGGTGGCCGGTGGTGGCGTGGAGGGACGTACCGCGTTCCCGAGGAGGCAGTCGCGATGACCCGTCCGTCCCGACCCGCGCGTGTTATCGCCACGGCCCTGGCCGCGGGGACCCTGTTCGCCACGGCGGCATGCACGGACGGCAGCGGCTCCCCCGAGGCCGCGCCCGTCTCCCCCGCCGCCGAACGCTCCCCGTCCCCGTCGCGCACCCCTACCCTCACCGGTGCCGGGGCCCAGGCCGCGCTGATCACACCGGCCGACATCGAGGACGACTGGCAACTGGCCAACGACGCCGCCACCTGGCGCAACCAGATGCTGGTCGGCAAGGTCGACGTCGCCGAGTTCCTCAGCGCCAAGTCCGACGCCGCCGACTGCCAGCGGCTGCTGGACAGCCTCTACTCCGACACCCTGCTGGGCCGCGCCACCGGCGCCTCCGGGCTGCGCGGCTTCACCTCGCAGGACTCCCGGCTGCTGTACCAGGTCGGGGACTACGGCCAGGCCCAGATGGACGCCACCATCGGCTGGCTGAAGGGCCTCCCGGAGAAGTGCAACCAGTTCACCGCCACCGCCTCGGACGGCAGCAAGCGGACCGTGCAGGTCGTCGAGTACAAGGAACCGCCCAAGGTGGCCGACGCGCTGGCGGCGCTCACGGTCACCGTCCAGGGCACCTCCAACGGGCAGCCCGCCACGACCACCCTGGACGTCGCGGCGATGCGCGTCGGCGCCTCCGGGGCGGCGGTCACCAACGGCGGCCTGTCCGGCGTCGACCACGACAGCACCGCCCTGGCCGTCCAGAACGGCGCCCAGCGCCTCAAGGACGTGCTGTCCGGCAAGACCCCGGCACCGCTGCCGAGCCAGTTCGACTAGTTTTCCGGCCGCGGGGCTCGACTAGGGGCTGTCCGGCGGATCATGCCGCAGACGCGGGGTCTGGCACGCCCACCGGAACTGAACAGTCACCGCTGCTTTCCTGCGACTTGATCCGCCGGACAGCCCCTAGTGGGGCATCGGCTCCCCGGGGTTGTCCTGGGTGGTGCCGGGCTCTCCGTTGTCGCGGTGCCATGCGACGACGAGTTCGTCGCGGGTGCCGAAGCGGACCAGGTGCCGGCCGACCACGCCTTCCAGGAGTTCGAGGTTCTCGGGGTCCGTCTCCACGGTGAGCAGCAGCGCGCCGTCGGTCGCGGTGAGGGTGCCGGTGCCGTTCTGGAAGACGATGGCACCGGTGCCGGTCTCCTCGTCCCAGGTGGTCTGCGAGCGGCGGCCGAGATGCGAGGCGAGCTGCTTGGCGTAGCGGGCGGGCCGGTCGGTGGGGACGCGGGCTTCGGAGCGGGCCATCTGGGACTCCCGGTGCTGCGGGGCGGGCATACGGTGACGGGCTCACGCTACGTCCGGGCGGGGGGTGCGGCGCCGTACCGGGGGCCGCAAGCTATGCATGCCGGTCGCGTCACCTGACGCCGCCCCGGGATGGCCCAGACCATTCCACACATAGGCCCCAAGCGGCACGCCCGTCTTGACTCCCCGTCGACATCACCTCTTAACTCACGTCTTGAAGTATGCCTGCCAGGCTCCCCTCCCCCCTCGGAGTTCCCGCATGCCCACATCCCACCGCACCTCCCCCTGGACGCGTCGCAGGGTGCTCGGTGTGACCGCCGGCGGCTCCGCGGTGGCCGCGCTCGGTGCGTTCGGCGTGGCCCGGTCCGCCTCGGCGGCCACCACCACCGGCAGCGCCGTCGGTGATGTCGTCGGCAAGGTCACCGTCGGCTACCAGGGCTGGTTCGCCTGCAAGGGCGACGGCGCGCCGATCAACGCCTGGTGGCACTGGGCCCCGAACAGCGCCTCGACCCCCTCGCCGTCCAACAACGGCATCAAGGCCTGGCCGGACATCCGCGACTACACGAAGACGTACCCGACCGCCTTCGCGAACTTCGGCAACGGCCGCGCCCCCGGGCTGTTCTCGTCGTACGACCAGCAGACCGTGAACACCCACTTCCTGTGGATGCAGCAGTACGGCATCGACACCGCCGCCCTCCAGCGCTTCAACCCGACCGGCGGCGAGGGCCCGACGCGGGACGACATGGCGCAGAAGGTGCGCAGCGCCGCCGAGGCGTACGGCCGGAAGTTCTACCTCATGTACGACGTCAGCGGCTGGACGAACATGCAGTCCGAGATCAAGACCGACTGGACGAACAAGATGTCGGCGCACACGGCGAGTTCGGCGTACGCGACGCAGAACGGCAAGCCGGTCGTCTGCATCTGGGGCTTCGGATTCAACGACGACAAGCACGCGTTCGGCGCGGACGCCTGCCTCGACGTCGTCAACTGGTTCAAGAACCAAGGCTGTTACGTCATCGGCGGAGTGCCGACCTGGTGGCGGACCGGAGTCAGCGACTCGCGATCGGGCTTCTCGGACGTCTACCACGCGCTCGACATGATCTCGCCGTGGCTGGTCGGCCGGATCGGCACCGCCGCGGACGCGGACAACTTCTACACCAATGCCACCGTGCCGGACGTCGCGGACTGCGCCGCGCACGGCATCGACTACCAGCCCTGTGTGCTGCCCGGCGACGTGTCCGCCCGGCAGCGGGCGCACGGCGACTTCATGTGGCGGCAGTTCTACAACATGGTGCGGGCCGGGGTGCAGGGCATCTACATCTCGATGTTCGACGAGT
>NZ_JBSHBL010000124.1:0-22321 GCF_053611985.1 Streptomyces sp. NPDC054770
GGGGCCGTCGCCATTCTGGTCTCCCTTTGTGGTTCAGTGCTGGGGGGGGGGGGGACACTGGGGGGGCGGTGCGGTCGCCGTGTGGCGCGCCGTGGCCACCGCGGCCCCCGTATGCCTTGGCCCATCAGGACACGGGCCCGGCGACTCTCCTGCGCCGCAGCGCGTAGGCACCGGTGGCCGCTACGCCGAGGACGGCCAGTCCGCCGGCGGTGACGCCGGGCGTGGCGAGGCCGCCGCCGCCGGTGTGCATACCGCCGTGCGGCCGGTCGCTCTCCTCGTCGTCGCCCCACGACGAGCCGCCCTCGTCCTTCCCTCTGCCTCCCTGGTCCTGCTTGCCCCCTTGGTCCTGCTTGCCTCCCTGGTCCTGCTTGCCTCCCTGGTCCCCCTTCTCCTCGTCGTCCTGGCCCTTGTAGGTCTCGGGGTCGAACTTGCTGTTGCTGCTGCTGTAGGAAGAGTCGTCGCGGCCTCCGTCGTTCTGGTCCCCCGAGCCCGCGGCCTGGGCGGCTGGGGCGGAGAACGCGAGGGCCGCGGTGGCGGCCGTCGTCGCGAGGATCATGCGGGCAGAACGCATCTCGATGTCCTTCCGCCGTGGCCGGGCGCCGATACTCCATCAGCTGTAACGACCCGGCCCCGACATGAACCACCGTCAGCCAGCCCCGCGGCTCGCACCATCCAGGCCGCCCATCCGTGGTGACGACACGCCCAACACCGCCCGGCTGGGTCAATCCCGCCCGGGGACACACCGCCATTCGGGCGGTCCTGGGCCCGTCGTCGGCGTGTCGCCGCGTGACGGGCCCGCCGTGGTGTCAGTAGCCCACGTAGAAGGTGGCGTCGGCCTGGTCCGTGGTCGTGGAGACGGGATCGATGCGCAGCACGTAGTCGGAATGGCGGATGTAGCGCGTCGGGTAGTTGTACGAGCGGAACGAGGACCAGGAGGAGTCGGCGAGGCCGGCCGTCCGGTAGAACGTGGCGTCCTGGGCGAACGCCGTGGTGCTGTCGTTCTCGTCGAGCTGGAGCTGGTAGTTGTAGTGGCGCAGGTAGCGGGTGGGGTAGTTCACCGACCGGAAGGACACGCCGCTGCTGTCGGCGAGGCCCGGGACCAGGGTCCACATGCCGTCGGTGTACGGGTCGAAGGCGTACTCGTCGATCCGGCCGATGAAGTTGCTGTGCCGGACGTATCTGGCCGGGTAGTTGTAGGACTTCAGCCGGTTCCAGGCGGGGGTGCCCCACTTGGCGACGAGGTTGTTGTACTCGGTCGCGGTGATGGGCTGGATGCCGCAGTGCTTGGAGTTGAGCGGCTGGGTGTAGGTCTTCTGGTCGAGGGCGGTCCAGGTGCCGGCGGACAGGGCGCTGGTCTGCCAGGCGTAGAAGACGCCGTTGGGGTCCCAGGTGTCTCCCCAGAGGTACCAGGTGGAGCTGGACGTCAGGGACTTGACCAGGGTCGGGGCCTCGGTGCCGTTGTGCGAGACGGCCGTGGAGAACTCGGTGAAGCTGCCGGGGTCCAGTGAGGTGGAGCGGGCCCCGACGAGGGTCGAGTTCTTCTTGAAGTACAGGTAGTTGACGCCGCTGACACCGACCGCGAGGTCGCCGTCGATGACGTCGTAGCCGGGGTCGAAGAAGACCTGGGGGTCGCCGGCGGTGATGAAGTCGCCGGTGTAGTTGATCATGATGACGTTGTGGCCGCTGTCGTTGACGGCGGAGTAGATGACGCCGTACGTGCCGCGTCCCGCGTCCCAGAAGGCCTCGGGCGCCCAGGCGTGGGTGTCCATGTCGTGCAGCTTCATCCGCCGGTACCCGGTGAAGGTGCGCAGGTCGGTGGAGTCCCAGACGTGGATGTACTGGCTGACGTACGTCCAGTCGGTGCCGTACAGGTCGGTGGCGAGGACGACGAAGGTGCCGTCCTGCTTGCGCAGGATGAACGGGTCGCGCAGGCCGAGGGAGCCCGCGGTCGGGGTGGCGACGGGGGCGTTCTGGTTGAGCGGGGTCCACTGGAGGCCGTCGGTGCTGACGGCCAGGTGCAGGCCGTAGTTGGCGGCCAGCATGTCCGGGGACTCGGTGAAGTAGCACATCACGTAGGCCGAGTTGGTCGCGGCCCGGGCGGTTCCGGCGCCGAGGGCGAGGGCGCCGGTGGCGGCGAGGGGGACGGTCGCGGCCGCACCGAGGAAGTGGCGGCGCGACAGGGGGGTGCCGTTCATGTGCGCTCCAGACGAGGGGGGATGTCCGGGATTTCGGACGCAGTTCGGGAAACCGATCAGAAACTAGAGGGACGCGTGGGGCGCGTCAATGCTTGCGTAACAAGGGAGTTACTGGGAATTCGCTGTGTGCACCGGGAGCCTGAGGGTCGCGGGCCGCAGACCGGGCGCCGTGGCGGTGAGCGTGAGGCGCCCCTGCCGCTTCGCGGGGCGCAGCACGGCCAGGGCCCGGCCGTGCCAGGTGTGGCGGCGGGGCTGCTTGAAGCTGTCCGCGTTGTGCGGGTTGCCGTTGGCCACGCCGACGAGTTCCCCGGCACCGCGGACGCCGAAGTCGACCCGGAGCGTCGCGTCCGGGACCGGCAGGCCGTCCCGGTCGACCACCTCCACCAGGACGTGGGCGAGTTCGTCGCGTCCGGTGATCAGGGACCGTACGTCGGAGACCAGCCGCAGGGCGGCCGGGGCGCCGGCCGTGCGCAGGGTCGTACGGCCGATCTCCCTGCCGTCGCGGTGGGCGACGGCCGTCAGCTCGCCGGGCCGGTAGGGCACGGTGAAGGTGGCCATGGCCCGTTCGGGTACGGCCGCCGCGAGTTCCTCTCCGTCGAGGAGGATCCGGGCGCTGTCGCCCGCCGTGTAGACGTGCACGGTCATCGGGTGGCCGGGGTCCACGTCCCAGGTCCAGCCGGCGAGTTCGTCGAAGTAGCCCCACCAGACGGCGACCTGCTCGGTACCGGGCAGCGCCGGGCGCTCCACCAGCAGCTCGACCGGGCTGCGGCCGGTGAGCGCGGCCCGCCAGTGGTTCTGCGGTTTGCGCTGCCCGATGAGGTCCAGGTCGCCGCAGTTGCCCTGGAAGTAGGGGTACGGGTAGCCGAAGCCGCCCCAGGAGTGGTGGAGCGTACGGGCGGTCGACCAGCCGGGCAGGACGCTCTGGTCGCCGATGGACGCGGCCGTGCCCTCGGGGGCCATGGGCGTCTTGCCGATGCCGGACTCGCCGAGGTAGTCCCAGGCGGCCCAGACCCAGTTGCCGACGGCCCAGGTGTTCGCCGCCACGAACGCGGTGTCCTGGTGGATGGTGGCCGGGAAGCCCTCGCTCTGGGTCATCGCCCGTTCGGGGTGGGCGGCGTGCATCGGGCCGTACGTCTTGCCGTTGGCGTTGTAGTGGACGTCGCCGACGTCGACATAGCTCCAGGACGGGTCGTCGGCGCTGAAGGTGGAGCCGCCGCCCAGGGTGATCGGGCGGGTCGGGTCGAGGGCGCGCAGCGCGGCGGCGAGCTGGGCACCGCGCTCGCCGTTCGTGGTGTCGGTGATCTCGTTGCCGAGGGACCAGATGACCACGCTGGGGTGGTTGCGGTCGCGCAGGACGGTGCCGGTCAGGTCGCGTTCCCACCACTCGGCGAAGTAGCGCGCGTAGTCCTGCGGGTTCTTGCCGGTGTCCCAGACGTCGAAGAACTCGTCCATCACCAGCATGCCGAGCCGGTCGCAGGCGTCGAGGAGGGCGGGGGTCGGCGGGTTGTGGGCGGTGCGGACGGCGTTGAAGCCGGCCGCCTTGAGGAGTTCGACCCGGCGTTCCTCGGAGCGGCCGAGGGCGACGGCGCCCAGCGGCCCGTGGTCGTGGTGCACGCAGCCGCCGGCGATCTTGACGGTCTCGCCGTTGAGCCGGAAGCCGACCTCGCCGTTCCAGACCAGGGAGCGGATCCCGAAGGCGGTCGTCACGGTGTCGACGACCCGGTCGTGGACCAGTACCTCGGCGCGGGCGGTGTAGAGGCTGGGCGAGTCCGTGGACCACAGGGCGGCGGCGCGGATCGGCAGGTCGAGGGCGGCGGTGCCGTGCACGTCGGCGGGGGTCCGCCGGGTCGACACCGGGTCGCCGTGCGGGTCGAGGACGGTGACCCGCACGTCCGCCGGGCCGCCCTCGACCGTCACCTCGACATGCGCCACCGAGCGGCCGGCGGCCACCTCGGGCGTGGTCACATGGACGCCCCAGAGGGGGATGCGGACCGGACCGGTCACGGTGAGCCAGGTGTGGCGGTAGATGCCCGAGCCCGAGTACCACCGGCTGTTCCGGCCGCTGTTGTCGACCCGCACGGCGAGCACGTTCGGGCCGGTGCGGTCGAGATGCGGGGTGAGGTCGTACGCGAACGACGTGTAGCCGTAGGGGTGGAAGCCGAGGTGTGCGCCGTTGAGCCAGACGTCGGCGTTCTGGTAGACGCCGTCGAAGCGCAGTTCGGCATGGCCGGACGGTGCCGCGAAGTGCTTGCGGTACCAGCCGGTGCCGCCGACGGTGTAGCCGGTCGAGCCGCCGTTCTGGCTGCGCGCGGTGTCGAACGGACCGATCACCTGCGGGACCCCGGGCTGGTCCGGGTCCGGGTCCTTGACGACCAGCAGGGACGGATCGCTGGTGGCGGCACCGTCCGTGGAGGTGGCGTAGGGCAGGTCCTCGATGCTCCAGTCGTGCGGGAGGTCCAGCGGGCGCCAGGCGCTGTCGTCGTACGACGGCTCGTGCGCCCCGTCGGCGTCGCCGCGCAGGAACAGCCAGCCCTCGTCGAAGGACCGCTCACGCGGACCACCGCCCCCGCTCGCCGCCGCCTGCGACGCCGACAGGCCGCCCTCCAGCGCCGCCGCCGCTGCCGCGGCCAGCCCGAGGGCCTGACGCCGGGTCACCCCGCCGTTGTGCTGCTCGCTCATCGTCGGCTCTCCGTGGTGGCGGGGTCGAGGGCGCGGGGCGAGGAGGTCCCGGTCCTCGCCCCACGGAGGGTCGTTCGAGATGTCGGAAGCAGTGCGACATGCTGTGCGGAGCTCCACGCTAGGGGACGGCGGGGCGCTGTCAATGACGCCTCCTCAGCCACTCCGGTCCCCGTCGGCACCGGGGCCCCGGACCGGCCGGACCGTACCCTGGTGGCCGTGGTCGACTGCGGCGAGGGACCGGGTGCGGTGGCCGCTCGGCTCACCGGGCGGCGGGTTTCCGCTGCGCGGGTCCGGTCGGGCGGGCTCGCGGAGGTGACGCTCGCGGACGGTTCCGCGGTCGTGGTCAAGCGCGGCGACGGCCCCGGGGCGGTGCGGGCCGAGGTGGCCGGGCTGCGCTGGCTGGCCGCCGCCGGGGCGGTGCCGGTACCGGAGGTGCTCGGGCACGACGAACGGTGGATGGTGACCGAACTGGTCCCCACCGGACGTCCGAGCGCCGAGGCGGCGACGCGTTTCGGCCGCGCCCTCGCCGCCCTGCACGCGTCCGGGGCCCCGGCCTTCGGGACGGCGCCGCCGGACGGCCCGCGCGACGCCTGGATCGGTCTCGCCCCGATGCGCAACGAACCCGGCACCGACTGGCCGCACTGGTACGCCGAGCACCGGGTGCTGCCGTATCTGCGTGAAACGGTCGACCGGGGAACCCTGCGGCCCGGCGAGGCCGCGGTGATCGAGCGGGTCTGCGAGCGGCTGCCGGAGCTCGCGGGGCCGCCCGAGCCGCCCGCCCGGCTGCACGGCGACCTGTGGAACGGCAACGTCCTGTGGGGCGCCGACGGCGGGGTCCGGCTGATCGATCCGGCCGCGCACGGCGGGCACCGCGAGACCGACCTCGCGATGCTCCACCTCTTCGGCTGCCCGTATCTGGACCGGATTGTGGCGGCCTATCAGGAGGCGGCCCCGACGGCCGACGGCTGGGCGGAGCGAATCGGCTTGCACCAGCTGTTCCCGCTGCTGGTGCATGCCGCGCTCTTCGGACGAAGCTACGCCGAACAGGCTTTGGCGACATCCCGGAATTTCGCGGACATGTGACACCGTCATGTGCCCGGCGGGAATGTGAAATCGGCCACGTGCAGGAGCGATTCGCCGGTTCTCCCTTAACAAGCTCTTAATTCGGGCTGAGATTACGCAGAGTAAGGAAACCAACCACGCGTTCGAATCGTATAAGTGCATGGAAGAACGAAACAGGGAGAGACCATGCAACCGTTCGCGCTCAACTACGCACGCCCCGCAGTGCAGTTGGACGTCACCACTCCGTACGCGTATGACTCCGGACTGCAGTTGAACGTTCTCCACGATGGCCGGATCGCAGCCACCGATCACGCAACGCTCAGAGCCCTGGGGACCACGACCTCCACCGCGGGCTCCAAGACGCACTTCGACGACTGATCGCGGAACTTCACGATGACCGTGCTCATCCTGACCAGTGACGAGGACGTGACGGCGGACATGGTGGTCCTCCGGCTGCACGAGGCCTCAGTGCCCGTCGTCCGCCTCGATCCTGCCGATCTGACCAGCGGTGTGGCCCTGTCGGGCGAGTATGTGCAGGGCGCCAATCGCGGACATCTGTCCGTGAACGGGCGCCTGGTGAGCATGAACGGCCTGCGCTCCATATGGCTGCGCAGGCCGGGGGTCGCGGCCTCCCGGGCGGCACAGCCGTCCAGCTGGCTCACCGAGGAGTCCGAGCAGGCGCTGTACGGCATGCTGCGCGGGACCGAGGCGCGCTGGATGAACCATCCGGACGCGGCTCGCCGGGCCCGCCACAAGCCGTGGCAGCTGCGGCTGGCGCAGCGCAGCGGGCTCGCCGTGCCCGCGACGCTGATCACCACGTTTCCGCAGGCGGCCCGGGAGTTCGCGGAGCGGTTCCCGGACCTCGTGGTCAAGCCGGTGTCGGGCGCGCATCCGCAGGAGCCGCCGCGGGCGGTGCCGACCAGCCGGGTGGCGCCGGACACCGACTTCGCGGCGGTGGCCTTCGGCCCGACGCTGCTGCAGCGGCGGGTGGCCAAGCGGGCCGACATCCGGCTCACGGTGGTCGGCGAGCGGCTGCTGGCGGCCCGCAAGCCGGTGAGCCCGGACGCCCACCCCGACGACGTGGACGTCCGGTTCGCGCCGTCGGACACTCCCTGGCGGGAGGCGGAGGTGCCGCCGCGAGTCGCCGAGGCCGTCCGTACGTATATGAAGGACGCCGAGCTGGCCTACGGCGCCTTCGACTTCGCGGAGGACGCCGACGGCATCTGGTGGTTCCTGGAGTGCAACCAGTCGGGCCAGTTCGGGTTCGTGGAGATGGACACCGGTCAGCCGATCGCGGAGGCCATCGCCGGATGGCTCGCGCACGGCACCGAGCGGTGCCGGCCGGGGGTCGGCGGCGTGCGGGGCGCGACGCCTTGACGGGCTGGGCGACGATGTGGGACCGGGTACGGAGAAAGGAACGGGAGATGCGCATCGGACTGCTGGGGACCGGGCCCTGGGCACGGGCGGCATACGCCCCCGCGCTGGCGGGACATGGTTCGCTGGACTTCGCCGGGGTGTGGGGCCGCCGCCCCGAGGCCGCCGCGGAACTGGCCGGGGAGTTCGACGTCCGGGCGTACGAGGACGTGGACGCGCTGCTCGACGACGTGGACGCGGTGGCGGTGGCGCTGCCGCCGGTCGTGCAGGCGGAACTGGCGGTGCGGGCCGCGGAGGCGGGCCGGCATCTGCTGCTGGACAAGCCGCTCGCGATCGGCGTCGCCGAGGGGCGGGCGGTGGTGGCGGCGGCCGAGCGGGCCCGGGTCGCCTCCGTGGTGTTCTTCACCACCCGCTTCCAGCAGGAGCCGGAGGCGTGGATCGGCGAACAGGCCGCCGCGGCGGGGTGGTTCACGGCCCGGGCGCAGTGGCTGGGTTCGCTGTTCACCGGTGACAGCCCGTTCGCCGACTCGCCGTGGCGGCGGGAGAAGGGCGCGCTGTGGGACGTGGGTCCGCACGCCCTGTCCGTGCTGCTGCCGGTCCTCGGCGACGTACGGCGGGTGGCGGCCGCCGTGCACGGGCCCGCGGACACCGTGCATCTCGTCCTCGACCACGCGGGCGGGGCGTCGAGCACGGTGACGCTGAGCCTGACCGCGCCCGCGGCGGCGGCCGGGGCCGATGTGGAGCTGCGGGGCGAGTCGGGGGTCACGCTCCTTCCGAGGAGTGCGGAAGGAGCCGTCCCAGCGCTGACCCGGGCCGCCGACGCCCTGGTGAGCGCCGCGCGCACGGGGCGGGCACACTCGTGCGACGCGGCGTTCGGCCTGCGGGTCACCGAGATCCTCGCGGAGGCGGAGACCGTGCTGGGCAAGGACATCGGCTAGGCGGCCGGGCGGCCGCTCGGCTACTCCTTGCCGAACGGCTCGTCGCTCCATCTGAACCAGGCCCGGTCCCCCTCGATGTGCAGCAGGAACTCGGGGACCGGGCCGTCCGGCGAGATCAGGGAGACCTGGCGGCGGATCTCGTCCTGGACCTCCTCCCAGGCCTCCCAGTCCTCGTCCTCGGCCAGCACCAGCTCCCGGGCGAACAGGTCCCGGACGGCGGGGAAGCCGGGGCCGGGGATGAAGGTGCCGTGCAGCCAGGGGAAGTCGGCCTCGTCGACGACGATCTCGCCCGCCGGCTCCCGCCCGCCCCGCACCTGCCAGACGTCACCTTCGAACCCCATGCCGACTCCTCCCGTCAGCTGTCGATCACCCTGCCGTCAGCATCTCACCCGGCACTGACAGCGGCCCTCGCCCAGAAGTTCACCCGCTCCCGGAGGACGGGGTAGCCGGCCTTGGCGAAGTGGGCGGCCATGGGGGTGTTGCCCTGGTCGGTGGCAGCGGCGATGAAGTCGGCGCCCTGCTCGGCAAGGAAGTGCGTGCACTCGACGAGCAGGTCGTAGGCGTAGCCGTGCCCGCGCTGCTCGGGCAGGACGCCGATGAAACCGACGCAGGGCCCGCCCGGGTTGCGGCCGGGGATGTGGATGCCGACCGGCTCGCCGTCGGGGGTGCGGCCGATCTGCCACCACTCGCGGGGCGAGGGCATCCAGTGGAAGAAGTCCATCTCCTCCTGGGCAGCCTGGTCCACTCCCCCCTGTTCGATGGCCCGGCGGGCGTGGGCGTCCAGGGTGACGGAGTGGATGCGGCGCAGGGCGTCGAAGAACACCCGGTCGTCGGGTTCGGGGGTGAAGACGAGGCGGCCGGGGCGTTCGGGCAGACCGCACTCTGGCGTCCAGCGGTAGTTGTAACGCTCCACCAGGAGCTCGAAGCCGGCCTTGCGAGCGGCGGTGAAGCGGGTCTCGGCGGCGGTGCGCAGGGCGGGGTCGTCGTGCCAGCCCGTGGGCAGGTCGAGTTCCAGTTCAGGGACCTGCCAGGGCGCGCCGCGCAGCAGCTCGGCGCCGGCCTCCTCCTCGCCCTCGGCCACGTCGAACCAGTTGATCAGGATCGGCTCGGCTGCTCCGGGAGCGCCCCACCAGGCGGCCCGGGCGACCACGCGCCCGTCGCGCAGGGCGACGCGCTGCCAGTCGGGGCGGAAAGCCGTGCCGATGCGCTGGTGCCGTTCGCGCAGGCGCAGCGGGTCGGGCAGGGTGTCGAAGAGGTGGGCGGTGGTGTCGTCGAGCGTGCGGATGACCGGATCGGTCACGGATTCCTCCGGGATGCGTGCTACGGGGAGCGCTCCCGGGTCAGCTCTGACCTGTCACGCCCGGGAAACGGGGAGGGAGCGCGGAATGGGTGTGATGTACATCACGCTCGCCTCCTTCCGTCCGGTCTCGGGCGTGCGGTCGTACGTTAGGGGCCCGGGGGCGGAGGCGTCCACGGGTTTTCCGCACGCGGCTTTTCAAGATCGGGGCGGGTCAGGTGACCGGTCACGGGCGTAGCTTAGGGATGTGACTTCGGTGCGCGGCTGGTCGTCGCGTGGCTACCGGGACGGTCGTGGCTGGTTGCAGGGTGCGCCGCCGCCACGCTGGGTCCGGGTGCTGCCTGTCGCACTGCTCGCGCTCGTGACGGCGGCGACGCTGATCAGCCCCGACGGACACGACTTCGGCTTCCTCCTCGGCGCCATCCCGCCGCTCGCCGTCCTCTCCTACGGCCCACTGGCGACGGCCGTCCTCAGCTGCCTGGTGGTGCTGCTGCTCAACGTGCCCGCCACCCATCTGAACCACCCCGGCGACACCGACCTCCTCACGGTCACGTTCGTGGCCCTGCTGAGCGTCTTCGTGTCCTATGTGCGCAGTCACCGGGACGCCCAGCTGCTCACCGAGCGGGCGGTGGGCGAGGCGGTGCAGCGGGCGGTGCTGCCGCCGCTGCCGGAGCAGGTCGGTGCGGTGGGCTGCGTGGGGCTGTACCGGGCCGCACAGCACGGGACGCTGGTCGGCGGGGACTTCTTCGACGTGCGCGACGGTCCCTACGGGGTCCGGGCGGTGATGGGGGACGTACGCGGGCACGGGCTGGCCGCCGTCGCCACGGTGGTGTCGCTGCTCGGCGCGTTCCGGGAGGCGGTCCTCGACCTGCCGGACCTGGAGTCGGTGGCGGCCCGGATGGACCGCAGACTGACCGTGGACTCGGCCGGCATCCCGCACGCGGAGCTGTTCGCCACGGCCCTGCTGCTCGAGTTCTCCACCGATCTGCGGTCGGTGCGGCTCGTGGCCTGCGGTCATCCGGCACCCGTGCTGCTGCGGGACGGCCGGGCCCAGGAAGTGGTCGTCGCATCCGGGGCCCCGTTGGGCCTCGGGCTGATGGGGGCGGATGCGGCCAAGGAGATCACGGTCGAGCTGGGGGCGGGCGACCGGCTGTTCCTCGCCTCGGACGGGGTCTGGGAGGCACGCGACCGGGCCGGGTGCTTCTATCCGCTCCCGGAGCGGCTCGCGGGCTTCGCCGGCGTGGACGCGGTCGCGCTCACCGAACAGGTGTGGGCGGACCTGACCAGGCACTACGAGGTGCGCGACGACACCACCATGCTCGTCCTGACCCCGGCGATCGGCTGAGCTCCCGGCACCGCCGTCGGCCGAGCTCTCAGCCCACCTCCCACAGGAACCGGTGGGTGTGGATGCCGAAGTACGGGAAGGGCCGGACCTCGCGTACCCCCTCGATCGGCCGGACCATGTCGTTGACGAAGTCGAGCAGGTCTTTCGGGCCGGGCGTGACCACCTCGGCGAAGAGGTCGAAGCCGCCCGAGGTGAACACGGAGTACACCACCTCGGGGTGTCCGGCGAGCGCGTCGGCGACCGCCCGGGGGTCGCCGTCCACACCGATGCCGAGCAGCGCCATCGCCTGGCCGCCCATGGCCATCGGGTCGGTGACGCCGACGACCTGCACGGCCCGGGAGTCCAGCAGCCGCTGGAGCCGCTGCCGGGCCGCGGAGGCGGAGAGGCCGACCTTCGGGCCCAGGTCGGCGTAGGCGATACGGCCGTCGGTCTGGAGCTCGCGCAGGATGGCCCGGTCGATGTCGTCCATGTGCACCGCGTCCTCCCCTCCTCTTCCCTGTCCTCAGCCGGCCAGTTCGAGCAGGGCGGCGCCGAACACCTCGGTGTGGGTATCCACGTCCTGCTCGGTGGTGTCGGGGCACATCAGGGCCATGTTGTGGAACGGGGTGAGAAGGATGCCCCGGTTGGCGAGGTAGAGGTGCAGGAAGTCCTCGAGGTCGGGGTCGGCGGCGGCCTCGGACGCGGTGCCGGTGCGCGGGGCCGGGTCGGCGAAGCGGTACTCGGTGCGGGCGCCGAGGCGGCTGACCGACCAGGGCAGGCCGTGCGCCTCGACGGCGGCCCGCACGCCGGTCTCGAAGCGTGCGGAGAGCCGGTCCATGTGGTCGAACGCCTCGGTGGTGAGCACGTGCTCCAGGGTGGCCCGGGTGGCCGCCACCGAGAGCGCGTTGCCGGCCAGGGTGCCGCCGACCCCGCCCATGTCCACCAGGTCCAGGTCGTCGCGGGCCAGGAGTCGCTCGGCGAGGTCCGCGGAGAGGCCGTAGGCGCCGGCCGGGATGCCGCCGCCGATGGCCTTGCCGATGGTCAGCAGGTCGGGTTCCAGGTCCCAGGCGGCGGTGCAGCCGCCGGGCCCGGCGGAGAAGGTGTGCGTCTCGTCGTTGATGAGCAGCGTGCCGTACCGCCGGGTGAGGGCGCGCACGCCCTCCAGGTAGCCGGGCTCGGGCAGGACGATGCCGATGTTGGTGAGGGCGGGCTCCATGAGGACGGCCGCCACGTCGCCGTGGGCGAGTTCGCGCTCCAGCTGGTCCAGGTCGTTGTATTCGGCGACCCGGCTGGTCAGGGTGACGTCGCAGGGCGCGCCGACGTTCCCGGGGCGGGGCGCGCCCTTGCCGTCGGGGCCGACGACGATCAGGGACTCGTCGACGCTGCCGTGGTAGCTGTAGCTGTTCACCAGGATCTTCGGGCGCCCGGTGACGGCGCGGGCGAGCCGGATCGCCCACCGGTTGGCGTCGGTCGCGGTGAGCGAGAAGCTCCAGCGGGCGAGCCCGAAGCGGCGGGTCAGCTCGGCGCCGACCCACTCCGCGTCCTCCGTCGGCAGCATCGCGGTGGCCCCGCCCAGCTCGGCGAACCGGCGGTGCACCGCCTCGGTCACGGCGGCCGGCGAGTGACCGGCCATCGCGCCGGTGTCGCCGAGGCAGAAGTCGATGTACGTGTGCCCGTCGACGTCGGTGACCCGGGCCCCGCGGGCGGTCGCCAGGTACCGGGGGAAGGCTCCGGCGGTCTTGTTCATCCACGTCATCGGGACCCGGCCGAAGAGATGACCGGCATCGGCATACGCCGCTCGGGAGCGGGGGTTGTGCCGCTCGGCCTCGGCGCTCTCGCGGGCCAGGAGGGCGGGCAGTCGGGTGCGGTCCATGGAGTACCCCTGACAGGCAGCGGTCGGCGACGGAATGAGGGGAGCGTACGGCCGATATTGTCCACAGATCAAGGAGTGACACTCGATTCGAGCGTCATGACGAATGAATCGAGTGTCGCGCCCACCCAGGAAGATCTGGCACTCCGCACGACATCCGTACCGATGTGCCGTGTTCGAACATTCGCCCTGAAACGCCAGGGTCCGCCACCCCTTCCGCCAGTTAGAAATATCTACCAGCATGCATATGCCGGGTCGGCGGGCGGCCGCGCCGAGTACCCGGTGTCGGTCGTTCCCTGCGCCCGAAACAGGTGAGTGAAGATCCCCCGGAGCTGTGCATGACGAACACGATGTGGATGCAGGGTGTGGAATGGCTCGCGGCGGCCTCGGCGGACCCCCGGGCGTGCAAGTGGACGTGGGACCACGGCGAGGGGGTCTCGCTGCTGGAGGCGGGCCGCTACTGGGACCTGCTGAGCGTGCCGGACCGGCTCGGTCTGCTCACGCTGGACCTGCTGTGGCGGCCGCCCCTGCCGGTGCCCGGGCCGACCCTGGTGGACACCGCGGCACGCCGGGTCGGGTTCTTCCTGCCTCCCGACCCGGACGGCGGCTGGATCGGGGCCGGACTGCGGTACACGAGCAAGGGGGCATGGGTGGCCGTGCCGCCGCCGTACCGGCCCGCGCGTTCCCTGGAGTGGCTGGTGCCGCCCGACGGCAGCGGCGCGCTGCACTCGCCGGGCACGCTGGAGCTGGCGCTGCGGGAGGCCAACGGCACGCTGGCGGTGCTGCGGCCGGTGAACGAGGAGCAGTGAGGCTGCCGGACGGGCCGGGAGCGGGGCGGCAGGCGGGGGTGGCGGGCGCGCGGCTCCCGTCCCCCGGCCGCCAGGCGGCATCGGACGCTCACTCGTATCCTGTGAAGTCAGGGTTCTGACGTCCGACCCCACCGCACGTTCGCTCTCACGTGCTTGGAGTCAGCCCATGCCGCACACGTCCGCCATGCTGCGCCGCGGGGCCGCGATCGCCGTCGTGGTGGGGACACTCACCGCGCCCCTCGTGGCAGCGCCCGCCTCCGCGCCGGCCGCGTTCGCCGCGCCCTCGTCGCCCTCGTCCACCCCGTCGCCGTCCGGTAGCCCGGACGTCCGCGCCATGACCCCGGCGGTGGCCCGCCAACTCGACGCGGCCGTGCAGCACGTGATGCGCGAAGCGGACGTGCCCGGCGTGACCGTCGGTGTGTGGACGCCGGGGCAGCGCGACTACGTTCGCTCGTTCGGGGTCGCGAACAAGGCGACAGGGCAGCGGATGTCACCCGACCTGTACATGCGGATCGGCAGCGAGACCAAGACGTTCACCGTGACCGCGCTGCTGCAACTGGTCGACCAGGGCAAGGTGAGCCTGGACGACCCCGTCGGCAAGTACCTCGACGGCGTGCCGAACGGCGACCGGATCACCCTGCGGGACCTGGCCGGGATGCGCAGCGGACTGTTCAACTACTCCGAGGACGCGGGCTTCTTCAAGGCGCTGACCTCGGATCCGCAGCGCGCCTTCACCCCGCGCCAGCTGCTCGCCTACTCGTTCAGGCACCCGGTGATGTTCCGTCCCGGGGAGAAGTTCCACTACTCCAACACCAACCTGATCCTGCTCGGTCTGCTCGTCGAGAAGGAGAGCGGGCAGTCGCTCGGCGACTACCTCGAACAGCATGTCCTGGGTCCGGCAGGCATGAGCCACACTTCGTTCCCGACCGGGAACGAGTTCCCCACCCCGCACGCGCAGGGCTACACGAACCAGACGGCGACCGGGAAGGTCGAGGAGACGGCCGGGTGGAACCCGTCCTGGGGCTGGGCCGCCGGCGCGATGATCTCGAACCTGGACGATCTGCACACCTGGGCGCGCACCGTGGCCACCGGCGTCTTCCCCGACGGCACGGCCATGGTCGGCCCCGCCGTCCAGAAGCAGCGGCTGACCACGCCTTCGACCGGCATCCGGGGCGCCGGGTACGGCCTCGGCATCTTCGACGTCCAGGGCTGGATCGGGCACAACGGCTCGCTACCGGGCTACGAGTCCCTGACGATCTACCTGCCGTCGACGCGGACGACCGTGGTCGTCCTGCTCAACACCGACATCAGCTACAAGGGCGACATCGAGCCCAGCACCCTGTTCGGTCAGGCGGTCACCGGGATCGTCTCCCCGGCCCACGTCTTCAACCTGCCGGTGCCGGCCTCCGCCACGCGGTGACGACACGCACCGCACGCAGTCCCAACTCACCGTTCCCGTATGGCAATTCCGACACTTACTACAGAAGCGAACAGTCACTGAGCGGATTCGAAGTGATGTAACGATTCACCGTGCGGGGCCGGTCAATGACGGTGTGTACTGTGCTGCGAGTGCCACATGGGAGGGCCCCGGGCTCCCCCCTGCCCACTGCTGCCCTACTCCCCCTGGGACACCGATTCCATGATCGAATTACCGGAACTGGTAGCCGGTGGTCTCGCCGCCGGAACGCTCTCCGCGCTCGCTCTCGGCGGCAGCCTGCTCAGGTCCCGGCACCAGAAGGCGGCGCTGCGGGCCGAGGTGACGGAGTTGCGCGCCCGACTGGAGGGAACCGAGGGCGCGTTCATCACCGAGGTCGAGCATCTCGCCGCCCGCCGGATGCCCGCGGCCGCGGCCCAGCTCGCCCACCCGCATCTGAGGGTGCCGGGCCCGGTCAGGCAGCACACGCCCGGAACCCCCACCGGGATCGCCCTGGAGTACGTGCTCACCGCGCTGCGCGAGGAGCTGACCGCGCAGCGCATCCGGATCGACGCGGCCGCACAGGCCGGTCTCCGGGGCGCCACCCGGGAGATCCAGGCCGCCCTCTACCGCCTCCAGGACGCCCTGCGGGGGCTCCAACAACGCTACGACGATCCCGAGTTGGCGCAGACGCTGTTCGCGCTGGACCACGAGAACGAGCAGTCGCTGCGGCGGGCGCAGGTCGCGGCCGTGGTGTGCGGGGCCTGGGTGGGGCTGGCCCGCGAGGAGTCCCATGTGGTGGACGCCGTCACCGGCGGCCAGGCCCGGCTCTCCGGCTACCACCGGGTCCAGGTCAACAACCATCTGGAGCCGGGCACCGCCCTGGTGTCGCACGCGGTCGAGCCGGTCGCCATCATCGTCGCCGAACTCCTCGACAACGCGCTGCGCCACTCGGCGCCGGACACCGATGTCGTGGTCAATCTGGAGCACGTCCACCACGGGGTGTGCGTGACCGTCGACGACGCGGGCCTCGGCATGACGCAGGACGAACGGGCCCGCGCCCAGCGGCTGGTGGCGGGCAGCGACCCGATCCTGCTGACCGACCTCGGTGACCCGCCGCGCATGGGTCTGGCCGCGATCGGCCAGCTCACCCGCCAGTTCGACCTGAACGTCGACGTCTCCTCCCCCTCGCCCTACGGCGGGGTGCGCGCGGTGCTGCGCGTGGACAGCCATCTGCTCGGCCGGATCGACCCCGGCGACCGGCCCCCGTCGGCCAGTGCCCCGCGCTCGACCCGGGAGCAGGCGGCGCGCAGGCAACCGGTGCGCGAGACACCCGTGCACGAGCCGTCCCCGCAGGATTCACCCGTGCGCCGGTCGGCTCTGCCCGAGACGGCCGGGTCCGAGGCGGCGCTGCCCGAGACGGCGTCGGCCGGGTCTTCGGCGTCCTTCGTGCCGGTGCCCGCCGCATCCGGCGGGTCCGGGCCGGGGGCCGAGCACGAGCGCGTCCCCGCCCCGGGCCGCGAGGAGCCCGGTGAGCCCGGTGAACCGGGCGCGCTGCCGCAGCGGCGCCGTCGGCACCGTGCCGCCGCCCCCGGCGCGCCCGAGCCACAGCCGGGCGCGCGCCGCCCCGAGGAGGCGGCCGCCGCACTCGCGGCCCTCCAGTACGGCACCGCGGCCGCGCGGGCCCCCAAGCGGGCCGCCGCGCCCGAAACCCACCGGACCGACGACGAAGGAGGAGCGGCCAGATGACCAGCCGCGATGCGGGCGAGACGGCATGGGTGCTGGACCCCGTCCTGCAGGTGCCGCATGTACTGGCCGCCGTCCTGCTCACCCGGGACGGCCTCGCGACCGGCTACACCGACCGTCTCTCGCAGGCGAGTGCCGAGCGGGTGGCCGCGATCACCAGTACCGTGCAGGGCGCCTGCCGGGCCGCGGCGGCCGCGTTCGCGGACCGGGACCGGGCCGAGGTGCGGCAGGTGGTCATCGAGTCGGACCACGGGTACGTGCTGATCGTGCCGACCGACCACGGCACCTGTGTGGCCGCCTACGGCGACCCGGAGGTGCGCCTGGACCTGCTGGCGCACCGCGTGCACTCGCAGGTGGCCCGGCTGGGCGAGAAGGCGATGGCGGCCGCGCCCAGAGGCTCCGACGGCGGCGCGCCGGCATGACCGGCCGCCGTGGCGGCCGTCCCCTGGTCCCCGCGTACCTGTCGACCGGCGGGGTGGCCCGGCCCAGCCGTCCGCACCTGGAACGGCTGACCGTGCTCACCCGCGACAAAGCCCCCCTGCCGGCCGGTCTGCCGGCCGCCGAACTGGCCCTGCTGGAGCTGCTGTCCGGCGGCGCGCTGACGGTGGTGGAGGCCGCGGCGCTGCTGCGGCTGCCGTTCTCCGCCGTCCGGGTGCTGGCCGCCGACCTCGTCGACCGGGACCTGGTCCAGGCCCGCGCGCCGATCCCGCCCGCCGAACGGTTCGACCCCGACCTGCTGAAGAGAGTGGCCGATGGCCTGCGCGCCCTCAAGCACCAGTGACCTGCCCCGCGGGGGCGGCACCCATCTCCCCGACGGCGCCCGCGACCTGGTGAAGATCCTGGTCACCGGACCGTTCGGGGTGGGCAAGACGACCCTGATCGACTCGGTCTCGGAGATCCGCCCGCTGCACACCGAGGAGCATCTCACCGAGGCCTCCGTCCATGTCGACGACCTCGACGGGGTACGGGAGAAGCAGACGACGACCGTCGCGATCGACTTCGGGCGGATCAGCCTGTCCGGCGGGATCGTGCTGTACCTGTTCGGGACGCCGGGGCAGGACCGGTTCCGGACGCTGTGGGACGACATCTCCTACGGCGCGCTGGGTGCGCTGGTCCTCGTCGACAGCCGCCGCATCGACGCTTCCTTCGACGTGCTCGGCCTGGTGGAGGAGGCGGGGCTGCCGTACGCGGTCGCCTTCAACGCGTTTCCCGACGCGCCGAGCCACTACACGGGCGAACAGCTGCGCGCCGCCCTGGACCTGGAGCCCGGCACCCCGATGGTGACCTGTGACGCGCGGGACGCCCACTCCTCGGTCGACGCGCTGCTCGCCCTCGTCCAGCATCTGATCGACGACCGGCCGGCGGAGGCCCGATGACCGCCCAGCAGTCCTTCACCGTCTCCGGCCCGGTACGGCTGTGGGAGGACGGCTTCGCCCGCAACCCGCACGGCTACTACGCGGCGCTGCGCGCCCAGGGTCCGGTGGGCTGGGCGGAGCTCGCGCCGGGCACGCCCGCGTACGTGGTCACCGAGCGGCGCGCCGCCCTCGACGTGCTGCGGGACGTCGAGACCTTCTCGCACGACCCGCGGGGCTGGGAGGCGACCGTCCCCGAGGACTCGCCGCTGCTCGGCATGATGCGCTGGCGGCCCAACGCCCTGTTCTCCGACGCCGACGCGCACCTCCGCTACCGGACCACCCTCATCGACGTGTTCGACCTGATCGAGCCGCACGACCTGCGCCAGCTGGTGCACCGGGCGGTACGGCTGCTGGTCGACCGCTTCGGCCCCAAGGGCGAGGCGGACCTCGTCACCGACTTCACCCGGCCGCTGATGGCCCTGGTGTTCAACAACCTCTTCGGGCTGCCGGACAGCCAGGGCGACCGGCTCAACGAGGGCCTCCTGAAGATGATGGAGGGCGGCGCACAGGCCGCCGAGGGCGAGGCGGACTTCGTCGAGTACGTGCTGCGGCTGATCGCCGCCAAGGTCGAGGAGCGCGGCGAGGACCTGCCGAGCATGCTCCTGGACCATCCCGCCCAGCTGACCCCGGAGGAGGTCACCTGGCAGGTGTTCCTCACCCTGGGCGCCGGTTACGAGCCGACCACGAACCTCGTCTCGAACGCGCTCTCCCGGATCCTCGGAAACCCGCTCTACTACTCCACGCTCACCAGCGGCGCCCGCCCGGTCATGGACGCGGTGGTCGAGGTGCTGCACCACGAGACCCCGCTGGCCAACTACGGCATCTACTACGCGCGTCGGCCGGTCTCCTTCCACGGGGCGTGGGTCAGGCCGGCGATCCCGGTGGTGGTCTCCTTCGGCGCCGTGGGGCTGTTCGCCGAGCGGGAGGAGACCGGCGGGCGGCGGGCCGCGGACGCCTCGCACCTGTCGTGGGGCGCCGGCCCGCACGCCTGCCCGGTCCGGCACCACGCGCTGCTCATCGCGACCGAGGCCATCGAGCGGCTCACCCTGTGGCTGCCCGACCTCGACCCGGTCCTGCCCCGCGAGAAACTCAGCTGGCGGCCCGGCCCGTTCCACCGCTCGCTGACCTCCCTGCCCGTCCGGTTCAGCCCCCGCTCCCCCGACCAGCCTGGAGAGACGTCGTGACCGTCACCGACCGCATCGCTCTCGACCCGTTCGGCTCCGACATCCCGGCGGAGAGCGCACGGTTACGCGCCCTCGGCCCCGTCGTTCCCGTCGAACTGCCCGGCGGCATACCCGCCTGGGCACCCACCGGGTACGAGGTCCTCAAGGAACTCATCCTCGATCCCCAGGTCAGCAAGGATCCGCGCAAGCACTGGCGGCTCTGGCCGGAGATCGGCGAACACCCCTCCTGGGGCTGGGTGGTGAGCTGGATCGGGGTGTTCAACATGCTCTCCGCCTACGGTCCCGACCACACCCGGCTGCGCAAGCTGGTGGCGCCGAGCTTCACGCACCGGCGGACCGAGGCGATGCGGCCGCGCGTCGCGGCGATCGCCGCGGAGCTGCTCGACGGGCTGGCGGCGGCGGGTGCCGACGGCTCGGTGGTGGACCTGCGGGCCGGGCTGGCGCAGCCGCTGCCCATGCGGATGATCTGCGAACTGTTCGGGGTGCCCGACGAGATGCGGGACGACACCGGCGCGCTGATCGCGGCCATCATGGACACCTCCGACCCGACCCCCGAGCACGCGGCGTTCGTGCAGGAGCGGATCGGCACCGTCCTCGGCGGGCTGATCGCGTACAAGATGGAGCACCCGGGCGACGACATGACCACGGAGCTGATCCGGGTCCGCGACGAGGACGGCGACCGGCTCGGCGACGAGGAGCTGCTGTACACGCTGCTGCTGGTGATCGGCGCCGGTTTCGAGACGACGGTCAACCTGATCGGCAACGCGGTCGTGGCGCTGCTGACGGATCCGGCGCAGCTGGCGGCGGTGCGGACCGGGGCGGTCGGCTGGGACGCGGTGATCGACGAGACGCTGCGGGTGCATCCGTCGATCGCCTCGCTGCCGCTGCGGTTCGCGGTGAGCGACCTGAAGGTGGCGGACGTGACCATTCCGGCCGGGGACGCGATCATCACGACGTACGCGGCGGCGGGCGTGGACCCGGCGCACTACGGACCGGACGCGGCCGCCTTCGACGCCGCGCGGGGTGCCGACGACCATCTGGCGTTCGGGATCGGGGTGCACCGCTGTATCGGCGCGCCGCTCGCCCGGGCGGAGGCGCTGGCCGCGCTGCCGGCGCTGTTCGAGCGGTTCCCTGAGCTGCGGCTCGCGGTCGGGGAGGACGAGCTGCGGCAGGTGCCGTCGTTCATCGCGTTCGGCTGGCAGGAGATCCCGGTGCGTCTGGAGGCGTGAACCGGCGCCGCGGGGGCAGTGGCACGGGGGTGGCGGGGGCTGCGACCGGTCCCCCGTTCCGGTCGTGCCCCCGCACGACGTGAACTTACGTCCGAAACCAGCCGTTGGGTATCGCGCCGGTGCCCGTTCGGGTACGGCGAGGACTCACCCGTGCACAGGTGAGTCCGGTTGGCCCTGGTTCGCCCGGAGCAGGACGGGGGCGGTGAGGTCCCCGAGGGCCAGGTGGGCCAGGACGACCTCGTACAGGTCGGTGCCTGCGGCCAGCAGCTGACGCTCCAGGACGGGTTCGGCGCCCCGCACGTGTTCGCGGACGGTCTGGGCGTGCACGCCCAGGTCCTGGGCGGCGCGCTCGGCGTTCCCGCCGGCGGCGATCCAGGCGCGCAGGGTGCCGCGCAGGTCGCGGCCGTCGCGGATCAGGCGGTCCAGGAGGTCGCGCGCCCAGGCCCGCAGCGCCGGACTCGCCAGCAGGTCGCCCAGACGGACGCCGGACGGCTGCGGCGCCGTGCCGGCGAGGTCCTCGGTCAGGGCCGCCTGGGTGTTGAGGGCCAGATGGGCGGTGGCGCGCACGGTGAGGTCGGAGAAGTCGGCGCCGAGCAGCGTCTCGACCCGGTCCATGCGGGCGCGCACGGTGTTGCGGCTGACGCCGAGGACCTTGGCCGCGCTGACGGCCGTGAACTCCAGGCCGAGGCGGGTGGTGGCGAGGAGTTCCGCGCGGGTGTGGTGGGGCAGGGTGTCGAGCGGCCGCAGCACGGCGGTGGACCAGGCGTGCAGCGCGGTGGGGTCCATCAGCCGTTCCGGGTGGGTGCGTTCGGCGTAGACGGCGGCCTGGTCGGGGCGGAAGTGGGCGACGGCGAGGGCACTGACGGCCTGGCCGTAGGCGGTGGCGGTCTGGGCCAGGTTCTGCCGGACGCTGCCGCCGACGAAGGTGCCGGGGCGGCCGTCGACGAGGGACCGCAGCCGCTCCGCCGTCGCGGGCGCGGGGCTGAGGATGATGACGTGGCCGTCCATGGCGGGGCAGCGCACGACGAGGGCCTGGCCGCGGGTGACGTCGAGGCAGTCCTCGGCGAGGCCGTCGCGTTCCGCCGGGTCTCCCTCGACGATGTACACGCAGGCGCTGTCGGTGTCGAGCAGGCCGGGCCACAGGCCGGCGGCGACGCGGCGGGCGGAGACCGTGTCCTCCACCATCAGGAGTTGCAGGATGGCGAGGCGCAGATCGGCGGCGGCCCGCCGGAGCCGGTGCCCGGCGGCCGTCAGCTCCCGCTCGCGCAGCAGGAGTTCGACGACTCCGGCGGTGTGGGTGACGATCTCGGCGGCGCGCCGGTCGAAGGGGGCCGCGCGGGCCACGGTGAGCAGTCCGGCGGCCGCCGCACGGGGGTCGGGGGCGCGGACCGCGACCAGCCGCAGGTGGCGGTCGCCGTCCTGGACGGCGGCGGCGGAGATCCGCCCGGCGACCACGTCGGCCACGAGACCGGCGTCGAGGGGGATCCGGGTCCCGGCGAGCAGGATGCCGTCGGCGTCCTGGAGGCAGACGGTCGCCTGCACGGTGCCGGCCAGCCAGGCGACGACCCGGCGCGGGTCGCGGGCGCCGGGGCGCAGATGGTCGAGGAGCCGTGCGGCCCAGCCGTCGCCGTGGGATGCCGGAGGTTGCGGGGCCCCGTCTGCTCGGCCTGCCATCTCGCCCTGCCCCCTCGTTCCTCGCGTCGGCCTCGGTCCACGGACGTTACCCGATGGACGGAGCCTGCTCCCGGCCACCGGGCACGGCGCCGCCGGCGGCCCTCGGGGGAC
>NZ_JBSHBL010000125.1:0-22176 GCF_053611985.1 Streptomyces sp. NPDC054770
CAACACCACAATTACCCCGGCCCGCTTTTTTTTTTTAAACCCCACCCCCGCAGGACGACGGGGGGCCCGCGGCGGGGGCGGCGCCCACCTCTCGATGGCTGGGGTCGCCCTGTCAGGTCACGTCGTCGTAGCCGTTGACCCGCTCCGGGGCCTCGGGCAGCGCGCGGCTCGCGGAGACGGTCTCGACCTCGCCGATGTCCTCGGGCGTCAGGTCGAGGTCGGAGGCCTCGTCGTCGTCGGGGGCTTCGGCCTCGCGGCGGCGCTTGCGCCGGTCGTTGATGAGGGAGAACGCGACCGCGCCGAAGTAGAGCACCCAGATCGGCCCGGCGAGGGCCAGCATGGAGAGCGGGTCGGTGCTCGGGGTGGCGACGGCCGCGAAGATCGTGATGCCGAGGATCATCGCCCGCCACCAGCCGAGCATGCGCCGGCCGGTGATGATGCCGGTGAGATTGAGCATCACCAGGAGCAGCGGCAGCTCGAAGGAGAGGCCGAAGACGACCACCATGCGGGTGACCAGCTGGAGCAGGTCGTCCAGGGGCAGCAGGTTGCTCACACTGCGCGGGGTGAACTGGAGGAGCACCTTCGCGGTGGTCGGCAGGACCTTGTAGGCGAAGAACGCGCCGCCGAAGAAGAGCGGGACGCCGGTGGCGACGAACGCGTAGGCGTACTTCTTCTCGCTGCGGTGCAGACCGGGCGCGACGAAGGCCCACAGCTGGTACAGCCAGACCGGCGAGGCGAACACCACACCTGCCATCAGCGAGACCTGGAGGGCCAGCGTGAAGGGCGCGAGCAGGCCGTTGATCGTGATCTGCGCGCAGGGATGCGAGTCGGACTTGGCCCTGGCCAGTTCCCCGAAGGCCTGCTCACAACCGACCGAGTCGAGGACCGGCCTGGTGAGGAAGTTGATGATGTCGTTGTAGAAGAAGGCGGCGACCACCGTCACAATGACGATGGCCAGCATGGCCTTCGCGAGCCGGTTGCGGAGCTCGCGAAGGTGATCCGCGAGAGGCATCCGCCCCTCGGGATCCTTCTCCTGCTTGCGGGCAGACTTGGGCAACCCACGTCCTCATCTCGTGCGGCAGGCCGGGAGCTACCGGCCTTGCGTCAGCGCTGGGTGGTGTCCGACGGCTCGTTGACCGGGCGGGAGCTGGTCACGTCACCGGGGGAAGCCTGGATGGTGCGCTGGGCCTGGACCTGCTCGCCGGAGGCGGGCGCCTGGGCGGAGGTGCTGGTGTTGCCCTCTTCCTTCATCGCCTTGGCCTCGCTCTTGAGGATGCGCGCGGACTTGCCGAGCGAGCGGGCCATGTCCGGAAGCTTCTTCGCGCCGAACAGCAGGATGACGACGACAAGGATGAGAATGATCTCGGGGGCTCCGAGCCTTCCGAACATAAGTCTTTACCTTCTCACCGAGGCGGCTGGGTTGGGATGCTGTCCGATCCGTCGGACAAGCGTCCGAGTGATCGTGCTGTCAGCGATCGTAACGCTCAGGGGTAAACGTCAGGCAATCCCCGTGCGTACTCCCGGTCCGCGGAACGGGCCTCGTTCTCCGTGCCGCGTTCAGCAGCGTACCCGCCCCTGCGGGCGCCGTGACAGGGCGAAGTGACACAAACCGCTTGTGGCCCACTACTCACACCCCTCGCACAGCGGGGGTCACAGCGTGTCCACAGTACGGGCGGCACTGGCGGCCGCCCGCTCCAGGTCCTCGGCGGCCCGGTTGATCCGGCGTGCCGAGTCCGCGACCTGCGCCCCCAGCTTTCGCGCCTCCAGGAAGACCCGGACGGCGAGCACGCCGAGCACGGCGAGACCCACGAAACCCACAGCTACCGCGACCATCGCCCAGAACATGGGCCGAGCCTAGACGGTGGGGTTCAGCCGCAGGGTCCTGACCCCGCCGTCGGTGAGCAGCTCGACGATCCGCTCGCCGGCGGGCTTGCGGACGGCGGACCCGCAGTCGGGGCAGGTGAAGGAGTAGAACGTCGTCTTGCTGGTGGCTCCGACGGCCAGCCGCAGGGCGCTCGCGGTGAGCTCGAAACTGCCGTGGCAGTGCGGGCAGCCGGCTCTGAAGACCACGGGGACCACGCGTCTCATCCCGGCGAAGGCGGCCGCGACCGTCATCTCCCGCGCACCCGCGCCGCCGGAACCCGAAGACTCGTCCAGAACCCCGGAAGACTCGTTCAAAGCCTTTGCCCCTCCTTCTTGATCGTTCGCCTTCGGAGCGCCTCCGACGGCTCACTCATGCCCTTCCTCATCGCCGTGCACTGCGTGGTCGTACGCCGCCAGTGCCTCGCGGGCCGCCCGGCGGGCGCTGTCGGCCAGCTCGGGCGGTGACACGATCCGGCCGTCGCCGCCGAGCCTGAGCGCCAGCCGGCGCAGGGAGGCCGGATCGGGGGTGCGCAGGCTAATACGCAGCCCGCCGTCGGGAAGCTCATCCGCGCTGTCGTGCGGGTAGTACTCGGCGACCCAGCGGCCGGCCGGGCCGACCTCGACGACCACCTCGGGGTCCTCGGCGGCCGGCTGCACCAGGGCCTCGGACAGGTCGCGCAGCTCGATCTCGGGGGGTGCGGACGGCTCGTCGAGGATCTTGATCTCGGCGACCCGGTCGAGCCGGAAGGTGCGCCGCGCCTCGGAGCGGCGGCACCAGGCCTCGACGTAGGTGTGGCCGACGCTGACCAGGCGGATGGGGTCGATCTCGCGCTCGGTGAGCTCGTCGCGGGCCGGGGAGTAGTAGCGGATCCACAGCCGGCGGCGCTCGGCGATCGCACGGTCCACGTCGGCGAAGACGCCGCCCTCGGACTCGAAGGTCACCGACAGCCGGGCACTGGCGTCGCCCGCCTCGCCGGCCGCGGTCTCCACCTTGGCGGTGGCCCGCAGCAGCGCCTGCCGGTCGCCCTCGCGCAGGCCGGGCAGGGTGGCCACCGCACGGGCGGCGACCAGGAGCGCGGTCGCCTCGTCGGCGGCGAGCCGGAGCGGTTCGGCGGCCTCCTCGCCGAGCGCGGCCGCGTTGTGCCACCAGATCCGCTCGCCGTCGGTGTCGATGTCCAGCAGATCGCCGCCGCGGAAGCTGGTGCCGCACATGGGCAGCACGTCGAGGTCGGAGACCAGCTCGTCCTCGGTGATGCCGAAGGCGCGCGCCACGTCCGCGATCCGGGCGCCGGGGCGCTCGCGCAGGTAGGTCACCAGGGAGAGCATCCGCCGGGTCTGGTCGATGGCGTTCACGGGCCTGACCGGTTTGCCTGCCACTGCCTTGCTCAGCTCCCCCTCAGCCCTTGGCCACGGCACGCAGCCGGTCCAGCACGTCGGCCCGCAGCTCGGCCGGCTCCAGGACCATCACGTCCGGCCCGAACTCCACGAGCCAGGCGTCCAGCCCGTGCCCGTACGGAATCTCCAACTCGTCCCACCCGTCACCGAGTTCCCGCACCGCCGTGGCCTTCGCCCGAAGGGGGTACCCGGACCCCGGGCGCAGCCGGATCAGCGCGGAGCGGTCGGCGATCTCCCCGGCCCAGCTCGCCACGGTCTCGCGGACGGTGACGACGTCCGGGACCGGCACGGTGAAGGCGGTGCCCCGGGAGCGGACCCTGCCGGTGATCCGGGACAGCCGGAACACCCGCTCGGCACCCCGGTCACGGTCCCAGCCGGCCAGGTACCAGTGGCCGCGCCAGCACTCCAGGGCCCACGGCTCCACGTTCCGGGTCTCCGGGTGGGCGGCGGTGGCCTTGCGGTAGTCGAAGACGACCGGGCGGCGGTCCCGGCAGGCCAGCATCAGCGGTTCGAAGGCGGCCTCGTGCACGGGGATCCGCGGCTCCAGGGCGCCATGGGCCTCGTACGGGTCGACGTCCTCCGGGAGGCCTGCCGCGCGCAGCTTCTGGAGGGCCCCGCTGGCGGCGCCGGCCAGCCGGGCCTGCTGCCAGACCTTGGCGGCGAGCCCGAGGGCGGCGGCCTCCTCGGCATCCAGGGTGATGGGCGGCAGGCGGTTGCTGCCGCGGCGCGCGAGATAGCCGACCTCGCCGTCCAGGTTCTCCACGGTCTCGATCACCAGTCCGAGTTCACGGAGGTCGTCCTTGTCCCGCTCGAACATCCGGTTGAAGGAGTCGTCGCTGCCCGCCGCACCCTTTCCCGGCCCGGAGGCCTCGACGTAGGCCTCGATGGAGTCCCGCAGCTCACGCTTGCTGAGCGGCCGCCGCGTCCCCAGCAGGCACAGCGCCAGGTTCATCAGCCGCTCGGCCTTGGCAATGGCCATCGACGCCCTTCGCCTTCCCTATGGTGCTCCTGACCGATGACCGTACCGCTCCGGAGTGTCACGGCAAAAGCCAGTCCAAACAATGAGGACCGAAACGGACACGGCATGACAAACGACGAGGGCCCGCGCACATGGCACGGGCCCTCGTCCAGCCGGTTTCCGACCAGGAACGGTCCACGCCCGACGGCGCCGACCGGGTACCGGGATCAGACCGCGATCAGGTCCACGACGAAGATCAGCGTCTCGCCGGGCTTGATCGCCGGCGTCGGGCTCTGGTTGCCGTAGGCGAGGTGGGCCGGGATGGTCAGCCGGCGACGGCCACCGACCTTCATGCCCTGCACGCCCTGGTCCCAGCCCTTGATGACCCGGCCCCCGCCCAGCGGGAAGCGGAACGGCGCGCCACGGTTCCAGCTGGCGTCGAACTCCTCGCCGGTGCTGAACGCGACACCCACGTAGTGCACGGTGACGGTCTGGCCCGCCTGGGCCACCTCGCCGTCACCCTCCCAGATGTCCTTGATCTCCAGGTCGGCCGGGGCCTCGCCCTCGGGGAAGTCGATCTCGGGCTTGTCGATGTTCACGTCTTGGGCTCCTGCTTGTGTACGACTCGGAACCCGGACAGTCTTTCATCCCCGCCCCGGTACCGCCCGCAGGACCACATCGACCGCATCGACTACATCGCCGCAAGAATGTCCACCGTGAACACCAGCGTCGAACCCTTCTTCACCACACCACCGCTCGGCGGGTTGTTCCCGTAGGCCAGGTCCGGCGGGGTGACGACCACGATCCGGCTGCCCACCTTCTTGCCGGTGATCCCCTGCGCCAGCCCCTTGACGACCTGCTGCATCTGCTCGACCGAGAACTGGGCCAGCCGCCCGCTCTCATACGTCTGCTCGAAGACCTTGCCGCTGTCCCAGACCTCGCCCCTGAACTGGCACAGGACGGTCTGCGCCGACTTCACCTCCGGGCCGTCCCCCTCCAGCACGTAGTTCGACACCAGCTTCTTCGGCGGGTCGACCTTGGGGATGTCGATCGACGGGGCCTTGCCGTCCGTGTTCGTACCGACCTTGGGAAGCGCGGCGTCGGTCTGGGCGACCTCCTTGCCGGTGCTGGAGCTCTTCGAGTTGAACGAGTTCAGCACGTCCACCACGAACACCAGCGTGTCGGTGCCCTTGATCCCCGCCTGCGAGTTGCCCGCGCTGCCGTATCCCCAGGTCGGCGGCACGGCCATCAGCACCCGGCTGCCCACCTTCTTCCCGGCCAGCCCGTACCGCCAGCCGTCGATGATGCTGCCCGCGGCCAGCTGCATGAGCAGCGGCGTACGGTCGTACGACTGGTCGAAGACCTTCGCCGTGGACCAGATCTGCCCCAGGTAGTTGGCCTGGATGAAGTCGTTCTCCGCGACCGTCTTGCCGCTGCCCGCGATCACCGTCTTGACCGCCAGGTCCTTCGACGGGTCCCCGCTGCCCTTGGCGACCGTCGGCTTCTCGTCGAACTTCGTGCCCGCCGTGATCGCCGGCAACGGCCCGTCCACGATCTTCGGCGGCGGAACCGAGGCGGAGGCCGACGGAGAGGCACTCGCCTTGCTGGAGGAGGACGACTTGCCGTCACCGCACCCGGCGAGCGTGACCAGTCCCGCGGGAACAGCGGCAAGGAGAAGAGAGCGTCGGCGCACGGAAGAGCCTCGTAATCGGTCGATCTTGCGGATGGCGTGCGCGCAACTCTACGACGTGACAAGGGCGCCGTACGGAAAACGTACGGCGCCCGTGTGGCGTTGTGTGGCGAACGCTCACATACCGGCGATGAGCTTCTCCACCCGGTCGTCGACGGAACGGAACGGGTCCTTGCACAACACGGTGCGCTGCGCCTGGTCGTTGAGCTTCAGATGCACCCAGTCGACCGTGAAGTCCCGCCGCTGCTCCTGGGCCCGCCGGATGAAGTCACCGCGCAACCGCGCCCGAGTCGTCTGCGGCGGCACCGACTTGCCCTCGAAGATCTTCAAGTCATTGCAGATCCGCGCGGCTTGACCCTTCTTCTCCAGCAGGTAATACAGACCACGACGACGGTGAATGTCGTGATAAGCGAGGTCTATCTGCGCCACGCGCGGATGAGACATGGTCATGTTGTGCTTGGCCCGGTACCGCTCGATGAGCTTGTACTTCATCACCCAGTCGATCTCGGTGCCGATCCGGTCCAGGTCCTCGGCCTCGATCGCGTCCAGGGTCCGGCCCCACAGCTCCAGCACCTGCTCGACCGTGCCGGTGCGGATACCGCGGCGCTCGCAGAAGTCCACGGCCTTCTCGTAGTACTCCCGCTGCACCTCGAGCGCGGAGGCCTCCCGGCCGCTGGCCAGGCGCACCTTGCGCCGGCCCGTGATGTCGTGGCTGACCTCGCGGATCGCCCGGATCGGGTTCTCCAGGGTCAGGTCCCGCATCACCGTGCCCGCCTCGATCATGCGCAGCACCAGGTCGGTGGCGCCGACCTTCAGCAGCATGGTCGTCTCGGACATGTTCGAGTCGCCGACGATGACATGCAGCCGGCGGTAGCGCTCGGCGTCCGCGTGCGGCTCGTCGCGCGTGTTGATGATCGGCCGGGAACGGGTCGTCGCCGAGGAGACACCCTCCCAGATGTGCTCCGCCCGCTGGCTCACGCAGTACACCGCACCGCGCGGCGTCTGCAGCACCTTCCCGGCGCCGCACAGCAGCTGCCGGGTCACCAGGAACGGGATGAGAATGTCCGCGAGCCGGGAGAACTCCCCGTGCCGCGCCACCAGATAGTTCTCGTGGCAACCATAAGAGTTGCCCGCCGAGTCCGTGTTGTTCTTGAAAAGGTAGACGTCGCCCGCGATTCCTTCCTCATGCAGGCGTCGTTCGGCGTCCACCAACAGTCCTTCGAGAATGCGCTCGCCGGCCTTGTCGTGGGTGACCAGTTCGATCACATTGTCACACTCGGGTGTCGCGTATTCCGGATGTGAGCCCACGTCGAGATAGAGCCGGGCGCCGTTCCGCAGAAAGACATTGCTGCTACGGCCCCATGACACGACACGGCGGAAGAGGTACCGCGCCACCTCGTCAGGCGACAGGCGGCGCTGTCCCCTGAACGTGCACGTGACGCCGTACTCGTTCTCCAGCCCGAAAATGCGGCGGTCCATGACTGAACATTACGCCCGATCCCCTGAGCTGAAACGGGGTTCGACAGCACGATTTGGATCATTTTCCGAACCGGCCGCAACCACCGCACCCCCACCGGGAGCTGCGAGGACCCGTCCCGTGACCGCCAGGACCAGCAACGACACACCCCCCGCCGCACCCGGCACGGCGAACCCCCACAGGGCCCCGCCCGCCTCGACCACCGGGCCCGCCAGGCCCGTTCCCACCGACGCCCCCACTGTGAACGTCGTCACAAGCCAGGAGAAAGCCTCGGTGACCGTACCGCTCGGCGCATGCCGGTCCACCAGCACGAACGCACACGCGATCGCCGGCGCCAGGAACACCCCGGCCAACACGGTCAGCAACACCATGGCCACCGCACCCGGCATCAACATCAGCGGCAGGTAACACACCGCCAGAAAAGCCACCAGCCACCGCAGTCGCCGCGCCGGCTCCCCCGCCCACCGCCGCGCCCCGTACACCGTGCCCCCCAGCAGCGCACCGAGCCCCAGAGCGGCCATCATCCAGCCGTACACCACATCACCCCCGTGGCCGTCCGCGTACGGCACCGACGCGACCGTGATGGAACCCATCGCGACCCCGACGAACAGGAACGCGGCCAGCAGGGCCAGCAGCCCGGACGAACGCAGCGCGCCCAGCCAGTGCGCCTCACGCGGAGCCGAACGCCACGCGCGCGACGGCGGCGAGACCACCACCGAGAGCGCCCCGAGCACCCCCACCACGTTCACGACCAGCAGCGCCGCCTGCGCCGACCACAGCGACACGCACAGCGTCACCAGCAACGGCCCCACGGTGAACATGACTTCCTGCGCCACCGCGTCCATCGCGTACGCCGTGTGCACCCGGTCACCCTCGCCCAGGACACTCGGCCACAGAGCACGCAGACCGCCCTCCAGCGGCGGCGTGCACAGCCCGGCCGCCGCCACGGCCGCACAGGCCACCGGCAACGGCTCGACACCCGTGAAGGCGAAGACCGCCATCGCGACGGCCGACGCGAGCGCCGCGGGCAACTGGACCCGCGGCTGCCCGCACAGGTCGACCAGCCGCCCGAGCACCGGCTGACCGACCGCGTTGGCCACGCCGTACACCGCCGCGAGCACCCCCGCCAGGCTGTACGTACCGCCCTCCGCACGCACGAACAGCACGATCGCGAGGGCGGCGGTCGCGTTCGGCAACCGGCCCACCAGCGTCCCCGTCAGCAGCCGGGCCGCGTGCCTCGCCCTGAGGATCTCCAGGTACCCCGCGGCCATGTCCCACCTCCAAGTGTTACGTATAACCCCGTCGCCCATACGTACCATGTGCGCTGTTCACACGTCCAGACGAAGGAGCCCACCCCCGTGCCACGCAGCAGCACGCGACCGACCAGCCGCGACGTCGCCCAAGCCGCCGGCGTCTCCCAGGCGGCCGTGTCACTCGTGCTCGGCGACAAATGGCGCGGCCGCGTCTCCGAGACCACCGCCGAACGCGTCCGGGAAGCCGCCCGCGACCTCGGCTACCGACCCAACCTCGCCGCCCGCAACCTCCGCCTTGGCCGCACCCGCACCGTCCTCCTCGTCGTCCCCGCACTGACCACCGAATTCTTCGCCGGCGTCTACACCGGCGCCGCCCGCATCGCCGCCGCACACGGCTTCGGCCTGGTCCTCTACCCCTCCCCCGAAGGCATCGGCCCCGCCCGCGACCCCTTCGCCTCCGCGCAAGCCGCCCTCGACGGCGTCATCGCCTCCTCCATGGCCGCCGACGCCCTCACCGCCATCCGCGGCGACCAACTCCCCCTCGTCATGCTCGACAGCGACCCGGGCGGCAGCCTGGGCGCCGCCACCGTCAACCTGGACATCGCCGACGGCGTACGCCAGGTCGCCGACCACCTGCTGGCCCTCGGCCACCGCCGCTTCCTGCACCTGGCCGCGGACATCCCCTCCTGGACCTTCGAAGTACGCGCCCGCGAACTGGCCGCCCGCACCGCAGCCACGCCCGGCACCTCCGTCCACACGGTCCACGCCCCCATCTCGATCGAAGGCGCCCGCACCGCCACCGAAGCAGCCCTCACCGCACCCGGCCCCCGACCCACCGCCCTCGTCTGCGACGACGACAAACTCGCCGCCGGCGCCTACAAAGCCCTGCGCCGCCAAGGCCTGCGCATCCCCGACGACATCTCCGTCACCGGCCTCGACGACCTCGCCCTCGCCACCGCCATCGACCCCGAGCTCACAACCGTCCGCCTGGACGCGGAACTCTTCGGCGAACGCGGCATGCAAGCCCTCCTCGCCGTCCTGGACGGCCGCGAACCCCAGCACGGAGACATCCCCGTCGAGCTGGTCGTACGGGGCTCCACAGCCCCACCACGGCCGTCATAGCCGCACACACGCCCGCGCCCCGTCCGGTGACCACCGGACGGGGCGCGCAGAGCGGGACCGACACAAGCCGATACGAAGAGTTACTCGACGTCGCCGCCGGACTCCTCCGCCTCCGCCTCCTCGGCCTCGGCGGCCGTGGACGCACCGCCCGCCTCCAGCAGCCGACCCAGCTGCGGGCCGACGATCCGCTTGAACTTGCGCTGCTGCGGACGCGTACGGTCCAGCACCGCGACCTCCAGACGCTCCGCGGGAATCTCCCGCTGCGTCCCGTTCGACTCCCGCGACAGAGCCGTCACAGCCAGCTTCAGAGCCTCCGCCAGAGTCATGCCCTCCCGGTGCTCACGGTCCAGATAGGTACTGATCTGCTCCGCATTGCCACCGACGGCGACCGAACCGTGCTCATCCACAATCGAACCGTCGTGCGGCAACCGATAGATCTGGTCACCCTCCGGGGTCTCCCCCACCTCGGCAACGACCAGCTCCACCTCGTACGGCTTCTCCGCAGCCGACGAGAAGATCGTGCCCAACGTCTGCGCGTACACGTTCGCCAGACCACGGGCCGTCACATCAGCACGGTCATAGGTGTAACCACGCATGTCGGCATAGCGCACACCGCCGATCCGCAGATTCTCGTACTCGTTGTACTTGCCGGCGGCCGCGAAACCGATCCGGTCATAGATCTCGCTGAACTTGTGCAGCGCACGGGACGGGTTCTCACCGACGAACACGATGCCGTCGGCGTACTGGAGCACAACCAGGCTGCGGCCACGCGCGATGCCCTTGCGGGCATACTCGGCACGGTCCGCCATCGCCTGCTGAGGTGAGACATAGAACGGCGTCGACACCGGTATCCGACCCCTTCCTTAGGGTTCCGTCGAAGTCACTGGGATCACCTTGATAAGAACGCCGACGCTCCCTAGAGCAGCGCCGCGCGCGGACCGTCCGGCTCCTCCAGACGGCGCGCCAGCACCGCACGGGCAAGCTCGGACGACTCGTCGTCGGTGAGCCGGCGGAAACCACCGTCGGTGATCACGGTGATGATCGGGTAGATCCGGCGGGCGACATCGGGACCACCCGTCGCCGAGTCGTCGTCGGCCGCGTCGTACAGAGCCTGCACCACCAGCGTGGTCGCCTGCTCCTCGGTGAGATCGTCACGGAACAGCTTCTTCATCGCACCGCGCGCGAAGATGGAGCCGGACCCGGTGGAGGCGAAGTTGTGCTCCTCGGAACGGCCGCCCGTCACGTCGTACGAGAAGATCCGCCCCTTGCCCCGGTCCACGTCGAACCCGGCGAACAGCGGCACCACCGCGAGCCCCTGCATGGCCATGCCGAGGTTGGACCGGATCATCGTCGACAGCCGGTTCGCCTTGCCCTCCAGGGACAGCTGGGCGCCCTCGACCTTCTCGAAGTGCTCCAGCTCCAGCTGGAAGAGCTTCACCATCTCCACCGCGAGACCGGCGGTGCCGGCGATACCGACGGCCGAGTACTCGTCGGCCGGGAACACCTTCTCGATGTCCCGCTGCGCGATCACGTTGCCCATCGTCGCCCGACGGTCACCGGCGAGCACCACGCCGCCGGGGAAGGTGGTCGCCACGATCGTCGTCCCGTGCGGCGCCTCGATCGCACCCTGCGTGGGCGGCAGCTGCCGCCTGCCGGGCAGCATCTCCGGCTGGTGGTCGGAGAGAAAGTCCATGAACGAAGAGGACCCAGGCGTCAGGAAGGCAGCTGGTAGACGCCCGGTGCTACGAGTGTTGGCTTCCACGCGTTTCCTTCCACGTATGCTGCAGCCCGCCTTATGACTTCGGGCTGATCCTTGAACTGCCCCAGCGCGGCATTGCAGCTGAAGCACAGTACGCCACGGACCCTACCCGTCTCATGGCAGTGATCCACATGCGCGGCGGGGGCGGATAGGCAGATACAGCAGACGCCCCGTTGCGAGGCGATCAGCGCGTCCCGCTCGGCCTCGGTGAGACCGTACTTGCGCTTGAAGTAACTGACCCGGTTTCGCTCCGCACGGCATGCACGGCAGTAACTCGCCCAGCCGTCCGACGAAGTCTTGTTGCGCTCCCATTCGGAGTGCGGCTTCACGACCTCGCACTGCGGGCACCGCTTGTGCCCAGCCGGGACATCCACCTTCTCTCGGACGGTCTTCCCGATGGCCTCCCGGCGACGCCGGTAGTGCGCGGCGCCGTACTCCGCCACGCACTCTCGGCAATGCACCTGGAGGCCATCGCGCCGGTTCCTGTCGCGCGCGAACGCCGCAGGAGGCAGATCCCGCCCGCACTTCCTGCAGTGCTTCGCGTTCGGCCCCTCAACCACCCAAGCCCCCCGAGCCCTTCATTTCGAAGGCTACGCGACCGATCGGCCTTTACTCTCCGCCTTTTTGAACGAACGACCTCACGAAATCCTCGGCGTTCTCCTCAAGTACGTCATCGATTTCATCGAGGACGGAGTCGACGTCGTCGCTCAGCTTCTCGTGCCGCTCCTTGAGGTCCTCCGAGGCCTGCGACTCTGCCGCCTGCTCCTCGACCTCCTCGGTGGAGTGCGTCGCCTTCTGCTGTCCGCCGCCGGTGTCCTTGGTTGCCATAACCCTCACCCCGCTCAGTTCGCCCGTCATGGGTCGACAGGTCGGCTTCCTGCCGATTCGGTGATGATCAGACCCTACAAGCCGGGTCCGACATCGGCCCCGCAGTTTCTCCAACCTACGGGGGCCACCTCGATGATTCCCGGGCGCCGGGGTTTTGACCCCGGTCGCCCGGTGTGCTCCGGGTACCCGTTCAGCCGCCGGAGAGGACCCTGACCAGGTCTTCTGCGGTGCGGCAGCGGTCCAGGAGCTCCTTGACGTGATTTCGCGTTCCGCGTAGCGGTTCCAGGGTTGGGACGCGCTGGAGGCTGTCGCGGCCCGGGAGGTCGAAGATGACCGAGTCCCAGCTCGCGGCGGCGACGTCGTCGGCGTACTGCTCCAGGCAGCGGCCGCGGAAGTAGGCCCGGGTGTCCTCGGGCGGGCTGGTGCGGGCCCGTTCCACGTCGGCCTCGTCCAGGAGCCGCTTCATGCGCCCGCGGGCCGCGAGGCGGTTGTACAGGCCCTTCTCGGCCCGCACGTCGGCGTACTGGAGGTCGAGGAGGTGCAGCTTGGCGGCGTCCCAGTCGAGGCTGTCGCGGCGACGGTAGCCCTCCATGAGCTCCAGCTTGGCGACCCAGTCGAGCTCTCCGGAGAGGCTCATGGGGTCGCGTTCGAGGCGGTTGAGGGTGTCTTCCCAGCGGGCCAGGACGTCCTTGGTCTGGTCGTCGGCGTCGGCGCCGTAGCGCTCCTCCACGTATTTGCGCGACAGCTCGTAGTACTCCATCTGGAGCTGGACCGCGGTGAGTGTGCGGCCGCTGCGGAGGGTGACCAGCCTCTTCAGCGTCGGGTCGTGGGAGACCTGGTGGAGGGTGCGTACGGGCTGGTCGACGGCGAGGTCGACGGCGATGAAGCCGTCCTCGATCATGGACAGGACCAGCGCTGTCGTGCCGAGTTTCAGGTAGGTCGAGATCTCCGACAGGTTCGCGTCGCCGATGATCACGTGGAGGCGGCGGTACTTCTCGGCGTCGGCGTGGGGTTCGTCGCGGGTGTTGATGATGGGCCGTTTGAGGGTGGTCTCCAGGCCGACCTCGACCTCGAAGTAGTCCGCGCGCTGGCTGAGCTGGAAGCCGTGTTCATGGCCGTCCTGGCCGATGCCGACGCGGCCGGCGCCGGTGACGACCGGACGGGAGACGAAGAAGGGGGTGAGGTGGCGCACGATGTCCGAGAAGGGGGTTTCCCGCTTCATCAGGTAGTTCTCGTGCGTGCCGTAGGAGGCACCCTTGTTGTCGGTGTTGTTCTTGTAGAGGTGGATGGGCTGGGCACCGGGGAGCTGGGCGGCCCGTTCGGCGGCCTCGGCCATGATGCGTTCGCCGGCCTTGTCCCAGAGGACGGCGTCGCGGGGGTTGGTGACCTCGGGCGAGCTGTACTCGGGGTGGGCGTGGTCGACGTAGAGGCGTGCTCCGTTGGTGAGGATCACGTTGGCGAGGCCGATGTCCTCGTCGGTGAGCTGGCTGGCGTCGGCGGCCTCGCGTGCGAGGTCGAAGCCCCGGGCGTCCCGCAGCGGGTTCTCCTCCTCGAAGTCCCAGCGGGCCCGGCGGGCCCGGTGCATCGCCGCCGCGTAGGCGTTGACGATCTGGGACGAGGTGAGCATGGCATTGGCGTTGGGGTGGCCGGGGACGGAGATCCCGTACTCCGTCTCGATGCCCATTACTCGCCGTACGGTCATGCGGCCCTCCTTGCCCGGCGGAGCCCTCGGTCGTGGGCTCCGCTCGCGTACCGCTGGCGCTCCGGTGCGTGTGCGGTGCCCGTCCCCGCACTGCGCGACTCGGCGGTAGGAAAGAGCCTAGAACGCCTCTGCGCTGGTGGGGAGATCATTTGCGTCATTGCCTTGCTCGCCTCGGTTCCGGTTTTGGCCGGAAAAACAGTCGGCTGCGGGTACCCGGCGAGGGCACCCGCAGCCGCCCTGTGTTTTACAGGTACTGTCCGGTGTTCGCCACCGTGTCGATGGAGCGTCCGGTGTCCGCGCCCTGCTTTCCGGTGATGAGGGTACGGATGTAGACGATCCGCTCGCCCTTCTTTCCGGAGATCCGGGCCCAGTCGTCGGGGTTGGTGGTGTTGGGCAGGTCCTCGTTCTCCTTGAACTCGTCCACGCAGGCCTGGAGGAGGTGGGAGACGCGGAGACCCTTCTGCTTGTGTTCGAGGAAGTCCTTGATCGCCATTTTCTTGGCGCGTCCGACGATGTTTTCGATCATTGCGCCGGAGTTGAAGTCCTTGAAGTAGAGGACTTCCTTGTCGCCGTTGGCGTAGGTGACTTCCAGGAAGCGGTTTTCCTCGGATTCGGCGTACATGTGTTCCACGGCCGTCTGGATCATGCTTTCGACGGTGACCGACTTGCTGCCGCCGTGTTCGCCGAGGTCGTCGGAGTGCAGCGGGAGGCGTTCGGTGAGGTACTTGCCGAAGATGTCCTTGGCGGCCTCGGCGTCGGGACGCTCGATCTTGATCTTCACGTCGAGTCGGCCGGGGCGCAGGATGGCGGGGTCGATCATGTCCTCGCGGTTGGAGGCGCCGATGACGACCACGTTCTGGAGGCCTTCGACACCGTCGATCTCGGCGAGGAGCTGGGGGACAATGGTGTTCTCCACGTCCGAGCTGACGCCGGAGCCGCGGGTGCGGAAGAGGGATTCCATCTCGTCGAAGAAGACGATGACGGGGGTGCCCTCGCTGGCCTTCTCCCGTGCGCGCTGGAAGACCAGGCGGATCTGCCGCTCGGTCTCGCCGACGTACTTGTTCAGGAGCTCGGGGCCCTTGATGTTGAGGAAGAAGCTCTTGCCGGCGGCCTGGCCGGTGACCTCGGCGACCTTCTTGGCCAGCGAGTTGGCGACGGCCTTGGCGATGAGCGTCTTGCCGCATCCGGGGGGTCCGTAGAGCAGGACGCCCTTGGGCGGGCGCAGTTCGTGCTCCTTGAACAGGTCCGGGTAGAGGTACGGGAGCTCGACCGCGTCGCGGATGGCCTCGATCTGGCCTCCGAGACCGCCGATCTGCTCGTAGCCGATGTCGGGGACCTCTTCGAGGACGAGTTCCTCGACCTCGCTCTTCGGAACGATCTCGTAGACGTAGCCGGAGCGGGGTTCGAGCAGCAGGGCGTCGCCGGGGCGGATGGTGACGTCCAGCAGCGGCTCGGCGAGCCGCACCACCCGCTCCTCGTCGGTGTGCCCCAGTACGAGGGCGCGCTCGCCGTCCTCGAGGATCTCCTTGAGGGTGACGATGTCGCCGACGCGCTCGTATTCCATGGCCTCGACCACGTTGAGCGCTTCGTTGAGCATGACTTCCTGGCCGCGCCTGAGGTCGTCCAGGTCAACGCTTGGGCTGACGTTCACCCGCAGTTTGCGGCCGCCGGTGAAGATGTCGGCGGTGCCGTCCTCGTTCGCCGTGAGGAAGACACCGAAGCCGGCCGGCGGCTGTGCGAGTCGGTCGACCTCTTCCTTGAGGGCCACGATCTGGTCGCGGGCCTCGCGGAGGGTGTTCGCGAGTCGCTCGTTCTGGGCGGACACGCCGGCCAGGTTCGTCTGTAGCTCGACGATCCGCTCTTCGAGAATCCTCGTGTGTCGCGGAGAGTCGGCGAGCTTGCGTCGCAGGACGGCGATCTCCTGCTCAAGATAGGCGATCTGCTCGGACGGGTCGTCGGACCCTCGTCCCGGGCGGATGCCGCGGTTCATGTCGTCGTCGTGGGCTGCCACGGTCCTCACCTCCTCCAAGGGGAGCTGGACGCTTCCAGACCCTACCTGGGTGGGTGTCGATTGAAACCCCTAGATCACAAAGACTGTCAAGGTGTGTCGTCGGTCACCCATCGCGTTCTCCCTCGTGCCGGGTGGATACCCACTCAACGCGATTCAGAAGCCGCGTGTTCCAGGCCTGGAGTGGTCAAAACCCTTCGTGACTGACCGGAGTTGTCCGCTCCAATGCCGGTTCAGGGGTTGTGCCCCGGTGGCGGATTTCTTACACAGAGCGACCGGGCGGATGTGGTGCGTGTGCACGGGGGCGGGTCGTGGGTTGGCTCGAGTCGATCGATCCGGTGACCGGGTCCCGCCGTCCCGCGCGGCGGGACGCGCCGTGCGCGCGGGCTCGGGGCGCGGGCGGAGAGGATCCGAGGGGGCGTGAGGAGGGTGCGCGGGCGGTTGCGGGCCGGAGGTAGGGTCGAAGGCGTTCAACACCCGCCGGGGCGGGACCGGGTGATGCCCGGGTCCGGCCGTCCGGCGCTTTCGACGGCAGGAGAGATGACCGTGCAGCAGGAGGCCCTGGCCGGCGATGAGGCGCTCGAGGTCTGGATCGACCAGGATCTGTGTACGGGTGACGGGATCTGCGCCCAGTACGCCCCGGAGGTGTTCGAGCTGGACATCGACGGCCTGGCCTATGTGAAGGGCTCGGACGACGAGCTGCTCCTCGCGAAGGGTGCGACGGTGCCGGTGCCGCTGCCGCTGCTGACGGACGTGGTGGACTCGGCGCGGGAGTGTCCTGGCGAGTGCATCCATGTGCGCCGGGTCGCGGACCGTGTCGAGGTGTACGGGCCGGACGCGGAGTGACTTTCCGGCCACTCCGCGTGGTGCCGGCGGGCGGGCGGGCCGGCTCGTCTGTCAGACGCTGTGGGCGGCCGCGGGGGTGGAGCGGACGAACGCGTGGCCGTTCCACTGCCACTTGGCGCTGGACTTCAGGTCCGGGCAGCAACTGGGCACATTGTCCGAGGAATAGCCGAGCAGGGTGGCGGTGACGGCTTTCCCGGTGACGGCGAAGTCGGTCACGGTGAGCCGGTCCTTGGGGTCGACCAGGGTGGCGACCACGCGGGGGCGGGTGGCACCGGCGGCCTGGGTGAGGACGTAGACGCCGTCGGGCGGGGTGCCCATGGCCGAGTCGCAGTGGACCACCGCCACGGTCTCCGGCCTGCCGTCGCCGTCGAGGTCGCCGGTGGCCTTCTTGACCACGAGTTCCTTCACCGGGCCGCAGTCGAGGGGGAAGTCCACGCCGGTGGTACTGGGCGGCGCGGCGGCCGCGGGGGCGGGCTTCGTCTCGGCTGCGGCGGCGGGCTGGGCGGCTCTGGCCGAGCCCGGCTGGAAGAGGGACGACAGAGCGACCACGCCGGCCACTGCGGCGGCGGTGGCCAGCCAGTGCATGGGGCGGGTGTCGGTGTGAGCGAGCTCCGGGACCACGGATTGCTGCACTAGGAGTGTCTCCTGTGAGGCCTGTGCCGGTGGGGGTGGCCTGCATCGTGCCACACGTCACAGTGGGGAGGGAACGGCGGGGTGGGCTTTCGCGGGCGGTGGGGTTCCGCGGTCCTGTGGTGGGGTCTGCGACGGCGTGTGTGGTGGCGTCAATGTGCGAGCGCCGCGGCCGAGTTCCGGTGTTGTCCGGGGAACTCGGCCGCGGCGTTCAGATGTTGGCGCGGCAGCGGGGGCGGGCTCAGCGGCCGGCGCCGCCGTCGGCGTTGGGGCCGTCGTAGTCCTCGCCGTAGGCGCCCTTTGCGGGGCGGCGGCGGCGCATGGGCGGCTCGACGCCGTCGGCGAGGCGGCGGGCGGTGAGCAGGAAGCCGGTGTGGCCGATCATCCGGTGGTCGGGGCGGACGGCGAGGCCTTCCACGTGCCAGTTGCGGATCATCGTCTCCCAGGAGGTCGGCTCGTTGAAGCAGCCGATCTCGCGGATGGACTCCACGGTCCGGGCGAGCTGGGTGGTGGTGGCGACGTAGCAGCAGAGGATGCCGCCGGGGACGAGCGCCTTGGAGACCGCCTCCAGGCATTCCCAGGGGGCGAGCATGTCGAGGATGACCCGGTCGACGTCGGTGTCCGAGAGGTTGTCCTGGAGGTCGCCGACGGTGAGCTGCCAGGCCGGGTGCGGGCCGCCGAAGTAGCGCTCGACGTTCTGCTGGGCGATCTCGGCGAAGTCCGCGCGGCGCTCGTAGCTGTGCAGCATGCCCTGGTCGCCGATGGCCCGCAGCAGGAAGCTGCTGAGCGATCCGGAGCCGACGCCGGCTTCGACGACGCGGGCGCCGGGGAAGATGTCGGCGAAGGAGAGGATCTGGCCCGCGTCCTTGGGATAGACGACGGCTGCCCCGCGGGGCATGGACAGGACGTAGTCGGGGAGCAGGGGGCGCAGCGCGAGGTAGGCGACGTTGCCGGTGGTGCGGACAACGCTGCCCTCGGGAGCGCCGATCAGTTCGTCGTGCGGGAAGGAGCCCTTGTGGGTGTGGAAGTTCTTCCCGGCTTCGAGCGTGAACGTGTAGTGACGGCCCTTGGGGTCGGTCAGCTGTACCTGGTCCCCGACCTTGAAGGGCCCGCGCCTGCGGGCGGCACCGGTCGGTTCGGACATGTGAACAGCCTACCGGTTCCCTGCGGGGGGCCTGACCGGCCTGACCGACAGGTGGGGCGAGGGTGGGTGCGTCAGGTGCGGGCCGTCTGTGGTTGCTCGCGCCCACGCGGCGGTAGCCGCATATCGATACAGCCCCGCGCCCCTTCCGGGGCGCGCTTGGCCGCGGGGCGCTGTCAGGCAGGCCTTGCCATTGCTCTGACGAAGGCTCGTTCGACGTCCGCCGCCGACAGGACGCCGTAGATCTCGCCGGTCTCCTCGACCACCAGGTACTCGGTGGCGGGGGTGGCGCGCAGGACGTCGAGGAGTTCCTCGCCCGCGAGTTCCGCGGAGACCCGCATGCCGTCGGTGAGGTCCTGGGCGAGGCCGCTGACGGCGACCCAGGGGCGGCGGTGTTCGGGTACGCCGACGATGGCGGCCTCGCGGACGAGGGAGAGGGGGTTGCCGTCGGCGTCGACGACGACCAGGGCGCGGGCGCCGGCCGCGTTGGCACGGCGCAGGGCTTCGGAGAGGGGGGTGTCGGTCTCGACCGGGACGGCCCGCCGGGTCAGGGTGCGGGCGCGCAGTTCGGGGAGGTGTTCGCGGAGCCGGGCCATGCGCAGGCTGTTGCCGGCGCCGGTCCAGATGATCGCGGCGAGGATGGCGGCGAGCAGGGCGTCGGTGACGGCGTCCATGCCGTTGCTGTCGTCGGTGCCGCCGCCGAAGGCGCCCCAGTGGTTGAGCAGCGGGAGGCCGATGAGGACGGAGACGGCGAGGGCACGGCCCACCCAGGCGGCGGCGACGGTGCCGCTCATGGGCTTGCCGGTGATCTTCCAGACGACGGCGCGGAGCATCCGGCCGCCGTCGAGGGGCAGGCCGGGCAGGAGGTTGAAGGCGGCGACGATGAGGTTGGAGACCATCAGGCCGGCCAGCAGGACGCCGGCGACGGTGCCGGGCTCGACGGGCTGCATGGCGAGGTAGAAGAGGCCGGAGAGGACGAGGGAGAGCAGCGGGCCGACGAAGGCCAGCACGAACTCCCGTCCGGGGGTCTCGGCCTCTTTCTCGATCTCGGAGACGCCGCCGAAGAACTGGAGCTGGATGCGGCGGACGGGGAGCTTGAAGCGGATCGCGGCGACGGTGTGGGCGAGTTCGTGGACCAGGACGGAGGCGTAGAAGGCGATGGCGAAGAAGAGGGAGACGAGGTAGCGGGCGGCGCCGAGTTCGGGCAGCACGCGGCCCAGTTGGCCGCCGAAGACCCAGGTGATCAGTGCGGCGACGACGAACCAGCTGGGGGCGACGTAGACGGGGACGCCGAAGGGGCGCCCCATGAGCAGCCCGCCGCCGGGTTCCTTGGGCCGCTGCGGCGGTTGGCCCTTGGCGATGCCGGCGGTCTGCGCTCGGGCCGGCCCGTCGTCCTCGCCGGGGGCACCAGGAGTACCGGGGGCGGCTGCGGGCGAGTCCCCGCGCGTCCCGGGGGGTTCCGGGGTGGTGTCGGCGGGTGGTGCGGGCGCGGGCTCCGGCGTTTCCGGCGGCTCCGTTCCCTCCGGCCGCTCTGTGTCCTGCGGCGGCTCCGTGCCCTCCGGCGATTTCGTGCCCTGCGGCGTTTCCGGTGCTGCCGGCTTCTCGTCGGGTGTGCGCTGCGTCGGCTCGGCCGGTTCGGCGTTGTCCGACCGGGGCTGCCCGCTGCCGCCGCTCACGTCCACGGTGTCCCCTCGTTAGATATGTCGTCTGTGGTCGATGGTATGCGGCCGTCGTGGGGTGTTCCGCCCCGGCACCCCCTGTGTTGGCCGGGGCGCCGTGCGGGTTGGGTGACTGTCAGTGGCGGGCCGTATGGTCTGTGGTCATGGACAGCAGCATCGAGGACGGCGCGCAGGATCGGGGCGCGGTCGTCGCGCAGGGGGAAGGGCCGGTCACGGCGGTGGCGGGGAGGGCTGCCGGGCCGCCTGTCTCGCTGTCGCCCTCGCGGGCCAGTGACTTCATGCAGTGTCCGTTGCTGTACCGGTTCCGGGTGATCGACCGGCTGCCGGAGAAGCCGAGCGAGGCGGCGACGCGGGGGACTCTGGTGCACGCGGTTCTGGAGCGGCTCTTCGACGCGCCCGCGGCGGAGCGGACGGCGCCGCGGGCCAAGTCGCTGATCCCGGGGCAGTGGGACCGGCTGCGGGAGTCCAGGCCGGAGCTCGGGGAGCTGTTCGCGGAGGATCCGCAGGGCGAGCGGCTGGCGCGCTGGCTGGGTGAGGCGGAGCAGCTCGTGGAGCGCTGGTTCACGCTGGAGGACCCGGTCCGGCTGGAGCCCGTGGAGCGGGAGCTGTTCGTGGAGACCGAGCTGGAGTCGGGGCTGCGGCTGCGCGGGATCATCGACCGGGTCGATGTGGCGCCGACGGGTGAGGTGCGGATCGTCGACTACAAGACGGGCAAGGCGCCGAGGCCGGAGTACGCCGAGGGCGCGCTGTTCCAGATGAAGTTCTACGCGCTGGTGGTGTGGCGGCTGAAGAACGTGGTGCCGAGGCGGTTGCAGCTGGTCTATCTCGGCAGCGGCGATGTGCTGACGTACGACCCGGTCCTCGCCGATCTGCAGCGGGTGGAGCGCAAGCTGCTCGCGCTGTGGGAGGCGATCCGGGAGGCGACGGAGTCGGGTGAGTGGCGGCCCCGCCCGACGAAGCTGTGCGGCTGGTGCGACCACCAGGCGCACTGCCCGGAGTTCGGCGGTACTCCCCCGCCGTACCCGCTGCCGGTCAGGTCGGCGGAGTCCGGGGACCTCGCGCAGGGCAGAATGGGCGCGGACTAGCAGAAGGAGACTCACCGTGGCCATCCGCGTCCTACTGGTCGACGACCAGCCGCTGCTGCGTACCGGGTTCCGGATGATCCTGGAAGCCGAGCAGGACATCGCGGTCGTGGGCGAGGCCGGAGACGGCCTTCAGGCTCTCGACCAGGTGCGCGCCCTCCAGCCCGATGTGGTGCTGATGGACATCCGGATGCCGCGGATGGACGGCGTGGAGGCGACCCGGCAGATCACCGGTCCCGGCCGGGACGGCCCGGCGAAGGTGCTGGTGCTGACCACGTTCGATCTGGACGAGTACGTGGTGGAGGCGCTGCGCGCGGGGGCCAGCGGCTTCCTGCTGAAGGACGCGCCGGCCAACGAGCTGGTGCAGGCGATCCGGGTGGTGGCGAACGGCGAGGCGATGCTGGCGCCGAGCATCACGCGCCGGCTGCTGGACAAGTACGCGACGCATCTGCCGTCGGGCGAGGAGCCGGTGCCGGACACCCTGCACACTCTCACCGACCGTGAGGTGGAGGTGCTGAAGCTGGTGGCGCGGGGGCTGTCCAACGCGGAGATCGCGGCAGACCTGTTCGTCAGCGAGACCACGGTGAAGACGCATGTAGGGCATGTGCTGACCAAGCTGGGGCTGCGGGACCGGGTACAGGCGGCGGTGTACGCGTACGAGAGCGGTCTGGTGCGCCCCGGCGCTCAGTGAGCGGGCACCTGCACCTACGGCAGGAAGGGCGCCCCACTCCGTGGAGTGGGGC
>NZ_JBSHBL010000126.1:0-22160 GCF_053611985.1 Streptomyces sp. NPDC054770
GGCCCCTCGCCGCGCGTCGTCTACAGGTACTTCTTCAGCTCCCGGCGGGCCAGCGAGCGCTGGTGCACCTCGTCCGGGCCGTCGGCGATCATCAGCGTCCGGGCCCCGGCGTACAGGTCGGCCAGCGGGAAGTCCTGGCTGACCCCGCCCGCGCCGTGCAGCTGGATCGCCCGGTCGATGATGCCGACGACCGCCCGTGGCGTGGCGATCTTGATGGCCTGGATCTCGGCGTGCGCGCCCCGGTTGCCGACGGTGTCCATCAGCCAGGCGGTCTTCAGGACCAGCAGCCGCAGCTGCTCGACCGTCACCCGGGCGTCGGCGATCCAGTTGTGCACCACGCCCTGCTGGGCCAGCGCCTTGCCGAAGGCCTGACGGGAGACGGCCCTGCGGCACATCAGCTCGATCGCCCGCTCGGCCATGCCGATCAGCCGCATGCAGTGGTGGATCCGGCCCGGGCCGAGCCGGGCCTGGGCGATGGCGAAGCCGCCGCCCTCCTCGCCGACCAGGTTCGACACCGGCACGCGCGCGTGGTCGAAGACCACCTCGGCGTGGCCGCCGTGCGAGTGGTCCTCGTAGCCGAAGACCTGCATCGCGCGCTTCACGGTGACGCCGGGGGTGTCGCGCGGGACCAGGACCATGGACTGCTGGCGCCGGATGTCGCTGCCGTCCGGGTCGGTCTTGCCCATCACGATGAAGATCTTGCAGTCCGGGTTCATCGCCCCGGAGATGTACCACTTGCGGCCGGTGATGACGTAGTCGTCGCCGTCCCGCTCGATGTACGTGGTGATGTTGGTGGCGTCCGAGGAGGCCACCTCCGGCTCGGTCATGGCGAACGCGGAGCGGATCTCACCGGCGAGCAGCGGCTCCAGCCACTGCTTCTTCTGCGCGTCGTCGCCGAACTGGGCCAGCACCTCCATGTTGCCGGTGTCCGGGGCCGCGCAGTTCAGCGCGGTGGGCGCCAGGTGCGGGGAGCGGCCGGTGATCTCGGCGAGCGGCGCGTACTGCAGGTTGGTGAGGCCGGCACCGTACTCGGCGTCGGGCAGGAAGAGGTTCCACAGGCCCTGCCTGCGCGCCTCGGCCTTCAGCTCCCCGACCACGGCCGGGGTGTCCCACGGCGAGGCCAGCGCGGCCCGCTGCTCCTCGGCGACCGCCTCGGCCGGGTAGACGAACTCGTCCATGAAGGCGAGCAGTTGGGCGCGCAGTTCCTCGGTGCGCGCGTCGAACGCGAAGTCCATGGCCGGTCAGCCTTCCTGAAGAGTGGTCAGTCCGTGGTCGATGAAGACGGGGACGAGCTCGCCGATGCGGTCGAAGCCCTGCCCGAGCGTCTGGCCCAGCGTGTACCGGTAGTGGATGCCCTCCAGGATCACGGCGAGCTTGAACCAGGCGAACGCGGTGTACCAGGAGATGTGCGAGACGTCCCGTCCCGAGCGGGCGGCATAGCGCTCGACCAGCTCCCGCGGGTCCGGATGGCCCGGCGCCTCGGCGGTCGTGGACACCGGTGAGTCCGGCGTGCCCAGCGGCAGGCTGTACATCACCAGCAGGCCCAGGTCGGTCAGCGGGTCGCCGAGCGTCGACATCTCCCAGTCGAGAATCGCCTTGATCTTGTCGTCGTCGCCGATCAGGACGTTGTCGAGGCGGTAGTCGCCGTGCACCACCGTGGGCGCGGGGGACTCGGGCAGCCGGCGGCCCAGGGTCGCGTGCAGTTCGTCGATACCGGCCAGCTCGCGATTGCGGGAGGCGTCCAGCTGCTTGCCCCAGCGCCGGAGCTGGCGGTCCAGGAAGCCCTCCGGACGGCCGAAGTCGGCGAGGCCGACCTCCGCGGGGTCCACGGCGTGCAGCTCGACCAGCGTGTCCACCAGGGACAGCACGGCGTCACGGGTGCGCTCGGGGCCGAGCGGGACGAGTTGCTCGGAGGTGCGGTACGGGGTGCCCGCCACGAACTCCATCACGTAGAACGGCGCGCCGACGACGTCCTCGTCCTCGCACAGCAGCACCGGGCGGGGCACCGGCACCTCGGTCGGGTACAGCGCGCTGATCACCCGGTGCTCGCGCTTCATGTCGTGCGCGGTGGCCAGGACATGGCCCAGCGGCGGCCGTCGTACGACCCACTTCGAGGCGGAGTCGGAGACCGCGTAGGTGAGGTTCGACCGTCCGCCCTCGATCAGCCTTCCGGTCAGCGGACCGGTCACCAGGCCGGGGCACTCGCGGTCGAGCAGGCCGCGCAGCCGGTCGAGATCGAGTCCGGGCGGGTGGTCGGGGCTCATGCATCGCTCCTACGAACGAATGAACAGGACCCGACTTATGATGCCGACCAGTCGGTATGTCGTCCAGCGGGTGAGCCAAACGTGACCGGGACCACCCTACGACCCGTACGGCGAGTGACGGTTCCCCGCGCGCGCGGAGCGGGGAACCGTCACCGGCGAGGATCGGCTCAGTGGTCGTCCCAGTGACCGTTGTGCTCGGCGTGCCGGTGGCCGTCGTGCAGGTAGTCGACGTGGTCCCCGTGCAGGACGCCGGTGTGCCCGCAGCCGTCGCCGTGCCGGTGCTCGTGCGCCTCGTGGGTGACGTGCCCTTCGGGCTCGCACTCGTCCCAGTGGCCGCCGTGCTCGCGGTGCAGATGCCCGTTGTGCGCGTAGTCGACGTGGTCGCCGTGCGGCACCTGGTCGTGCCCGCAGTCCGGTCCGTGGCTGTGGCCGTGCGAGGTGTGTTCCTGGTGCAGGGTGGTCATGGTGCTCGCCTTCAGGGGTGCGGGGTTCAGGAGTGTGGCGTGATGCCGACGGACAGGCTGCCACGCAAAAGGTGCATATAAGGGCATTCGTGTTGCGTGGCGTCCGAGTACCCCGGAGGGTCGTGTGCATGAAAGCCATCAGCTACAGCCGGTACGGCGGCCCCGAGGTGCTGGAGTACGGCGAGGTCAAGGACCCGAAGGTCGGCCCCGACTCGGTGCTGGTGAAGGTCCGCGCGGCGGCCGTCAACCCGGTCGACTGGAAGTGCCGCGAGGGTCTGCTGCACGGCATCATGGACGCCGTCTTCCCGGTGGTCCCCGGCTGGGACGTCTCCGGGGTCGTCGTCCAGCCGGGTGCCGCCGTCACCGAGTTCGCGGTCGGCGACGAGGTGATCGGCTACGTCCGCGAGGACTTCCTGTCCCGGGGCACCTTCGCCGAGTACCTCGCCGCCCCGGTGCGCACCCTCGCCCGCAAGCCGCGCAACCTCACCTTCGAGGAGGCCGCCGGGCTGCCGCTGGCCGGGCTCACCGCCTACCAGGTGCTGGTCCACGCCCTGGAGCTCAAGCGCGGCGAGACGTTCCTGGTGCACGCGGCCGCCGGCGGGGTCGGCTCTCTCGCCGTGCAGATCGCGGTCCACCTCGGCGCCCGGGTCATCGGCACGGCGAGCGAGCGCAACCACGACTTCGTCCGGGGCCTCGGCGGCGAGCCGGTCGCCTACGGCCCGGGTCTGGCCGAACGGGTCCGGGGGCTGGCCCCGGAAGGGGTGGACGCCGTCTTCGACACCATCGGCGGCGAGACCCTGACCGTCTCGGCGAACCTGCTCGCCCCCGAGGGCCGGATGGCCTCGATCGCCGACCCGGACGTCGTCGACTTCGGCGGCCGCTACTGCTGGGCGCGACCCGACGCCGAGGATCTCAGCCGGCTCGCCGCGCTCGCGGAACAGGGGGCGGTCACCGTGCACGTCGCCGAGACGTTCCCGCTGAAGCGGGCCGCCGACGCGCACCGCCGCAGCCAGGAGGGGCGGACCCGGGGCAAGCTGGTGGTCACGGTGGACTGGCCGGAGGAGGGCTGAGCGGAGGGCTGAGCCGGGGCGCCGTGTCCTATACGACCAGTGCGGCGGCGCACAGGGCGAGGGCGACCGTGCACAGCACCGCCCCGGCCGCCTGCCGGGGGGCCAGCGCCGTGGGGCGGTCGGTGACCGCGAGGGCGCGGATCCGGCGGTGGGCGATCAGGAGGAAGCCCAGCCACAGGACGCAGCAGGCGGCGCAGGCGACCACGCCGGCGGCCGAGGCACTGCCGTGCAGCGCGGTCTTTGCGGCGAGTACGCCGGCGACGGTCGCCGAGAGGGTCGTACGGCGCCAGGCCAGCCGGGTCCGCTCCGGCTGGAGCCCGGGGTCGCGGGCCGGCTCCGTCATCCCTCCCACCCGGCGAGCACCACGACGACCATCGCGACGGCGACCACGGCGATGACCACGCTCAGCAGGGCCGGGAACCGGGACACCGGCAGATCCTCACCGCGCCGCATCGCCCGCTCGCAGCGCATCCAGTGGTTCACGGCGCGCAGCGAGCAGAGGACGCCTGCGGCGAGGAGCGCGAGCGCCAGGCCGAGGCGCCAGCCCCGGCCGAGGTCGGGCAGGAACTGGTCCACGGCGAATCCGCCGCCGATCAGGGCGAGAGCGGTACGCAGCCAGGCCAGGAAGGTCCGCTCGTTGGCGAGGGAGAAACGGTAGTCGGGGGTCGTACCCTCCTGCCGCACGACCTCGGGGGCGAACCACAGGCGGACATTCCGTACGAGTTCGATCACGTGTAGGGAGCCTACCGGGGCGGTTGCCGTGGTCATTCCGCCGCGGGCCGGTGGGGGCTGATCGCGCAGTTCCCCGCGCCCCTTACGGGGCTCGTTGTCCGCGGGCAGTCGTGCCGCTGGGGCGGCACGGGTGGGCGCGGGCGGCACCCTGCAAGCGCCGGTAAGCGTCCCCACCCCCCACCTCAGCCCCGCCACTCCCGCAGCCGCTCCCACGCCGCCACCCCGTCCGGTACCCACTCCCACTCACCGAAGCGAGCAGACAACTCCTCCTCGCTCAGGAAGTCGTGCCATGCCACCTCCTCCACCTGCGGCCGCACCGGCAGCTCGCAGCGCACCTCGTACACCGCCGACCACCAGCTGTGCCCGGCGCCGTCGTCGTACAGGAACTTGAAGAGGAACGTCGGCCGGGGGAGACCGCTCACGCCCAGTTCCTCCTCGGCCTCCCGCAGAGCCGCGTCGTCGTAGGACTCGCCGGCCCCCACCACACCCCCGACGAACATGTCGTACAGGGCGGGAAAGACCAGCTTGGTCGCGGTGCGGCGGTGGACGAAGACGCGGCCGGCGGCGTCGCGGGCCTGGATGAAGACGCAGCGGTGGCGCAGGCCCCGGGCGTACGCCGCGCCGCGCGGGGACTGTCCGGTGACCTGGTCGTGCTCGTCGACGATGTCGAGGATCTCGTCAGCAGCGCTCATGCCGCCATCCAAGCAGGCGCACGCCCCGCCGGCGTCAGCGCGGCTGGAGATCCAGCGAGGGCTCCTTCGGCGCGGTACCGCGCGGCATCGCCGGATGCAGCCCGAGCAGCACGATGCCCGCCACGATCGCCGCGAGTCCCGCCGCCTCCCAGGCCAGCGCCCCGGTGTCGGTGCGCAGCCGGTCCCCGAGGAAGCCGACCCCGCAGAGGATCCCGGCGAGCGGCTGGGCCGCGGTGAGCGCGGGCAGCGAGTTGCGCAGCTCCGCCGTCTCGAACGCGCTCTGCACGAGGATCAGCCCGGTGACCCCGAGGACCAGCACACCGTACGGCTGCCAGCCGGTCAGGACCTCCATGATGCCGCCCTCGGAGAAGCGGGTGCTGGTGACCCGGGTCAGCGCGTCCTGGACGCCGTAGAGCAGGCCGGCGGCGAGGGCGAGGAGGGTGGGTCCCGCGCTGAGGCGGGAGCGTTTGGCGTAGGTGGTGAGCAGCAGGGCTATGCCGACCATCACGCCGATGATCAGCCAGTGCCGCAGCGGGTTGGTGACGGCGTGGCCGCCGCGTGGCTGGCCGGCCAGGATGAACGCGGTGACGCCGCCCGCGAGCAGGATGAGGCCCGCCCAGCCCTGGTGGCTGAGGGGATGCTTGGTCTGGTGCCGGGAGAGCGCGAGGGCGAAGAGGAGGTTCGTCGCCAGCAGCGGCTCGACCAGGGAGATCTCGCCCTTGCCCAGGGCGACCGCGCCGAGCACCATGCCGGCCACCATCAGGCCGATGCCGCCGAGCCAGCGCGGCACCCTCATCAGGTCGAGCAGCAGCCGGGGCGAGAGGAAGTCGCTGAGCGGTGCCTTCTGGGCGACGTTCTGCTGGAGCACGAACCCGAAGCCCAGGCAACAGGCCGCGCTCACGGCGAGAACCAGAACCAGAACGGACACGCTGCGTACCTCGATCTGCGGCCGGGCTACGGAGTGCGTAGTGGCCGACTGTAGCGCTCCCGGATGGGGATTGCTCCGGGAGTACCCGGAACCGGGCGGTTGACTCGGTCACGCTGCCCGAGCCGACCGCGGTGGGCGGATCGGGGCGACGGCGGGACCGTACGGCCATGGTCCGACGCCCGGGCGGCCGACGCCATGGCGTACGCCACAACCGGCACCGGAAGCCCTACGGCCACGGTACGCCAACCGGGCCCCCGCGCACGCCAAGTTCCGCACTGCATAAGGTAGTTGAACGGAGTACCAGCCCCGTTCGGCTTGACGCAAAGTCTTGGCTGGGGGTTTGCTGTGCGTGATCGGCCGATGGCAGCCCGACAACCAGGAAGTTCCGCGGTGCCCCCAACCCCGCCCCTCTTAGGCCCAGGCCCGGCCGTCTCGGTCCCAGGCCAGGCCGTCGCCGAAGGTCCCCGCGCGGCAACGCACCCCGGGTGCGAGCACTGCCCCGACGACGCCCTCGGAGACGCCGAACTCATCTCCGCCCGGGCCGCGTTGGCCCAGGGCCGCTGGCAGTCCGCCCGCTCCCTGTTGCTCCACACGGGTGAGGACTGGGACCGCCGGGGCCACCGGATCACCGTTCTCGCCCGCGAGCCCTACGCCATCGCCTGGGCCCGCGAGTGGCTGCTCGCCGAGGCCGGCTCGGCCGGCGCCGCCACCCTGTACGCCCTGACCCTGGTGCGGCGCGCCCTGCGCGGCAAGGAGGACCCGGAGCGGGCCCGCGAGGCCTGCTCCGGTGCCGCCGCGCTCGCCCCCGCCGACCCCACCCCATGGCTCGGCCGGCTCCTGCTGGCGCGCTATCTGGGCACCGACGAGGAGACTCGCCGGACCTTCACCGAGGTGCGCAGCCGCCATCCCGAACACCACCATGCCCACCACCTGATGGCGGCCCGGATCGCGGAGACCGAGACCCGGGGGACGTACGAACTGTGCGCCTTCGCGGAGCGCGCGGCGGCCGCGGCCCCGGCCGACTCCCCGCTCGCCGTCCTGCCGGTCGTCGCGTACTCCGAACGCCACCGGGTGCTGGCCGCCACCGGGCAGGCCCCCGCCGACCCGGCCGCCGCCGGGCACTGGACCGAGCCGTCCGCGCTGCGCGCGGTGGGGGCCGCCTTCGACTGGTGGCTGGAGTGGGGGATCGAGGAGCACCCCCGCCGCCACATCGACCTCAACCACCTCGCCCACGCCACCTTCGGCGCCGGCCGGTACGCCGAGGCAGCCGCCCTGTTCCAGCGCATCGGCCGCCATGCCACCTCGGCGCCCTGGTCGTACCCGGACCGCGACCCGTGCGAGGCGTTCCGGGCGGCCCGGGAGCGGGTGCTGGGAGGGTGAGGGGAGCTTGATGAGAAGAGGTTGTGGATTCCTTACGGCCGCCGGATTTCGTGGTCGAGCCGGCCTCGATGGTGTTCGAATGAGTACGTGAACTCTGAACGATCCGAGGAGCCGCGGCCCACCGAGGAGGGCAGTCCGGTCGGCCGCCGGGTGTTCCTCGGCACCATCGGCCTCGGTGCGCTCGGCCTGGTGACCGCGCCGGTGCTGCAACGCGTCACCGAGTCGGTCCTCGGCACCTTCTCCGGCAAGGACCCCACGGGCCTGACCGGACTCCTCCCGAACGGCGGCGGCTTCCGCTACTACTCGGTGACCGGGTCGGTGCCGGACAAGACCGCCGCCGACTACCAGCTGAAGATCGACGGCCTGGTCGACAAGCCGCAGACGTACACCCTGGCCGACCTGCGGGCGCTGCCGCAGACCAAGCTGGTCAAGGACGTCCAGTGCGTGACCGGCTGGCGGGTCCCCGGCACGCCCTTCGAAGGCGTCCGCCTCTCGCACCTGCTGGACCTGGCGGGCGTCCGGGACTCGGCCAAGGCGATCCACTTCACCTGCTTCGACGGCGCCTACACCGAGAGCCTCACCCTCGACCAGGCGCGCCGGCCGGACGTCCTGGTGGCGCTGCGCATGCAGAACAAGGAGATCACCCACGACCACGGCGGCCCGGTCCGCCTCTACGTCGCCCCCATGTACTTCTACAAATCGGCCAAGTGGCTCTCCGGCATCACGGTCACCGACAGGGTCGAACCGGGGTACTGGGAGAAGCTGGGCTACGACGTCGACGCCTGGGTCGGCCGCTCGAACGGACGTGACGATGAGCCTACGAGCTGAGGCCCCGGCCGCCACGGACCGGCTGCACCGCTTCACCGCCGCCGAGCGCTGGGTCCACCGGACCACGGCGCTGCTGATGGGCCTCTGCGTCGCGACGGCCGCCTGCCTCTACATCCCGCAGCTGGCGGTCCTCGTCGGCCGCCGCGAACTGGTCGTCCGCATCCACGAGTGCTCGGGCCTCGCCCTCCCCGTCCCGGTCCTGCTCGGCCTCGCCTCCCGCGCCTTCCGCCGGGACCTGGGCTTCCTGAACCGCTTCGGCCCCCATGACCGGCTCTGGCTGCGCGCCGCCCTGAACCGCGACAAGCGCCGGTCCTCCCGTCCGGCGGGCAAGTTCAACGCCGGCCAGAAGATCTACGCGAACTGGATCGCCGGCGCGACCCTCGTCATGCTCGGCACGGGCCTCCTGATGTGGTTCACCCACCTCACCCCCCTGATGTGGCGCACCTCGGCCACCTTCGTCCACGACTGGCTGGCCCTCACCATCGGCATCGTCCTGGCCGGCCACATCGGCATGGCCCTCGGCGACCCGGAGGCCCGCCGAGGCCTGCGCACCGGCTCGGTGAGCCGAGAGTGGGCCAAACGCGAACACCCGCTGTGGCGGCCGTAGCGCCTCCTTGCGGGACCCGTCGAACGCGCTCCGACGGCGTGTCGGGCACCGCCGGACTCCGCCGTCGTGGCTGATCGCCGTTGCGGCGGAGAGAGCGGTGAAGGCCGCCGACTCATCCCCGCAACGGCCGTCGGAAGCACCCCGGTGGCGCGTCAGGCAACGGTGAAAGCCGCCGCTCCCCTCATCCCGCCGCAACGGCGGTCAGCCGAGACGGCGGAGCCCGGCGGTGCCCCACCGGCCGCACCGCCGAGCTCCGTTCCCGTACCGCCCCTAGATCACCAAGGACAGCAGCAGGACCAGCCCGCCCCCGACCACCGAGATGATCGTCTCCATGACCGACCAGGTCTTGAGGGTCTGGCCGACGCTCAGGCCGAAGTACTCCTTCACCAGCCAGAAGCCGGCGTCGTTGACGTGGCTGAAGAAGAGTGAGCCCGCGCCGATGGCCAGGACGAGGAGGGCGGTGTGGGCGGTCGACATGTCGGCGGCCAGCGGGGCCACCAGGCCGGCCGCAGAGACCGTGGCGACCGTCGCGGAGCCGGTCGCGAGGCGGATCGCGACCGCGATCAGCCAGGCCAGCAGCAGCGCCGGGATCGACCAGTCCTTCGAGATCTCCAGGATCATCTGACCGACCCCGCAGTCGATCAGCGTCTGCTTGAAGCCGCCGCCCGCGCCGACGATGAGGAGGATGCCCGCGATGGGCGTGAGCCCCTTCTCGACGGTCTGCGAGATGCGCTCCTTGGAGAACCCGGCGGGCCGGCCCAGCGTGAACATGCCGACGACCACGGCCGCGAGGAGAGCGACCAGGGGGGAGCCGACGACGTCGAAGACGCGCTGGACGGTGTGCGCGGGGTCGTCGACGACTATGTCGACCAGTGCCTTGGCCAGCATCAGGACGACCGGAAGGAGGATGGTCGCGAGGGTGGCACCGAAGCCGGGGCGGTTCTCCAGTTCCTCGGACGGGCGCTGCGGGAGCATCCGGTCGGGGGCCTGCACGTCCACCCAGCGGGCCGCGACCTTGGAGAACAGCGGTCCGGCGATGATCACGGTCGGGACGGCGACCAGGACGCCGAGGGCCAGCGTCACGCCCAGGTTCGCGTGCACCGCGTCGATCGCGACCAGCGGGCCGGGGTGCGGCGGCACCAGACCGTGCATCACCGACAGACCGGCGAGGGCCGGGATGCCGATCCGCATCAGCGAGTAGTGGCCGCGCTTGGCGACCATCAGCACCACCGGGATGAGCAGCACGATGCCGACCTCGAAGAACAGCGGCAGCCCGATCACGGAGGCGATCAGCACCATCGCCCAGGGCATCGCCCGCCCGCCGGCCTTGGCAAGGATCGTGTCGACGATCTGGTCGGCGCCGCCGGAGTCGGCCAGCAGCCTGCCCAGGATCGCCCCGAGCGCGATCAGGACACCCACGCCGGCCACGGTGGCGCCGAGCCCGGTGGTGAAGCTGGTGATCACCTTGTCGAGCGGTGCCCCGGCGAACGCGCCGAGCGCGAGCGAGCCGATGGTCAGCGCCAGGAAGGCGTGCACCTTGAACTTGGTGATGAGCAGGACGATGACGGCGATGCCCAACAGGACGGCGATGCCGAGCCGGGCATGTCCGGCCGAGGTGATGGGCGCGACGGCGTCCGCTGCCAGCATCTCGACGCTGAGTCTGGTCACGGGGGTTCCTTGCAGTGACGGCGGTTGGCAAAAAAAGGGGGGAGTTACCGCGAGGTGCGGTCGGGCAGCGTCTCCAGGGCCCGCACGGCCCGTTCGGTGATCTCCTCGGGGGTACCCGAGACGTCCACGGCGACGCCGGCCTCGTCCGCGTCCAGCGGCTGGAGCGTGGCGAACTGGGAGTCCAGCAGCGCGGTCGGCATGAAGTGGCCCTGCCGGTGCGACATCCGGTCCTCGATGAGCCGCCGGTCGCCGGTCAGGTGCAGGAACACGACGCCGGGGGCCGCGGCCCGCAGCCGGTCGCGGTACGACCGCTTCAGCGCGGAGCTGCTGACCACCCCGCCGAGCCCCGCCCGCCCGTGCGCCCAGGAGCCGATGGCGTCCAGCCACGGCCACCGGTCGGCGTCCTCCAGGGGGTGCCCGGCCGACATCTTGGCGATGTTGGCCGGCGGGTGGAAGTCGTCGCCCTCGGCGTACGGGACGCCGAGCCGGGCGGCGAGCAGGGGACCGATCGTGGTCTTGCCCGTGCCGGCGACGCCCATCACCACGACGACGTGAGGGGTTCGCATCACTGCCTCGCTGTGTCTTCCTCGGGTGGTCTCGCTGTCGCCACACTGAAACCCATTAGGTACGACGAATTCAAGAGTGTGTGACATATAAGTCTGACTTTTTAGCTCGGTGATCCACTCGGTACGCTGAGTGCATGAGCACACCGGGCCGGGGCCTGCACGGCCGAGTACTGGACGCCCTCGGCCCCGCCATCACCGCCGGCGAGTACCCGCCGGGAAGCGTCCTGCGCACGGACGAGCTGGCCCAGCACTTCCAGGTGTCACGCTCCGTGATGCGCGAGGCGGTCCGGGTCCTCGAATCCATGCACCTGGTCGAGTCCCGCCGCCGGGTGGGCGTCACCGTCCGCCCCAAGGCCGCGTGGAACGTGTACGACCCGCAGGTCATCCGCTGGCGGCTGGCCGGCGCCGACCGCCCGCACCAGTTGCGCTCGCTCACCGTGCTGCGCTCGGCGATCGAGCCGGTGGCGGCCGGCCTGGCGGCGCGGCACGCCACGGCCGAGCAGTGTGCCGAGCTCACCGAGTGCGCGCTCGGCATGGTGGCCAACTCGCGCGGCCACAAGCTGGAGGCCTACCTCGTCCACGACATGGCGTTCCACCGCGTGATCCTCACCGCGTCCGGCAACGAGATGTTCGCCCGGCTCGGCGACGTCGTGGCCGAGGTCCTCACCGGCCGCACCCACCACGAGGTCATGTTCGAGGACCCCGACCCGGCCGCCGTCACCCTGCACGTCCAGGTCGCGGAGGCGGTACGCGAGGGCGACGCGCCCCGCGCGGAACAACTGACCCGCGCCATCACCACGGGCGCCCTCCAGGAACTGGACGTCCTGGCGCCGTAGCCCTACTCCTCCGGGAACTCCCCGTCCAGGTACACCCAGGCCCCCTCGACCCGCTCGAACCGGCTGCGCTCGTGCAGCGAGCCGCCCCTGAAGGACGCGCGGAAGGTCACCGTGCCGGTGGTGTGGAAGGCCGATCCGTCGGTCGTCGCCAGGATCTCCAGGCCGGTCCACCGCATCCCGGGGTCGAAGTCGACCCGGGGCGGGCGGGTCCGGGGGTGCCAGGTGCGCAGCAGGTACGGCTCGTCACGCCTGACGAAGGCGCTGTAGCGCGACCGCATCAGCGTCTCGGCCGTGGGCGCCGCCGCCTCACCCCGGTGGAACCGGCCACAGCACCGCTCGTACGTCTCCGCGCGGCCGCACGGGCAGACGGCGGCGTGCTGCTGCCGGGGGCGCTTCGGTGTCACGGGCCCGCTCCCTATGCCGACTCGGCGTTGGTGGGCGGCTGGGCCGGGCGGGCCGGGACCGTCAGGGTGGGCAGCGGCGGCAGCGCCGTGCGGTGCACCCAGGCGTCGAGGAGGCCGTCCAGCGGCTCGTCCGCGAAGCGGTTGACGTGCGCCGTGAACGTCGCGGTCGTCACGGACCCGCCCCGGTGCAGCCCCGCCCACGCGCGCAGCATGTGGAAGAACCGCTCGTCGCCGAGCGCGCAGCGGAGCGCGTGGACCGTGACACCGCCCCGCTCGTAGAGCCGGTCGTCGAACATCGACTTCTTGCCCGGGGCGGCGATCCGGATGTCCTGCGGCAGCCCGGACAGCAACCGGTGGGCGCCGGCCGCCAGTTGCTGGGCGCTACGGCCACCGGACCGCTCCGACCACAGCCACTCCGCGTACTTGGCGAGCCCCTCGTTCAGCCAGATGTGCCGCCAGTCGGCGATGGACACGCTGTTGCCGAACCACTGGTGGGCGAGCTCATGCGCGACCAGGCGTTCCGAACCCCGGGACCCGTCCACGTGGTTGGCGCCGAACAGCGACAACCCCTGGGCCTCGACGGGGACATCGAACTCCTCGTCGGCGACGACCACGGCGTACTCGTCGAAGGGGTACGGCCCGAACAGCCGCTGGAACAGGTCCATCATCGCGGGCTGCCGGGCGAAGTCCCTGGAGAACTCGGGGAGCAGGTGCGCCGGTATGTGCCCGTGCATCGGCACCCCGCCGAAGCCGGGGTCGCCGAGGAGCACGGTCTGGAACTTGCCGATCGCGAGGCTCACCAGATAGCTCGACGTCGGCGCCGCCTGCTCGTACACCCAGGTCGTCGTGGACGCCTTCGTGGTACGGGTGAGCAGCCGGCCGCCGGCCACCACCGAGTACGCCGACGGGCAGGTGACCGAGACCAGGTACGACGCCTTGTCGGCCGGCCGGTCGTTGCACGGGAACCAGGAGGGCGCACCGGTCGGCTGGCTGGCCACCAGCGCGCCGTCCGTCAGCTCCTCCCAGCCGATCCCGCCCCACGGGCTGTTCACCGGCTTCGGGTTGCCCGACCAGTGGATCTCCATGGTGAAGGCGGCCCCGGCGCGCAGCGGCTTCGCGGGCTTGATCCGCAGCCTGCCGCCCCGGTGCGTCCAGTGCGGCTGGCGGCCGTCCACCCGGATCCGGCCGATCTTGAAGTCGGCCAGATTCAGCTGGAACTCGGGCAGCGCGGCCCGGCCCGCGATCGCGTTGATCCGGGCCATGCCGGACAGGCGGTTGGGTCCGGGCCGGTAGTCCAGCGTGAGCTCATAGCGATGCACCCGGTACCGGGGATCGCCGTTGTCCGGGAAATACGGGTCCGGACCCGCTGACTGCTGCACTGCCACTTCCGCGTTCGCTCCCTGCGCTGTGCTCGAACCGTCTCTCGGTGCACCGATGCCCGCGGCCACCACCGGACGGCCCGCGCTCAGGGACGCCATGCCTCGATCGGATTGCCGAGCCAGCGGGTGTCGTCGGGAACCGACTCCGCCGCCATGACGAGCGACGCGGGCCCCAGGGTCGTACGGGCCCCGATCGTGCTGCCGGGCAGCACGATCCCGCCAGGACCCAGTGTGGCGCCCTCACGGAGAACAACAGTATCCGTCCGCAAGATCCGGTCGTGGAAGAGGTGAGTCTGCAGCACACAGCCGCGGTTCACGGTGGCCGCGTCCTCCAGCGTCACCAGATCCGTCTCCGGAAGCCAGTAGCTCTCCACCCAGACACCCTTGCCGATGTGCGCCCCGAGGCCGCGCAGCCAGGCCGTCATCACCGGGGTACCCGGCACCGAGCCGGCCAGCCACGGCACCGCCAGCACCTCGACAAAGGTGTCCGCCAGCTCGTTGCGCCAGACGAACGAGCTCCACAGCGGGTGCTCCCCGCTGCGGTGCCGCCCGACCAGTACCCACTTGGCCAGCACGGACACCAGGCCCGCGAGCGCACCGGCGCCGAGCAGCACCAGACCGGACAGCAGCGGCGCCCAGGCGCCCAGCGCGCACAGCGCGGCCACCGTCAGCGCGGCCAGCGCCACCGAGCACAGCACCGGCACGATCCGGCACGTCTCCACCAGGGCCCGCGCCCACAGCATCCGGGTCGGCGGCTCGTAGGTCCGGCTCTGGTCGCCGTCGGCCGCGCTGCGCGGCAGCTTCACCGGCGGCAGCCCCAGGTACGAGGTGCCCTTCTTGGCCTTCTTCGGGGTCGCCGACAGCACCCCCACCAGACCGCCGTCCGGCACGCTGCGGCCCGGCGCGGTCATCCCGGAGTTCCCGAGGAACGCCCGCCGCCCGATCTCCGCGCGCCCGATCCGCACATAGCCGCCGCCCAGCTCGTACGGCGCGGTCAGCGTGTCGTCGGCCAGGAACGCGCCCTCGCCGACCGTCGTCAGGCTCGGCAGCGCGAGCACGGTCGACACCTCGGCACCCTTGCCGATCCGCATCCCGAGCAGCCGCAGCCACACCGGCGTGACCAGGCCGGCGTACAGCGGGAACAGGGTCTCGCGGGAGCGGTCCATCAGCTGGGACACCGTCCACGCCTGCCAGCCGGTCCGGCTGTGCGTCGGGTAGGTGCCGGTGCGCAGCCCCAGGCTCAGCAGCCGTACCGAGACGAGTATCAGCAGCGCGTACGCCAGCCCGAACGCCAGCGTCGCCGGGACCAGCGCGACCGCCGCGCCCCGCAGGGCCTCGGCCAGGCCGTCGCCGGGGGCCACGAAACGTCCGGCGACCAGCAGCGCCGCGGCGCCGGACAGCACCGGCAGCGCACTGAGTCCGAGCCCGGTGAGGCCGTACATCACCCGCCAGTACGTGCCGCGCTGCGGCCGGTGCTTGGGCCAGTTCCGCTTCGCCTTGCCCAGCTTGACCGCCGGGGCGCCGGCCCAGCGCTGGCCGGTCGGGATCTGCCCGGTGACCGCGGAGCCGGGGGCCACCTCGGCGCGCTTGCCGACGCGGGCGCCCGGGAAGAGCATGCTGCGCGTCCCGACGACCGCGTGGGCACCGATCCGGACCTGGCCGATCACCAGCCGGTCCCCGTCCAGCCAGGAGCCGGACAGGTCCACCTCGGACTCCACGGCCGCGCCCCGCCCGACTTTCAGCAGGCCGGTCACCGGCGGCAGCGAGTGCAGGTCCACCTCGGGACCGATCTTGGCGCCCAGCGCCCGCGCGTACCGCTCCAGCCAGGACCCGGTCAGCGTGGTCGCCCCGGCGAACTCGGCCAGCCGCTCCGCCGCCCACAGCCGCAGGTGTACGGAGCCGCCGCGCGCGTATCTGCCGGGCTTCACGCCCCGCAGCAGCAGCCGCGCGCCCCCGGCCGCGACCGCGATCCGGCCGGGCGGGGTGTACAGGACCAGGGCCCCGAGGCCGACCAGCCACCAGGGCGCGGTGGGCAGCGAGCCGTAGCCGCCGAGCACATTGCCGAGCGCGGCGAGGACCACCGTCCAGCGCAGCCCGAGGAGCGTGAACAGCGGGAACAGGAGCAGCAGCTGCACGAACTGGGCGCTGCGCGGCACCGGCGCGATCGTCCGCTCGGCTCCGTCGTCCTGCGCGGAGTCCTCAAGACGGCGGGCCAGCTTGCGCAGCACCGGCTGCTGGTAGATGTCGAGGACGGCCGCGCTGGGGTAGCGGGTGCGCAGCCGGGTGGTGAGCTGGGCGGCGGACAGGCTGCCGCCGCCGATCGCGAAGAAGTCGTCGGCGGCGCTGCCCACCGGGATGCCGAGGACCTCGGTCCACTGCTCGGCGAGCCACGCCTCGGTGCCGTACAGCTGCTCGGCCGGGCCGCCGTTGTCCAGGCCCTCCAGGGGCCAGGGCAGGGCGTTGCGGTCGACCTTGCCGGAGGTACGGGTGGGCAGCTCGGCGACCGGCGCAAGCAGCGGCACCAGGGCCGCGGGCAGCTCGGTGCGCAGCTTCTCGACGGCCGCCGCGTGGTCCCAGCCGTCCTGGGTGACGACATAGCCGACCAGGAGCTGGTTGCCGCTGCGCGCGGTCCGTACGGCCGCCGCCGCGCCCGCTACGCCGGGGAGCGCCTGGAGGGCCGCGTCGACCTCGCCCAGCTCGATCCGGCGCCCGCCGAGCTTGATCTGCTCGTCGGCACGCCCGAGGAACACCAGCCCCTCGCGGTCGGCCCGCACCAGGTCACCGCTGCGGTAGGCGCGCTTCCAGCCCAGCGACTCCAGGGGCGCGTACTTCTCCGCGTCCTTCTCGGCGTCGAGGTACCGGGCGAGGCCGACCCCGCCGATCACCAGCTGGCCGCTCTCGCCCATCGCCACGGGCTCGCCCGCGTCGTCCACGACGGCCAGCTCCCAGCCGTTCAGCGGCAGCCCGATGCGGATCGGCTCCTCGCCGGTCATCAGGGCCGCACAGGCGACGACGGTGGCCTCGGTGGGGCCGTAGGTGTTCCAGACCTCGCGGCCCTCGGTCACCAGGCGCTGCGCCAGCTCGGGCGGGCAGGCCTCGCCGCCGAAGATCAGGAGCCGGACGTCGTTGAGGGTCTCGGGCTCCCAGAGGGCGGCCAGGGTGGGCACGGTCGAGACGACGGTGATCTCCTGGTCGACCAGCCAGGGGCCGAGGTCGGCGCCGCTGCGCACCTGGGAGCGGGGCACGGGCACCAGGCAGGCGCCGTAGCGCCAGGCCAGCCACATCTCCTCGCAGGAGGCGTCGAAGGCCACCGAGAGGCCCGCCATGACCCGGTCGCCGGGCCCGATCGGCTCCTCGGTCAGGAACAGCGCGGCCTCGGCGTCCACGAAGGCGGCGGCGCTGCGGTGGGTGACGGCGACGCCCTTGGGCTTGCCGGTGGAGCCGGAGGTGAAGATGATCCAGGCGTCGTGCTCGGTGCCGGGACGGCCGGCGGGCTTGTCGGACTCGCGGCGGACATCGATGTGCAGGCCCTCGCCGAGGACGGCCGCCACCTCCGCCTCGCCGAACACCAGTGCGGCCCGCTCGTCCGGGTCCTCGGCGTCGACGGGCACATAGGCGGCACCGGCCGCGAGGACGCCCAGCACGGCGACGTACAGGTCGTTGGTCCCGGAGGGAACCCGTACGCCCACCCGGTCCCCGAGCCCGATCCCGGCCTCGGCGAGCCGCCGGCGCAGCCGCGCCACCTCGACGGCGAGCGCGCGGTAGCTGAGCTGGGCGGTGCCGTCGTCCAGCGCGGGCTCGTCGGGGTGGGCCCTCACGGTCGCTTCGAACACGTCCACGAGCGTGCGCGGCGAGGCCGTCGCCCCGGCCGAGAAGCGTGCGGTGTTCCCGAACTCCTCGCGGATCTCTTCGTCGAGCAGGCCGAGAGCGCTGCTCTCGTCTATGGCTGCCATCCGGTCCTCGCGTCTCGTTCCCGGAACCCTCCGGGGCGCCGGCGGGTTCCCAGGTCTGCCTGGGGTTGTCCGGCTCCGGCTGGGTAACAAGCCGGAAATATTAGTACGACGCTAGGTTCCTGTTCATCCTACGGCCACTTGAATGCAGCCGTTCGGAGCAGTCCCTTGAATCCTAAGCAACCTTTGACCAGGGATTCTCCGCGGACGACGAGAGATGGGCCACACAGCGTGAGGCGGGCCAACTCCATGTGTCCGGAAGCCCGTACGGCGGCCCGTACGACAACGGCCGGTGCCGCGGCGGGGAGGGGGGGATCGCCGCGGAACCGGCCGTCATCGTGGGGGAGGAGGAAACGTCACGGGGCGCCGGCCGTCACACGGCGCTGACCTCGGCCCAGATGGACTTGCCCCAGGGCAGGTTGCCCACGCCCCAGCGGCCCGAGCACAGCGCGTCGAGGATGAGCAGACCGCGCCCGCGGTCCCGTTCGACGGAGATGGGCCGCAGCCGGGGGTGGCGGCCCAGCGGGTCGTGCACCTCCACCCGGGTCCGGGAGCCGTCGCTGTCGATGAGGAGACGGACCGGGTCGTCCGGATCGGTCTCGTAGCGCAGGGAGTTGGTGACCAGCTCGCAGGTGACCAGGGCGACCGCGTCGATGTGGTCACGGGAGGCGTCCGGGCTGTGGTGCGCGATGAAGTCGCTCACGAACAGCCGTGCGGCCTTGGCCGACTGAGGCTCGCTGGCCAGTAACAGGACCGGCGGTGGGGCGACTTGCACGGGGCGGATTTCGGTCGTGGTGCTCCGCTGGCGTTCGATCATGTGCATCCCCTCACGGGCATGTCCCAACGCAGGCACGGTAGTTCGCCATGCGAGTGCGGTCACTGTCGTATTTCCCGGATTCATGGTGCCTTCACGACACAGTCGATCGCAATACGTCCCGCAAGATGTGAAATATTGCGCATCGCTTTGAGAGACTTGCGGCACAACTCGTCAGCCGGTGGCGGGGGTCGGGGCGGCACGGGCAGACTGTCGGGCAGTTCACTGGACAGAAGGGGGAATCCGTGAGCACGCCCACGGTGCGCCGGCGACGGCTCGGTGCGAAGTTGCGCGAGCTGCGCGGCGAACTCACCCTCGACGAGGTCGCCGAGCACTCCGAGGGCGCGTTCGTCTCCTCCAAGCTGTCCCGGATGGAGACCGGCAAGACCGCCCCCAAGGCAGCGGACATCCAGGCGCTGCTGCTGCTGTACGCCGGACTCGGCCGCGACGTCAGCGACGAACTGCGCGCGGCCCTGATCACGCTCACCAAGGAGGGCGGCCGGCGCGGCTGGTGGCACTCGTACCGGGGTGTCCTCACCCCGGTGTACGAGGACCTGATCAGCCTGGAGGCGGAGGCCGAGACGGTCTCCACCTGGCAGCTGGGCATGGTCCCCGGACTGCTCCAGACCGCCGAGTACGCCCGCGAGATCATCCGGGCGACCGCCATGTCCGAGGCGGTCGAGGCACGGGTCGACGCGCTCGTCGAGGTACGGCTGGCACGCCAGGCCGTCCTCACCCGGGACAGCGACCCGCTGGCGCTCTGGGCGATCATCTCCGAACAGGCCCTGCGCTCCACCACCGAGGATCCCGCCCTGATGTACGAGCAGTTGGGGCGCCTGCTTACGATGGGGCGGCGCCCGAATATCAACATCCAGGTGTTGCGGTCGGACGCTCCCCTGCACGCCGGGCTCACCGGCACCTTCAGCATCCTGGGCTTCGGTCCGCACACCGATCTGGACGTCGTCCACCAGGAAGGGCTGACCTCCGCCCTGTACATCGAGGAACGTGATCGGGTCTCCACGCACCGGGCCGCGTGGCAACGCCTCACGTCTGCCGCCGAGTCCGTCGAGGCGTCGGTGGAACTGATCACCCAGATAAGGAAGAACGAATAGCGAATGAAGCACGTTGACGACGCGTCGACTCTGCCGGTGACCTGGTGGAAGTCCTCGGCGTCCGCATCACAGTCCGACTGCGTGGAATGCGGGATCGTCGACGAGGCGACGGTCGCCGTCCGCGACAGCAAGCGGCCCCACGGGCCCGCGCTCCTGCTGGACCGCACCGCGCTCCGCGCGTTCACCTCCGCCGTGGCCCTCGGCGACGGCCGAATAGGCGGCCTCGACTGAGCCAGTCACGACCGGGAGAGTGGCGCCCACCGGAAGGTGGTCGCCCGCACTCTGCTCCCAAAACCGCCGCAGAAACCGCTGCAAAAACCAAGAAACCCCTGCTCAGCAGGGGTTTCTTCGTGGTGTCCGAGGGGGGACTTGAACCCCCACGCCCGATAAAGGGCACTAGCACCTCAAGCTAGCGCGTCTGCCATTCCGCCACCCGGACAAGGTGTCTGTCGTGCGAAGTCTTCCGTGCGGGTTTCCCTCGCGGCGACGAAGGAAACACTACCAGGCTTCCAGGGGTGGCCGATCACACCCCGTTCCGGGCGCGGCCGGTCGTGAACGGCGTGTGACGGGCCGGGACCGGCCTTGGGGTCGGAGCCGGAAGGGAGAGAGGATGGCAGGGACCGGCCGCCAGGGACAGCAGGAGGAATCAGCGTGAGCGAGACGGACACGGCCAAGGGCGTCACCGGCGAGGACGAGGTCGTGGACCTCTGCCGCGAGCTGATCCGGTTCGACACCAGCAACTTCGGCGACCACTCCGGCCCCGGCGAACGCAAGGCCGCCGAGTGGGTCGCCGAGAAGCTCGCCGAGGTCGGCCTGGAGCCGAAGATCTTCGAGTCCCACCCGGGCCGCGCCTCCACGGTGGCTCGCATCGAGGGCGCGGACCCGACCAGGCCCGCCCTGCTGATCCACGGCCACCTCGACGTCGTACCGGCCAACGCCGACGACTGGACCCACCACCCCTTCTCCGGTGAGATCGCGGACGGGTGCGTGTGGGGCCGGGGCGCGGTCGACATGAAGGACATGGACGCCATGACCCTGGCGGTCGTACGGGACCGGCTGCGCAGCGGCCGGAAGCCGCCCAGGGACATCGTGCTGGCCTTCCTCGCCGACGAGGAGGCCGGCGGCACCTGGGGCGCCCGGCACCTGGTCGACAACCACCCGGATCTCTTCGAGGGGGTCACCGAGGCGATCAGCGAGGTGGGCGGCTTCTCCTTCACGGTGAACGAGCAGCGCCGGCTCTATCTCATCCAGACGGCCGAGAAGGGCATGCACTGGATGAAGCTGAAGGTGGCCGGCACCGCAGGACACGGCTCGATGATCCACCGCGACAACGCGATCACCGAGCTGTCCGAGGCCGTCGCCCGGCTCGGCCGGCACAAGTTCCCGGTGCGGGTCACCAAGACCACCCGGGCCTTCCTCGACGAACTGGGCGACGCGCTCGGCACCGAGCTGGACCCGGAGGACATGGAGTCGACACTGGCCAGGCTCGGCGGCATCGCCAAGCTGATCGGCGCGACCCTCAGCAACACCGCCAACCCGACCCAGCTGAACGCCGGTTACAAGGTCAACGTCATCCCCGGCGAGGCCACCGCGCACGTGGACGGCCGCTTCCTGCCCGGCCACGAGGAGGAGTTCCTCGCCGACCTCGACCGGATCCTCGGCCCGAACGTGGTCCGCGCGGACGTGCACTCCGACAAGGCGCTGGAGACCAGCTTCGACGGGGCCCTGGTGGAGGCCATGCAGTCCTCGCTGCTCGCCGAGGACCCGACGGCCAAGGCCATCCCCTACATGCTCTCCGGCGGCACCGACGCCAAGTCCTTCGACGACCTCGGCATCCGGGGCTTCGGCTTCGCGCCGCTCAAGCTGCCGCCGGAGCTGGACTTCGCGGGCATGTTCCACGGCGTGGACGAGCGGGTTCCGGTGGACGGGCTGCAGTTCGGTGTGCGGGTGCTCGACCGTTTCATCGACGCGTCGTAAAGCCCTGGCTTCAGGTAATCGGGCGGCTGTACGAAGCCGACTGAGAAGAGTGAATGCGACGATAAGCTCGTAGCTCCATTACTCCCTCCTCGTTACATCTAATGCGATCCGCTACTTGGAATCGCATTGCCAACAAGGAGGAATAATGCTCAAGAAGGTCGTCGCTGCTGCGGCTGCCACTGGTGGTCTGGTTCTCGCGGGTGCGGGCCTGGCTGTCGCCGACTCGGGTGCCCAGGGTGCTGCCGTGGGTTCCCCGGGTGTCATCTCCGGCAACGTGATCCAGGTTCCCGTGCACGTCCCCGTGAACGTCTGCGGCAACACGATCTCCGTGATCGGGCTGCTGAACCCCGCCTTCGGCAACACCTGCATCAACAAGTGACGCCGACTCCCTGAGGGGCGTCGTCTTTCCGTCGGCCCCGGAGCGCGCGCCATGCGCTCCGGGGCCGGCCCGTTTTTGCGCACGTTTTGGATGGGGTGTATTCAAGGTGA